>NZ_JBMDJX010000067.1:0-2604 GCF_057809415.1 Chromobacterium sp. FG22 | reverse complement strand
CCTTGCGGGCGCTAGGACCTGAACCTAGTGCGTCTACCAATTCCGCCACCTGGGCTTCGCTTTGCTGTATTATTTCGCTGCATCTCTGCAACGAGATGCGAATTATAGACATATTCTTGAGGGTGTCAATGGCTAGAACACAAAAAAAACAAAAGACCCTGTCCCTCCGCGAACAGGACCCCTTCCTGGAACGGGAAAAACTTAAATATTCCAATCCCTTGCCGAGCCGTGAGTTCGTTTTAAAAATTCTGGCCGAGCAGGGGGTGCCGCTGTTTCCTGACGAATTAGCGCGCATGTTGTCGATTGCGCGGGCCGAATCTATTTATTTCGAGCGTCGATTGCGGGCAATGGAACGTGACGGCGAAATCATCATCAATCGCAAAGGCGCGGTTTGCGTTGCCCAAAAGCTGGATCTGATCAAGTGCAAAGTATCCGGTCATCGCGATGGCTACGGTTTTGCCATCCCGGATGAAGGCGAAGGCCAGGGCGGCGATATTTTCCTGCCTGAGCGGGAAATGAAAAAAGCGATGCATGGCGATCGGGTGATGGTCCGTCCGTCCGGCGTCGATCGTCGAGGCCGCCAGGAAGGCAAGATCGTTGAGGTGCTGGACCATGTGGTGACGCGGCTGGTTGGCCGCATCAACCGGGTTCGGGGCGTGTGGGTGGTGACGGCGGAAGACCGTCGCATCAATCACGACATACTGATTGAGCCGGGCGGCGAGGCGGGGGCCAAGGACGGTCAGGTGGTGATGGTGGAAATCCTCCAACACCCGGACGCCTATCGTCAGCCTGTCGGCCAGGTGGTGGAAGTGCTGGGCAACTATGCCGACCCCGGCATGGAGATCGAGATCGCGCTGCGCAAGCACGACCTGCCTCACCAATTCCCGGAGGCGGTGCTGGCTCAGGCCAAGGCGACGCCGAAGAAGGTTCGCAAGAAAGACTGGACCAAGGATCGCGTCGACCTGCGCGATTTGCCCCTGGTGACGATAGACGGCGAAACCGCGCGCGACTTCGATGACGCCGTGTATGCGGAGAAGCAGGGCAAGGGCTTCCGCCTGGTGGTGGCGATTGCCGACGTCAGCTTCTATGTGGAGCCGGGCGACGCCTTGGATCAGGAGGCGCTCAATCGGGGTACTTCGGTCTACTTCCCGCGCCGTGTCATTCCCATGCTGCCGGAAGCCTTGTCCAACGGCATTTGCTCTTTGAACCCGGATGTGGAGCGTATGTGCATGGTCTGCGATATGCAGATCAACGCCAAGGGCGTGGTCAAGCGCTACCAGTTCTATCCGGCGGTGATGCTGTCCAAGGCCAGGCTGACCTATACCCAGGTTTGGGACTGGATCCAGAAAGGCAGCGACAGCCCGCTGTTGCCGCAGATCCAGACCCTGTATTCCTTGTTCAAAGTGCTGCTGGCCGCGCGTAGTCAGCGCGGGGCGATCGAGTTCGACTCGGTGGAGACTCAGATGATCTTCAACGACGCGGGCAAGATCGAGCGCATCGTGCCGGTGGTGCGCAACGATGCCCATCGCCTGATTGAGGAATGCATGCTGGCGGCCAACGTCTGCGCGGCAGATTTCCTGGAGCAGAACGGGCACAAGGCTTTGTATCGGGTGCATGAAGGCCCGACCGAGGAGAAGCTGGAGAATCTGCGCAACTACCTGCGCCTGGTCGGTTTGAGTCTGGGCGGCGGGGAAAAGCCTACGGCCAAGGACTACGCCAAACTGGCGGAACAGATTCATGGGCGGCCCGATGCGCCGGTATTGCAAACCATGTTGCTGCGTTCCATGCAGCAAGCGGTTTATACCCCGGACAATAACGGCCACTTCGGCTTGGCTTACGAGGCTTACGCGCACTTCACTTCGCCGATTCGCCGTTACCCGGACTTGTTGGTGCACCGTTCGATCAAGGCGGTGCTCAAAGGCGGCAAATACAAGCCGGGCAAATGGGCGCAACTGGGCGTGCACTGCTCCATGACCGAGCGCCGGGCGGACGACGCCAGCCGCGACGTCGAGTCCTGGCTGAAAACCTACTATATGCGGGACAAGGTAGGCGAGATCTTCAAGGGCAAGATCTGCGCGGTGACCAGCTTCGGCGTATTCGTATTGCTGGATGAGGTGTATGTCGAAGGCCTGGTGCATATCTCCGAACTGGGCAAGGACTACTTCCACTTCAAAAAGGACGTCCAGGCGATTGTCGGAGAGAAGAGCGGCATGCAATACCGCTTGGGCGATACGCTGACCGTGAAGGTGATGAGCGCCAATCTGGAAAGCGCTCAAGTCGACTTCGCTCTGGTCAAGGAAGGCGACCTGCAAACCGCCAGGCCAGTGCCCGCGCGCAGCGCCGGCGCGCGCCAGGGCGGTTCGCGCCGGGCTGCCGAGCCTAAGCCTGTAGAGGCAAAGCCGCCGGCATTGCCAGCGGCACCCAAGGGGCGAAGCAGAGGGGGGGCTCAATCGCCGGTGTCGAAGCCTGCGGTCAACAAGCCTGTGGCGAGTCCGTCCGCCGCGAGCGCGCCGGCGGAGAGCAAGCCAGTAGCGAGCAAGCCAGTAGCAAGCAAGCCAGTAGCAAGCAAGCCAGTAGCAAGCAAGCCAGTAGCAAGCAAGCCAG
>NZ_JBMDJX010000066.1:0-2978 GCF_057809415.1 Chromobacterium sp. FG22 | reverse complement strand
ATCATCGGCGCTAAGGCGTTTCACGGTCCTGTTCGGGATGGGAAGGCGTGGGACCACCTCGCTATGGCCACCAGACATAAACTGGTACAAACTTGAAGAAGCCTAGGTCGATACTCGATCAACCCACATATATTCGGTATTCAATTGTGTCGCACAACACTATCTCGTCGCTCAGTTTCCCAAGCCACTCAAATGATAGGATCAAGCCTCACGAGCAATTAGTATCGGTTAGCTTAACGCCTCACAGCGCTTCCACACCCGACCTATCAACGTCCTGGTCTCGAACGACTCTTCAGGAGGGTCAAGCCCTCAGGGAAGTCTCATCTTCAGGCGAGTTTCCCGCTTAGATGCTTTCAGCGGTTATCTCTTCCGCACTTAGCTACCCGGCAATGCGACTGGCGTCACAACCGGTACACCAGAGGTGCGTCCACTCCGGTCCTCTCGTACTAGGAGCAGCCCCCGTCAAACTTCCAACGCCCACTGCAGATAGGGACCAAACTGTCTCACGACGTTTTGAACCCAGCTCACGTACCACTTTAAATGGCGAACAGCCATACCCTTGGGACCGGCTACAGCCCCAGGATGTGATGAGCCGACATCGAGGTGCCAAACACCGCCGTCGATGTGAACTCTTGGGCGGTATCAGCCTGTTATCCCCGGAGTACCTTTTATCCGTTGAGCGATGGCCCTTCCATTCAGAACCACCGGATCACTATGTCCTGCTTTCGCACCTGCTCGACTTGTCGGTCTCGCAGTTAAGCTACCTTTTGCCATTGCACTATCAGCACGATTTCCGACCGTACCTAGGTAACCTTCGAACTCCTCCGTTACACTTTGGGAGGAGACCGCCCCAGTCAAACTGCCTACCATGCACTGTCCCCAATCCGGATCACGGACCAAGGTTAGAACCTCAAACACACCAGGGTGGTATTTCAAGGACGGCTCCATGAGAACTAGCGTTCCCACTTCATAGCCTCCCACCTATCCTACACAAGTCTGTTCAAAGTCCAATGCAAAGCTACAGTAAAGGTTCACGGGGTCTTTCCGTCTAGCAGCGGGGAGATTGCATCTTCACAAACACTTCAACTTCGCTGAGTCTCAGGAGGAGACAGTGTGGCCATCGTTACGCCATTCGTGCGGGTCGGAACTTACCCGACAAGGAATTTCGCTACCTTAGGACCGTTATAGTTACGGCCGCCGTTTACTGGGGCTTCGATCAAGAGCTTGCACCCCATCACTTAACCTTCCAGCACCGGGCAGGCGTCACACCGTATACGTCCACTTTCGTGTTGGCACAGTGCTGTGTTTTTGTTAAACAGTCGCAGCCACCGATTCTCTGCGACCTCTCAAAGCTCCTCCCGCAGGGGATTCACTCTAAGAGGCATACCTTCTCCCGAAGTTACGGTATCAATTTGCCGAGTTCCTTCTCCTGAGTTCTCTCAAGCGCCTTAGAATTCTCATCCTGCCCACCTGTGTCGGTTTGCGGTACGGTTCTTATGCAGCTGAAGCTTAGTGGCTTTTCCTGGAAGCGTGGTATCAGTCACTTCAGGTCCGTAGACCCTCGTCATCACGTCTCGGCCTTAAGGAGCGGCGGATTTGCCTACCACTCCAGCCTACCGGCTTAAACAGACTATTCCAACAGTCTGATGACCTAACCTTCTCCGTCCCCACATCGCACTGCATAAAAGTACGGGAATTTTAACCCGTTTCCCATCGACTACGCTTTTCAGCCTCGCCTTAGGGGCCGACTCACCCTACGCCGATGAACGTTGCGTAGGAAACCTTGGGCTTTCGGCGAGCGGGCTTTTCACCCGCTTTATCGCTACTCATGTCAGCATTCGCACTTCTGATATCTCCAGCATCCCTTACGAGACACCTTCACAGACCTACAGAACGCTCCCCTACCATCTGCACTTACGTGCAAATCCGCAGCTTCGGTTATCAGTTTGAGCCCCGTTACATCTTCCGCGCAGGACGACTCGACCAGTGAGCTATTACGCTTTCTTTAAATGATGGCTGCTTCTAAGCCAACATCCTGGCTGTCTATGCCTTCCCACCTCGTTTACCACTTAACTGATCATTTGGGACCTTAGCTGGCGGTCTGGGTTGTTTCCCTCTTGACGATGGACGTTAGCACCCACCGTCTGTCTCCCATGCTCGCACTTTCCGGTATTCAGAGTTTGCCATGGTTTGGTAAATCGCAATGACCCCCTAGCCATAACAGTGCTTTACCCCCGGAAGTGATACATGAGGCACTACCTAAATAGTTTTCGGGGAGAACCAGCTATCTCCGAGTTTGTTTAGCCTTTCACCCCTATCCACAGCTCATCCCCTAGTTTTGCAACACTAGTGGGTTCGGACCTCCAGTGCGTGTTACCGCACCTTCATCCTGGCCATGGATAGATCACTCGGTTTCGGGTCTACGCCCAGCAACTAAAGCGCCCTATTCGGACTCGGTTTCCCTACGCCTCCCCTATTCGGTTAAGCTCGCTACTGAACGTAAGTCGCTGACCCATTATACAAAAGGTACGCAGTCACGGAACAAGTCCGCTCCCACTGTTTGTATGCATCCGGTTTCAGGTTCTATTTCACTCCCCTCCCGGGGTTCTTTTCGCCTTTCCCTCACGGTACTGGTTCACTATCGGTCGATCATGAGTATTTAGCCTTGGAGGATGGTCCCCCCATCTTCAGACAGGATTTCTCGTGTCCCGCCCTACTTATCGTACGCCTAGTCCTTGGAATGCGTTTTCGTGTACGGGGCTATCACCCACTATGGCGGTCCTTTCCATGAACCTTCCACTAACACAATCCATAACACGTACAGGCTCTTCCGCGTTCGCTCGCCACTACTAACGGAATCTCGGTTGATTTCTTTTCCTGCAGCTACTTAGATGTTTCAGTTCGCTGCGTTCGCCTCCTCAGACCTATGTATTCAGTCTGGGATCTCCTTGCGGAGGGGTTTCCCCATTCGGACATCG
>NZ_JBMDJX010000065.1:0-2992 GCF_057809415.1 Chromobacterium sp. FG22 | reverse complement strand
TCACCGTCTTCACATCCTCCGGACGGATACCGGCGCCGAAGCGCAACTCGTCGCGGTAGCTGGGGTCGTTGTCGGCACTGTCCCGATAATTTTGTGCATTGTCCGTGATCTGATCCTGGCCATCGCCCAGATTGAACAGATAGACATCCTTGGCATAGCTACCCACCATTGTGTCGTTGCCCGTACCACCCTCGAAGGTATTGCCCGAGGCCCACCAGTCGGTCACCAAAGCATCATTGCCAGCCCCACCACGCATCGTATCGGCACCGGCTCCGCCATTGAGCACGTCATCGCCATCGCCGCCTTCCATCAAATCATTACCGGCGCCGCCATTCAAAACGTCATTACCACCGGCGCCAAAAATCTTATCGTCTCCATTTCCACCATTCAGCGTGTCATTAGCATCATCGCCAGCTAGTACCTTATGCTGCAAAACCTCTCTCGCCTCCAAAGGTAAGCCAGGCATCAGGGCTGCCAAATTTTCTCGATACGAATCGCGCAAGGAACTCGTGTAATTTCCCAGATGACCAATCATCTCGCTGAAGCGGTCTAGTTGCTTCAGCTTGCCCTGTGCTGCCAAGTCCTTGATAAATTCATTTGCAGCGGACCAGTCGATGCCAAACTGCTTGCGCTCTGCGTCATAACGAATGGAAATTTGATCCATGACGGGTTTGAACTCGGTCTGCGCCTGCAACTGGGCTTCAACATAGTTGGCAAATTTATCAAACTCGGCTTTCAATAGCGGTGCGGCTACGCCATGTGGATTGGGATCGTGCTCTCCCCAGCACCAAGTTCCGATGTAGCCTTCTCCAACAAGCTTCTCCAATGCCACCAATTGGCGCGCATCCATGACATGGCCGTAAATCTTGCTAGGATCGCGACTGTTCGGATCGACATTCGCCACGCCGGCCCATTGAAAGATCAAAGGCAATAGCAACTCCTTACGGGCCTCTGCTGTCGTCGCGACAACATATTGCTCAACCAGGCCTCGTAACTCCTTGTCGTTCAGCATGGCCTGACGCAAATCAGGCAAATCACCAAATCCTATGACATTCGGCAATTTAAGCAGCTCATCCGGCAACGCTTTGACGTCTAGGTCTTTAGAATCCGCATGGTTAACGGCAAACCAGACGTCAACCGCATCCGTGATGCGGCCATCTTGCCATTGCGCTTGGCTAGTCTGTTTGTGCTGGTTGCCAGCAGCATCGGTCTTGTTCTGTGTGGCATACTGCAAATTGAGTGAAACCAGTCCAGACTCGGCTAGCGTTTTCAACTCATCCGCACTGCTCACTCCATCGCTGTTTTTGTCTTGCCACAGTTTGAGTCTGGTCCAAGCCTCATCCTGACTATCCAGCTTGCCGTCTTTATTGCTATCCAACTCTGCCAAGGCATCGAAGCCATTGGCTGCTTTCTTACCGTTGGCCAATAATGTCTCATTGCCGAACAGCTCGCTGCCATTGTCGATCAGACCGTTTCCGTTTCGATCTAAGACCAACAAAGCATCATCTGCTCCTGCCCAACCCGTTTTCTCAGCGAATCGATTATTATTCAAATCAAAGTAAGTACCTTGCCCACGTGAGACTGTCTCGACACCATCGCCATCCAAATCAATAACAATAGGAGAAATAGCTTGTGCTGGCTTGCTAAAATCAGGAAATTCACTTGGACGACTCCAATCATGAACATTTTTGAAAAGCTTAGCAACCTTCCCTAAAAATTCACTTCCATCGCCCATTGGATCGCCCAAATCTTCAGCAGCCTTTTCGAACCATGATTTGGCTGAATTAACCATATCATTTACTTCTTTCGGAAAGAGATCCGCCCCCAAACCTATTACTCCTGCTGCAGTAACAACGGCTGCGGTAGGAATACCTGCAATAGTTACCACACCTCCAGCAACCAAAAAGGCAGCAACACCACCAACAATTGCCGAACTCGTTGAAATCATACTTGCAGCATCAATCTTTCCACTTTGGTACTTTTGTCCAAGATCCGCCATGCTCGCCCCCATCCCAATTACAGATAAAGCAGGAACATGTGGTGCCAATTTTGCTATTGCAGCTAATGCGCCGGTGGCAGCGGACACTGCTCCAGCATAGTTTCCATCTCTGACATTATTTGAAAAATTAGTCAACCCTGCTACTAACGCAGCCGTATCAGCTTTACTCATATCACACCTCACCCTTTAATATGACTTCTCACACTCTTGACATAAGGCATTGCTCGCCAAACAAGAAAAGCAAAAATACCGATAGATCCTCGAGCCATCCTCATCTTATCAACATCATCCAAATCAATCCTGTCAAACAACAAAAACACAAAAAGCAGACACAAGAAAAACCAAGAAAACCACATATAAATCTTTTGAGATACTCGCTCTACAGGATTTGAAACTTTGCATCCCCAAAAAAACCAACCACACCCAGGAAGCCTCCCATTCCTACATGCAAATTCATTCAGCTCGACTAGGCGCTGCATAATTTTGAAAAACAAGAATAAATTGAATAGAAGAATAATTTTACCCATACCAAACACCACCCCATTATATAAAATACAAACTCACGCGCCACGCCCATCCCCAATAAAACACTTCTTATTCTACGCCAAACAATTATCACCCCCATCCACCGACATTAAAACCACATCAGTTCCGACAAAAGACATGCATGTACTGTCAGCCTTTCAATTCCACCATCACATCTCAAGACCATAAACATGCAACACCGTCAAAAACTTTATCTCTGAGCACTTCACACATAAATCAGCCTCTCCCTTCATCAAAATGCCTAGCGACATAAGTACCGCTTTTCTTTATTTTCTATGTCACACTTTACCGATTCCAACGCGGTAACTTCCTCACAAAGTTGCCATTCTTTTATCCTCTTCCATTGATCAAGTTCACATCACAAGCCATACACTCCAAACTTAGGCAATCATTTCACTCCGCCGGCAAACCCAACAACCGTCGATAGCCCGCCAATCCCGCCTCCAC
>NZ_JBMDJX010000064.1:0-3764 GCF_057809415.1 Chromobacterium sp. FG22 | reverse complement strand
CTGCAGCAGAGCGACGGCAGCCGGCTGGACTTCGCTTATGCGCAGGTAGATGGCGATTACCGCGTGCTCAGCGTCAGCGACGTGCGCGGCGAGCAGACGTTGACCACCACCTTCGACTACGACGCCGCGGGGCAGCGCACCGTGGTCCGCGACGCCGCCGGACTGCGCACCGAACTGAACTACCGCGACGGCCTGCTGCAACGGGTGGCCGGCGGCGGCGTCGAGCAACGCTTCGACTACGACGGCCACGGCCGAGTCAGCGCGATCACCGACGGCCGCGGCCAAACCGCCCGTTTCGACTACGACGCCGCCGGCAACCGCGTCGGCGTGCGCGACGCGCAGAACCAGCAGACCCGACGCCGTTACAACGCCCAGAACCAGCTGCTGAGCGAAACCGTCGACGGCGCCGGCACCCGGCGCAACGTCTACGACGCCAGCGGCCTGCGGCTGCGCTTCAGCCTCAGCGCCGAAGGCCGGGTGGAAGAGCGCCGCTACGACGCCCAGGGCCGCGAAGTCAGCCGGCTGCTGTACCAGGGCGGCGTGTTCGCCGGCGCCGACGACGCCACCGGCGAAGCCGAACTGCAAGCCTGGGCGGCAAAGCAGGACCTGTCCCGCGTCGAACGCAGCGACACCGGCTACGACCTGCGCGGCCTGGTGGCCAGCACCACCCGCTACGCCACCCTGGACGGCGAGGGCAAGGGCGTGGCCGACGGTCGGCACAGCAGCGTGCGCTACGTCTACGACCCGGCGGGCAATCTGCTGCAGAAGCTGGACGGCGTCAGCGGCGCGGTGCTGGCCGACTACCTCTACGATGGCCTGAACCGCGTGGTGCGCAGCCGGGACGGTGCGGGCGTGGCCACCACCACCGTCTACCAGGACGCGCAGCGGCAGACCCGGGTCAGCCTGAGCAACGGCCTGAGCACGGTGAGCAGCTACGACGCGGCCGGCCAGTTGCTGGCCGTGGTGCAGCAAGACGCCGGCGGCCCGCTGGGCACCGCGCGCAGCGAATACAATGCGCGCCACCAGCCGGTCAGGCTGATCGACGCCAACGGCGCCGCCAGCGTCCTGCTCTACGACGAACGCGGCCGCAAGGTCGGCCAGATCGATCCTGCCGGCGACGTCACCGAATGGCGCTACAACGGCAACGACCAGATCATCGCCAGCCTGCGCTACGCGACCCGGATCGACATCGCCCGGCTGAGCGGCGACCCGGCGGCGCTGTCGCTGGCCGCGCTGCGTCCGGCGGCGAACCCGACGGAAGACCGCATCGAACGCCGGCTATACGACAGCCTGGGCCGCCTGGTCCAGACCGTGGACGCCGAAGGCGGCGTCGAGCGCCACCAATACGACGCCGCCGGCCGGCTGACCCGCAGCACCCGCTACGCCACGCGGCTGAGCGCCGAACAACTGGCGGCGCTGGCGAGCCAGCCCGGCGAACTGGACCCGTCCGACGCCCAACTGCAGCCGGCGGCCGATCCGGCCGGCGACCGCGTCAGCCGCCGCTACTACGACCGCGACGGCCTGCTGCTGGCCAGCCTGGACGGCGAAGGCTATCTGAGCGAAACCCACTACGACGGCGCCGGCCGCGCGATCGAAACCGTGCGCTACGCGCAGCGCGCCCGCGCCGGCGACACGCTGGAGGCCCTGCGCCCGGCCAGCGACGGCGCCGACCAACGCACGCGCAGCCTGTACGACGGCGCCGGCCGGCTGGTGGGCCGGATCGACGCCGAAGGCTACCTCGACGAAACCGTTTACGACGCCCAAGGGCGCATTGCGCAAACGATACGCTACGCCACCCGCGTCGGCGGCGGCGACACGCTGGCCGCGCTGCGCCCGGCGGCCGACCGCAACGACCGCCAAGTGCAGCGCCAATACGACGCCGCCGACCGGCTGCTGCGCGAAGAGCACCGGCCGAGCGGCCTGATCGTCCGCTACCAATACGACGCCCAAGGCCAAGTGATCGCCGTTACCCGCCAGGCCGGCGACGACGCGCGCAGCCAGCTCAAGCGCTACGACAGCCAGGGCCGGGTGACGCAAGAACTGGCCGGCGAAGGCGCCCAGGCGCTGGCCGCGCTCGGCGCCGACGCCGGCGCCCCGCAAATCGACGCCGTCTGGGCGCGCTGGGGCACCCGCCACTACTACAACGCCGGCGGCCAACGCACCGCCAGCCTGGGGCCCGACGGCCAGGGCGGCGCCGGCGCGCGCACCCTGTACTACTACGACGCCGCCGGCCGCCTCAGCCACACCCTCAACAGCCTGGGCGAAATCAGCGAAGTGCGCTACAACGCCTTCGGCGACGTCGTCGCCACCCAGCGTTACGCCACTCGGCTTGGCGCCGGCGCGCTGGCCGCGCTGAACGGCGGCAACCAAAGCGGCCTGCCCGGCGGGCTGAGCAGCGAGGCCGACCGCCTCGAAACCAGCCAATACAACCGCCTGGGCCAACGCCTCGCCGCCGGCGACCGGCTGGAAGCCGAACGCGAACAATGGCGCTACAACGCCTTCGGCGAAGCCGTGGCTTATCGGCAGCGGCTGGACGCCGCGCGCAGCAGCGTGCAGACCAGCGCCTACGACCGGCGCGGCCTGCTGCAAAGCCAGACCCGCGATGCCGAAGGACTGGCGCTGGGATCAAGCTCGAGCTACGACGCCTTCGGCCGGCAGACCGAGCGCGTCGACGCCAACGGCCACCGCAGCCGGATCGACTACGACAAACTGGGCCGCCAGATCAGCGTCCAGGACCCGCAAGGCGGCCGTCAAAGCCACGCCTACGACGCCTTCGGCCGAGTGCTGCGCCAGATCGACGCGCTGGGCCGCGCCACCACCACCGCCTACGACGAAGCCAGCGGCCGCGTCACCGTCACCCAGGCGGACGGCGTCCAGACCATCACCCAGAAGAACGGCCACGGGGACACCGTGCAACTGATCGACGGGCTGGGTCAGGCGACGACCTACCAATACAACCGCGACGGCCAAGTGCTGAGCACCACCACGCCGGCGGGAACCACCCGTAGCGGCTACGACAGCGCCGGTCATCAGATCGAGAGCGTCGACGCCAACGGCACCCGCACCGTCTACCAATACGACGCGGCGGGCCGGGTGCTACAACGCACCGTGGACCCGGACGGCCTGAAACTGAGCAGCCGCACCGAATACGACGCGGAGGGCCGCGTACTGCGGCAAACCGAGCCCAACGGCCGGGTGACCGAACAGCGCTACGACGCGGCGGGCCGGCTGCACAGCCTGATCGTCGATCCGGACGGGCTCAAGCTGACGACCACCTACGGCTACGACGCCCAGGGACGGCAGATCCGGGTGACGGAAGCGGCGGGGACGGCGCAGGCGAAGACCACCGAATACGAATACGACGGCGCCGGTCGTCGGGTGCGGGAGACGGTGGACCCGGAGGGGCTGAAGCAGAGCACGGTGTACCAATACGACGGCCAGGGCAATGTGGTGTCCAAGACCGACGCGATGGGCAAAACCGCCTACTACATCTACGACGACAATGACCGCTTGCGTTACAGCCTCAATGTGCAAGGTCTGATGACGGAAACGGTGTACGACGCGGCGGGGCAGGCGGTGCAAAGCCGACGCTACGCGACACCGGTATCGGTGTATGGCCTGAGCTCCACGCTGACGGCGGCTGAACTGGCGGGGCGGTTGATAACCCATGAGAAAGACCAGAGCACGCGCACGGTGTACGACGCGGCGGGCCGTCCGAGCCTGAGCATCGATGAGGCGGGCTATGTGACCGAGCGGCGTTACGA
>NZ_JBMDJX010000063.1:0-3767 GCF_057809415.1 Chromobacterium sp. FG22 | reverse complement strand
ACCTGCGACCTGCGGATTAACAGTCCGTCGCTCTACCAACTGAGCTATCAGGGATTTGAGTGAGGGCGAACTATAGCTTCAGCCTGTCGGGCTGTCAACACTTGCGCGGCTGAAAATCGCTTGCGTCTGTCGGGCGGCTTGGACGCGGCGTTGACGCCCGCAATTCACCGCTGGCGAAGGGAGGCGGCGGCGCGTTAAAATTTCGTTTGTTGACAATGCGGGAATAGCCGCGTTTTTGAGGTGGGTTAAATGAATCTGGACGGTAAGCTCAGGCTGGATGCGCGCGCAGAGCGGGCAAATAAAGATGCGGCGGAAATGAATGTTCATTTGCGGCAGTTGGAGTCTTTGCGCGCAGGCGCCGCAATATCGGTTCTGGATAAGCATAAAATCATCCAGGTGGCGGGAGAGGACGCGGAGGCCTTTTTGCAAGGGCAGCTTTCCAGCGATGTGCGGGAGTTGTCGGACGAAAGCCATGCCCAGTACAGCAGTTACTCTTCAGCCAAAGGGCGAATGCTGGCCAGCTTCCTGGTTTGGCGGAGCGACGGCGTTTATTGCCTGGCGGTGTCGGCGGATCTGGCCGAATACGTGGCCAAGCGCCTGAGCATGTTTGTCTTGCGCTCCAAGGTGAAGGTATCCATTGCGGATAATCTGACCTTGATTGGCCTTGCGGGCGCGACGGCGCTGAATACGCTGGCCATTGAGCCGGCATTGGCGGCAAGCGTTGGGCCGCGTGAAATGATTCGAGTGGAATTGGGCCTGTTGATAGGCCTGCCCGGGGCGGGCTGGGTGCTGGCGGTGGATGAAGCCGGCGCAGAGCAGCTTGGCGCAAGGCTGACGGAGGCGGCGAGCCTGGTGTCCTCCAGCGTTTGGGACTGGCGGGATATTGACGCGGGCATCCCTTGGATCAGTCTGGCGACTCAGGAGCAGTTTGTGCCGCAAATGGCGAATATGGAATTGATTGGCGGGGTAAGCTTTAAGAAAGGCTGTTACCCGGGGCAGGAAATCGTCGCCAGATCGCAGTATTTGGGGAAAATGAAGCGCCGCATGTTCAAAGTGGCATTTAAACGGCCGCTCGCCATCGGCGCCAAACTCTATAGCCCGTCCGTGGCGGGGCAGTCGATTGGCATGGTGGCTGCGGTTTGCCAAGTGGCACCGGATCAATATGAAGGCTTGGCCGTGGTTCAATTTCAAGCCTGGGAAGAAGGTATTTACGCTGACGAGGCGTACACAATAAGGCTTCAACAACTGGAGCTGCCCTATTCCTTGAATGAGGGGGCTGAGAATTAATTGATAATTTCTGTTTTGTTTCCTTGACTTGAGTGGAAAGGCTTGGCTACATTATCATCTGTAACGCACCACTACTCTTACAATATATTTGGGAACATGCTAATGGAACTGTCGAAATTGGATTTTACTCAGCTGGTGGCTCTGCGCGCCGATGTCGAAGCTGAAATCAAGCGCCGCGAAAGCGAAGAAAAGTCCAAAGCCAAGAAACAAATCATTGAACTTGCTCGCGCTTATGGTCTGAGCGTGGAGGAAGTGCTGGGCAAAACCGGCGGCGTGCGCAAGCCGGTGGAAGCCAAGTATCGTCACCCGGCCAGCCCGGAACTGACTTGGACCGGCCGCGGCCGTAAGCCGGTGTGGGTACAAGAGTGGATCTCCAGCGGCAAAGCCCTGGACGCTCTGGCTATCTAAGCAAACTGCGGGTTTGCAATGAATTTCGAAAGCGCCTGTCATGGGCGCTTTTTCTTTGTCCGACGGCCAGCGGGCCGGCTTGCGGCTTGCTATAAATGGATGTAGCGTTCAAGCTGTTTCGCGTAGTGATTGAAATGTGCTGACATTGTCTTGAGAGTGGGCGGCTATGCTGGATTTTTTTTCAAGAGGGGCTAAAGGTCGCTCCGACCCGTTGGCCAGCGCGGAAGCGGCCAGGGAGTTCGTGGCGGCTTTGAAGAAGGAGCATGGGGCGGCCGCGCATGAGCGCGTGGTGGCCTTGCTGTCGCCATTGGAGTTGGATTGGCACAATATCTCGGTGGATCGCGTCGAAGCGCTGCTGGCGCTCAATCAAGAGACCGAATCGCTGCACGAAAACCTCTGCGCGCAATACTTGCTGAATACGCGCATGCCCAAGGCGCTGGAAGCGCAATTGCGAAGCCAGATACTGGCGTACGGCAAATGCTTCATCGATAGTTATCAGCATGTGCTGACGGTCGACGCCGATTCCGTTGAAGGCGCCAAGGTGCTGACGCTGCTGCCCATCGTGCTGTCGCGGATGATGTTCTATCTTGGCGAGCATGCGCGTTGGCATTGGGTTCGAAGCTTTAATCCGGAAGAGGCGTTTTGGCTGGGGGTCAACCAGCTATATTGGTTCGCCGAGCATCATGGTTGCGATTCCGTGCCGGTGTTTCTGTTCGGCGATGGTCAGCCTGCGACGACGGTTCAGGATCAATTCCTCATCTTGCATATGCTCGCCGTGCTGACCGGGGGCAATCTCAGCGCCAGGCAATTGCACTTCGCCTATCAATTGCTGCAAGTGCTTAGCAACCGTATGTCATTAACCCGGGCTTGCGCGGAACATTCGAGTTTTGTGGTCTCTTTAAAAGGACCGCATCCCGCGGCAAGAGCGTCGGGCGGCCTGGTGGACGAAGCCGCGCGCTACTGGGGGACAACGGATCTGGTCGAAATCCTGCATGGCTGGAGCATTGTATTGGACGCCGGCAGAGTGCCGCCTGAAATTAAACGCATGATGGAACCGGGCATAGACGCGAATACCTTGCGCGCTTTGATGCGGGAGTGGGCCCCCCAGCAAATGCGTTTTGAAAGGGCGGAGCGGGTGCCCGTTTCCGGGCAGAGCATAGAAGTGGCGTATCGCCTGCCCGTGCTGCACCGTTTGATTCGGGTCGTGGACGAGGCCAAGCAAACAGGCGCGCTGGAAGACGGTAATTTCGATGATGCGGCCAATATCCGTATTTATGGCTTCGTTACCACCAGGAAGCGGGACAAGGGCGCGCCGATGCCTGGGCTTGCCTTGGGCGGGGAGGCTGTTTCTCAGCCGGCAAAAGAAGAGTTTTCGCGCTGGGAAGTCGACAACGTCAGCCAAACCGGACTGGGTGTGACTTTGGGGGCGATGGGGAACGAATGGGTGGGCCTGGGCGCCTTGATCGGTTTTCGCGAGAAATCGGTGGATGGATGGAGTCTGGGCGTGGTGCGCCGAGTGAAGCGTAATTCGGCGGATCAGATCTACCTCGGGGTTGAAACCCTGAGTAGAAGACCAGTGGCGGCTTCGCTGCGGCCAACCGATGTGAGGCTGATCGATCCCACGCTGCCGCCTGAACAGGTTTGGCTGGCCGGGCATATCGCCTTGTTCGTGCCATGCCAGCGCTCGGGCAAGGTAGTGAACGCCTTATTGCTGCCGTTATCCTTATATGTGTTGGGCAAGGAATTCTACATGACGGCCAAGGGCAAGCATTTCCAGCTCTCTCTGGGCAAGGTGATGGATAAGGGCAGCGATTGGTGCTTGATCGAGGTGGAATTGGTCCAGGCTTTGGAAAAGTTGCCGGTTATGCCGTGACTTTCCATCATTAAAGGTGAGATTGAGAACGGGCCGAAGCTAAGCTTCGGCCCGTTTTTCATGGTTCGGCGGGGCGGTTGAGGTGTTTCGGCAAATACCCTTTACGGATATTGCTTGTCGCATCAAGGGTTTGCCCTATGAGGCCCGCTTTTGTTGAGGTTTTTCTCGCAAAAGGTGTTGACGGGTTTAGGGGGCTGAC
>NZ_JBMDJX010000062.1:0-4029 GCF_057809415.1 Chromobacterium sp. FG22 | reverse complement strand
GCTTGCGCCCGTCTGCGCGGCGATGGCGTCGAGGTCCGCGTGGCGGCCGCCGACGTCGCCGACGAAGCCGCCTTGCGCGGGGCGCTCGCCGCGGCCGGCCGGCCGATACGCGGCGTCGCGCACTGCGCGGGCATTGTGCGCGACGCGACGCTGGACGCGCTGGACGCCGCGGCCTTCGCCGAGACCCTGCGCGCCAAGGTGGGCGGCGCGGTCTTGCTGGACCGGCTGACCGAGGCCGAGCCGCTGGACTTCTTCCTGTTGTATTCGTCCATCTCCGCGGCGGTCGGCCGTCACGGCCAGGCCGCCTACGCCGCCGCCAACGGCTATCTCGACGCGCTGGCGCAGTGGCGGCGCTTGCGCGCGCGGCCGGCGCTGTCCATAGGCTGGGGATCGTGGGCGGCCGGCATGGGCGCGGCCGACGCGAAGACGGCGGAACGGATTCGCGCCGGCGGCCTGAACCCGCTGAGCGAGGGCGAGGCCTTCGCCGCGCTGGAGCGGGCGTTCACCGGCGAGCCGCATCTGGTGGTGGCCGCGATCGATCTTGCGCGGATCGCGGCACAGCCCGATCTGCCGCCGCTGATCGAAGGCCTGGTCGGCCGCGCGCCGGCGGCGAATGCGCGGACCCTGTCTTTCGACCAACTGCGCGGCCGTCCCGCCGGCGAGCGCCGCGCGCGGGTCGCCGATTATCTGGACGCGGAACTGCGCGCGGTGCTGTCCAGCCCGGCCGCCTTGCCGCGTCAGACTTCGCTGCTGGACCTGGGCGTGGACTCGCTGACCGGCGCGGAACTGCGCAACGCGCTTGAGCGCGCGCTGGGGGTGTCCGTCGCGATCTCGCACCTGATCGACGGCTCCTCGCTGGACGAACTGATCGACCAGGTGATGGCGCAACTGGAGCGCAAGCTGGTGACGGAACAACATTCGGCCGCGGGCGCCGACACGGAGGAAATCACGCTATGACCATGGCACGGCTCATGACCGATCTTGCCGACGCGGGCGTCACGCTGCATCGTCGCGGCGACCAGCTTCAGGTACAGGCGCCGCAGGGCGCGCTCGACGCCGCGCTGGTCGCGCGGCTGCGCGAGGCCAAGGAGGCGCTGCTGAGCGTGCTCGACGACGAAGGCGCGCGCGCCGCGCCGCTGGCGCCGGCGCTGCCGGGCGAGGCCGGCGACGCGGCGGCGCTGTCGCCGGGGCAGGCCCGTCTGGTCGCGGCGACGCGGCTGGGCGATCCGGCGATGTACAACGAACAGGCGGCGATCGAACTCGCGGACGCCGTCGACGAAGAGGCCGTCGCCCGCGCCTTCGCGGCGCTCGCGCGCCGGCACGACATCCTGCGCACCGTCTTCAGCGACGGCGAGCCGGAACAACAGCGGGTGCTGCCCGAGCCGCTCGTCGCCTTGCAAGCGTGGGCGGTGGACGGCGACGACGCCTTGCGCGCGCGCGCCGCGGAACTGGCGCGACAGCCCTTCGCCGCCGGCGCGCCGATGTGGCGCGTCGATCTGTTCTCGACGCCCGAGCGCGCCGCGGTGCTGGTGCTGACCATCCATCACGCCATCTTCGACCGCTGGTCGATGAGCGTGCTGATCCGCGATTTCAGCGCCTATCTCGCGTCGCCGGACGCGGCCGAGCCCTCGGCGCCCCGCCTCAGTTATCGAGACTATGCCGCCTGGCAGCGCCGCTGGATGGCGTCGCCGGACTACGCCGCGCAACTGGACGCCTGGACGGAGGCGCTGGCGGAGGTGGACGAGGTGCCGGCGATACGCGGCGACCGCGCGCGTCCGCCGGCGCTGAGCGGGCGCGGCGGCACCGAGCGCTTCGAGATTCCGGCCGCGTGCATGGATGCGGCGGCCGCGTTCTCCCGCGGCCATAACACCACGCTGTTCACCACCTTGTTCAGCGCCTTCGCGCTGCTGCAGCATCGTTACACCGGCGAGGCGCGCGGGCTGACGCTGACGCCGGCGGCCAACCGGCCTTTCCAGGCGGCGGAGGACATCGCCGGCTACTTCGTCAACCTGGTGGCGCTGGCCACCGAGGTGGGCGAGGGCGACAGCTTCGGCGCGCTGGTGGACCGGGTCCGCGACGCGAGCGCGCAGGCCTTCGCGCGCCAGGGCGTGCCGCTGGACGCCATCGTGGAGCGGCTGCGCGCGCGCGGCGGCCCCCGGCACGAGCAGCTGGCGCAGACCGTGTTCGCCTTCCAGAACGTCCGCCTGCCGGCGGTGCGCACCGCGAGCGGCGCGGCCGTGCCCTTCGATCTGGACAGCCCGTTCGCGCGCTTCGATCTTTATCTGTCGATCGAGGGCGACGAGCGCGGCACTTTCGCGGTGTGGCAGTACAACACCGATCTGTACGACGCGGCCACCATCCGTCAGCTGGGCGAACATTATCTGGCGTTGCTGCGCGCGGCGCTGGCCGCGCCGGACGCGGACGCGCGCGGCTTGCCCATCCTGTCCGAGGCCGAAGAAGCGCGCCTGCGCGGATGGGGGCGGCATGAGCGCCCGTATCGGGCGGACGCCGCGATCGACGCGTTGTTCCGCGAATGCGCGGCCGCCCATCCCGGACGCGTCGCGCTGGAACAGGGCGGCGAGCGCTGGACTTACGCGGAGCTCGATCAGTGGTCGGACCGCGCGGCCGGCGCGCTGCGCGCGGCCGGCGTCGAGGCGGGCGCGGTGGTGGGCGTCGCGGGCGAGCGCTCGCCGCGGCTGCTGGCCGCCTTCCTCGCGGCGCTGAAGGCGGGCGCCGCCTATCTGCCGCTGGATCCGACTTATCCGGCCGCGCGCCTGAGCGCGATGACGGCCGACGCCGCGCCGGCCTTGATGATCGTCGCCGACGGTCTGGACGCCGGCTGGCTCGGCGATTACGCCGGACCGGTGCTGAGCCTGGCCGACTGCGAGGCCGGCGACGCGCGGCCCGTGTCGTCCGCGGCGCGGCGCGCGGAAGACCTGGCTTATGTGATGTACACCTCGGGCTCCACCGGGCGGCCCAAGGGCGTGGCGGTGCCGCATCGCGCGGTGGTCCGGCTCGCCGTCGGCGGCGGCTACGCGCGCTTGGACGCGTCGACGGTGATGCTGCAGCAATCGCCGCTGGGCTTCGACGCCTCGACCTTCGAAATCTGGGGCTGCTGGCTGAACGGCGGGCGGCTGGTGCTGGCCGAGCCCGGCATGCCCTTCCTGGACGCGGCGTCGCGCGACGGCGTCACCACGATGTGGCTGACCGCCGACCTGTTCCGCATGATGGTGGAAGAGGAGCCGGCCGCGCTCGGCGGCCTGCGCGAACTGCTGACCGGCGGCGACGCGCTGCCGGTGGCGAGCTGCCGCGCCTTTCTCGAGGCCTGCCCGGGCGTCGCGCTGATCAACGGCTACGGCCCGACGGAAAACACCACCTTCACCTGCAGCCATCGGGTGACGGCCGGCGATGTGAAACGCGGTTCGATTCCGATTGGGCGGCCGATAGGCAATACCGAGGTGCGCGTGGTGGACGCCGGCGGCCGGCTGGTGCCGGTCGGCGTGCCCGGCGAATTGTGGGCGGGCGGCGACGGGCTCGCGCTCGGCTATCTGGGCCGCGCCGACTTGACGGCGGAACGCTTCGTCGCGGCGCCGCCGCCGGACGGCGGGCGCTGGTATCGCACCGGCGACCGCGTGCGCTGGCGGCGCGACGGGGCGCTGGAGTTCCTCGGCCGAGTGGATGAGCAGATCAAGCTGCGCGGCTACCGGATCGAGCTGGGCGAGATCGAGGCAACGCTGGGCCATCACCCCGGCTTGAGCGGCTGCGCCGTCGCGCTGCGGCGCAGCGCCGCGGACGAGAAGCAATTGGTCGGCTATCTGGTGGCGCGGCAAGATTCGGCCGAAGCCGCGGACGCGGCGGCGGTGCAGGCATGGCTGGAGACGCAGCTGCCGGGCTATATGGTGCCGCGCGCCTGGGTGTGGCTGGACGCCTTGCCGCAGTCCGCCAACGGCAAGGTGGACCGCAAGCGCCTGCCGGAGCCGCAGATCGAGGCGGGCGCGGCGGCGGCGGAGAACGCGGCCGAGGCGGCGC
>NZ_JBMDJX010000061.1:0-4729 GCF_057809415.1 Chromobacterium sp. FG22 | reverse complement strand
TTCACTCCGCCGGCAAACCCAACAACCGTCGATAGCCCGCCAATCCCGCCTCCACGCTGTAGCGCCCCGCCGTCTCCCGCGCCGCACGCCGCAGCCCGCCGCCGTCCGTCTCCAAGGCCGCCCCCACCTTCTGCGCCAACGCCGCCGCGTCGAAGAAGTCGGTCAGCTCGCCGTTCTCCCCGTCCCGGATCACTTCCCGCACCGGCGCGGTGTCCGACGCCACGATGCGGCAGCCGCTGGCCATCGCTTCCAGCAGGCTCCACGACAGCACGAAGGGATAGGTCAGGTAGACATGGACCGCCGACACTTGCAGCACCTGGCGGTAAATGTCATACGGCACCTTGCCCAGGAAGTGCACCCGCTCCGGGTCCACCGGCTTGTCCCGCAGCAGTTTTTCGCGCCAGTTGGCCGCGTCGCGCGGCGCGCTGCCGTAGCTGACGCCGTCGCCGCCGACGATGACGATCTGGCTGTCCGGCCGTTGCCGCAGCAGCGCCGGCAGCGCGCGCATGAAGCTGTGGAAACCGCGATAGGGTTCGAGGTTGCGCGCCACATAGCTGACGATGGGCTGGCCGGCGCGCAGCGTCCGGCCGTTGGGCAGGGTCAGCGTCGCCGTCGGGTCCGGCCCCAGTTGGCCGCAGCGGATGCCTTCGTGCTGGATCTGCACACTCGGCCGGTAGGCCGCCGGGTGCAGGCTGTGTTGCCAGTGAGTGGGGGTGACGCTTTGATCGGCGTGTTCCAGGTTGAGCAGGTGCAGCGCGTTGCGCGCCCGCAGCCGCGCCGCGCCGTCCAGGCTGAGCGGGAATTCCGGATCGAAGTCGGCGTCGGCCCCTTGGCCGTGGTAGTAGTACTCGCTGTAGTGGATCAGCCGCGCCGCCGGGAACAGGTCTTTGAGGAACAGGGTTTCGCCCCAGCCGGGGTGGGCCAGGATGACGTCCGGCCGGTAGCCGCGCTGTTGCAGCGGCTGCAAGGCGCGCAGCACCGCCTGGCCGTGCAGCACCGCGTCTTCGTAGCTGTGCAGATAGGGGTGGGTGTGCCGATGCGGGCCGCGATGCGGCCGGTAACGCAGCAGTTTGACGCCGGCCAGGCCGGGCGCGCTGTCGCGCCCCACCGCCAGCAGTTCGATGTCCGGCCGCCCTTTCAGGTGTTCAGCGATGTGGCGCAGCTGGCCGGGGAAGTTTTGGTGGATCAGCAGCAGTTTCATCTCAGCGCTCGCGCAGGCCTTCGCCAACATGCTGTTGCAGCGGACTCAGGAAGTAGTCGATCACCCGGCGACGACCGGTCTTGATTTCCGCGCTCACCGTCATGCCGGCGCTGAGCCGCACCCGCGCGCCGTCTATGCTCAGGTGGTCTTGCTTCAGCCGGATCCGCGCCAGGAACACCAAGCCCTTCTTCTCGTCTTGCATCGCGTCGTGGCTGACGCTGTCCACCACGCCGTCCAGGTAGCCGTAGCGGGTGTAGGGGAAGCTTTCCACTTTGACGGTGGCCGCCTGTCCCGGCCGCACAAAGCCGATGTCTTTGTTTTCGATCTGCGCTTCGATTTCCAGGGTTTCGTCCCGCGGCACCACCGCCAGCAGCGGCTGCGCTTCGGTGACCACGCCGCCCACGGTGTGGATGGCCAGTTGCTGCACGCTGCCGGCCACCGGCGCGGCCAGCCGGGTCAGCGCCTGGCGCTGGCCGGTCTTTTTCTGGTCTTCGCCGTATTGGCGCATTTGTTCGCGCGCTTCGCGCAGTTTGTCGAGGGCCTCGCTGCGGAAGTTGGCTTGCAGCGCTTTGCGTTCTTGTTCTTGCCCGGCGATGGCGGCGTCGAGTTCTTGCAGCCGGCTTTGCTGGCTGGCCAGGTCGCCGGCCTGTTCGATGCGCGCTTGTTGTTTGTCCAGGTAGGCGTGCTTGGAGATGAAGTTCTTGGCCAGCAGGTCTTGGTAGTCGTGTTCGCGCGCGGCGGCGATGCGGCCGGTGGCTTGCAGTTTGCTCACTTGCTGGCGGGTGGTGGCGTGTTCGGCCTGGCGTTGGCGCAGGGTGGCGCCCAGCGCTTCGAGCTTGGCCTGGTAGCCGCGCCATTGGCCCAGCGCCAGGCTTTCTTCGGCCAATCTCTGGCTGTCGGCGACGCCGGGGGTGGCCGGCAGCTGCGGCAGCCGGCCGCTGTCCAGCGCGTTCAGCAGCGCCTGGTAGCGCGCGGCGGCCAGCGCGGCGGCGGCGTGGGCGTCGTCGGCCTTTTGTTTGTCGGCGCTGGCGCCGGTGGCGTCCAGTTCGATCAGCACTTGGCCGGCCTTGACTTGCTGGCCGTCGCGCACGTGGATGGCTTTGACCACGCTGGGTTCCAGCGGCTGCAGGATTTTGGTGCGGCCGCCGCTGACGGTCTTGCCGCCGGCGACGGCGACGATGTCAAGCTGGCCCAGCGCGGACCACAGCAGCGCGATGAGGAACAGCGCGCCGATCAGGCGCATGCTCCACATCGGCAGCGGGGACAGCGGGCTGTCGGTCAGTTCCAGGTGGGCGGGCAGGAAGGCCAGTTCGTCTTCGCGCCGCGCCTGGGGGTCCAGTTGATGGCGGATGGCCCAGTGCGCGGCAAAGGCCTGCCGGTAGCGCCGCGCGAAGTCGCGCAGCGCGTGCAGTTGGTGCTTCATGTACGGGTTTATCCTTGTTGCAGGCTGTGCAGGCGGGCGTAGTAGCCGTCGGGCTGGCGGAGCAGGTCTTCGTGGCGGCCGCTTTCGACGATGCGGCCTTGGTCCATGGCGATGATGCGGCTGGCGCCGCGCACGGTGCTCAAGCGGTGGGCGATGATGAGCACGGTGCGGCCCTGACAGATGGCCCGCATGTTTTGCATGATCGCGCGTTCGGATTCGTAGTCCAGCGCGCTGGTGGCTTCGTCCAGAATCAGGATGCGCGGGTTGCTGATCAGCGCGCGGGCGATGGCGATGCGCTGGCGCTGGCCGCCGGACAGGCTGGCGCCGTGTTCGCCCACCATGGTGTCGTAGCCTTCGGCCTGTTCCATGATGAAGTCGTGGGCGCCGGCCAGTTTGGCCGCCTGGATCACGTGGTCCAGCGCCAGCCCGGGTTCGGCCAGCGCGATGTTGTCGCGGATGCTTTGGTTGAACAGCAGGTTTTCTTGCAGCACCACGCCGATCTGCCGCCGCAACCAGGCCGGGTCCGCCAGCGCCAGGTCGTTGCCGTCTACCAGCACGCGTCCGGATTCGGGCACGTACAGCCGTTGCACCAACTTGGTCAGCGTGCTTTTGCCGGAGCCGGAACGGCCGACGATGCCGATGACTTCGCCGGCCCGGATGTCCAGGCTGAGGCCGCGCAGGATTTCCGGGCCGTCCGGCCGGTAGCGGAACACCACCTGGTCGAACTGGATGCGGCCCTGGATCGCCGGCAGCGCCGCGCGGCTGGCCGGCAGTTCGCTGCGGGTGTTGAGGATGTCGCCCAGCCGTTCCACCGAGATGCCAATCTGCTGGAAGTCTTGCCACAGCTGTGCCAGCCGCACCACCGGCGCCGCCACCTGGCCGGCCAGCATATTGAAGGCGATCAGTTGGCCGACGGACAGCTCGCCGGCGATCACCAGCCGCGCGCCCAGCCACAGGGTGGCGACGGTGACCAGTTTCTGGATCAGTTGCACGCCGTTCTGGCCGATATTGGCCAGCCGGGTGACGCGGAAGCCGGCGGCCACGTAGGCGGCCAGCTGGTTGTCCCAGCGCCGGGTCATGTGCGGCTCCACCGCCATCGCCTTGATGGTGCCGATGCCGCCCACCGCTTCCACCAGGAAGGATTGGTTGTCGGCGCCGCGCGCGAACTTCTCGTCCAGGCGCCGCCGCAGCAGCGGGGTCAGCCCGGCCGACCACAGCGCGTAGCACGGCAGCGACACCAGCACGATCAGGGTCAGCCAGCCGCTGTAGTACCACATCACCGCCAGGAACACGAAGGAGAACAGCAGGTCCAGCACCGTAGTCAGCGCCTGGCCGGTGAGGAAGTTGCGGATATTGTCCAGCTCGCGCACCCGCGCCACGGTGTCCCCCACCCGCCGCGCTTCGTAGTAGGCCAGCGGCAGCGCCAGCAGGTGGCGGAACAGACGCGCCCCCAGCTCCACGTCGATGCGGCTGGTGGTGTGGGCGAACACGTGGCTGCGCAGCGCCGACAGCGCCACATTGAACAGCGACAGGATCAACAGCCCGACGGCGATCACGTCCAGGGTGTTGAAGGCGCGGTTGACCAGCACCTTGTCCATCACCACCTGGAAGAACAGCGGCGTCACCAGCGCAAACAGCTGCAACACCAGCGACACCGCCAGCACTTCCAGCAAGAGCTTGCGGTATTTGACGATGGCCGGCACGAACCAGGTGAAGTCGAACTTGGCCAGCGCCCCCGCGGCGGACGCGCGCGAGGCCATCAGCAGCAACCGGCCGGCGTAGCGCGCCGTCAGCTCCGCCTGGCTCAGCACTTGCGGCCGGCCGTGCTTGAGGTCGTGGATCAGCACTTTGTCGCCGTCGCAGCGGGCGATGATGAAGTGTTCGCCGTCCGGCCGCAGCGCCAGCGCCGGCAAGGCGGTCAGGCTGAGGCGGTCCGGGCTTTGTTTGACGATGCGGGCTTTAAGGTCCAGGCCTTTGGCGGCCAGCAGCAGGTCGGTTTCGCTGAAGGGTTCGGCCTGGCGGCCGTATTGGTGGGTGAGTTGCGCCGGGTCGGCGGCTACGCCGTGGAACTGGGCCAGCAGGACCAGGCCCAGCAAGCCCAAATC
>NZ_JBMDJX010000060.1:0-5259 GCF_057809415.1 Chromobacterium sp. FG22 | reverse complement strand
CTTCGCCGAACAGACCGTCGTCGCCCGCCCCGCCTTCCAGCAGGTCGTTGCCGTTACCGCCGTACAGCGAGTCGTTGCCGCCGTTGCCCAGCATCCAGTCATCGACATTGCCGCCGCGCAGCGTGTCGCCCAACTCGGAACCGACCAGCGGCACGCCCTGCTTCATCAACTGATCGGCCGTCCACTTCACGCCGGAAGCGAAGGTGATCTGCTCGATCCAGTACACCCGATCGGCAAACCAGTCCTTCACCGTCACGCTGTCCTGGCCGTTGATGTGGCGGAACACCATATCGTTGCCGCTGCGCAGCACCTGGATGTCGCTTTCCTTGATGCCCACACCGAACACCAACTCATCACGGTAGGCGTCGTTCACCGTCGGTGCATCCGCCTTGTCGATGATGACGTCCTGGCCATCGCCCAGATTGAACAGATAGGTGTCGCGCGCATAGCTGCCGGTCAGCGTGTCGTTGCCGGTGCCGCCTTCAAACACGTTGTCGTAACCTCTCCATCCGGCAAACAACTGGTCGTTGCCGGCGCCGCCACGCAGGGTGTCACCCTCTACGCGCCAGCCACCGCCATCATTATTGCCGTAGATCACGTCGTCGCCGTCGCCGCCTTCCAGCAGGTCAGCACCGTTGCCGCCATTCAGCGTGTCGTTGCCTGCACCGCCGCGCAGCGTGTCGTTGCCGTCTTCGCCGTACAGGCTATCATTATCCGTTCCGCCTTCCAGCAGATCGTTGCCGGCCCCGCCGTACAGGGTGTCGTTGCCGGCGCCGCCGAACAGGCTGTCGTTGCCTTCATTGCCGAACAACTGGTCATCCCCGGCCAGGCCGAAGATCACGTCATTGCCCTTGGCGCCCTTCAGCGTATCCGCGCCGTCGGTGCCGTTCAGGGTCACGGCCGCCAGGCTGATCAGTTCGAGCAGACTCCAGCTGCCGCCGTTGGCGAACACGATGCTGCCGGACCATGAGCTCTGAACCGACATGCCGGCCTGGATCGTGATGCTGTCCACGCCGTTGCCATGTCGCAGCACCACATCGTCGCCAATGCGCACCACGGTGATGTCGGTCACCGAAATCCCCACGCCGAAGCGGATCTCCTCGTAGCTGCTCCAAGCGAGGTTGACGCCCTTTTCGCCATAGCGAATGGTGTCCTGGCCGTCGCCCAGATTGAAGATATAGACATTGCGCCCGGCGCCGCCTTCCAGCACGTCGTTGCCTGCGCCGCCCTTCAAGGTGTCGTTGCCGCCGCGGCCAATCAGGGTGTCGTTGCCGGCGCCGCCGTCCAGCAGGCTGCCGCCCGCGCCGCCGATCAACACATCATTGCCGGCGGTGCCGATATAGATGCCGCTGGCCCACTGATTGATCTGCACTGAGGTCCAGCTGCTGCCGTCGGCGAACACCACGCCGCCCACCCAGTTGCTCTGGCTGAGGAACCAGCCCTGGATCAGCACCGAATCCACGCCGTTGACGTGTTGCAGCAACACGTCGTCGCCCACGCGCACCACGGTGATGTCGGTCACCGAGATGCCGGCGCCAAAGCGGATTTCGCTCTGGTGGCTGACGCTGACGTTCAAGGAGTTGTTGATCACCACGTCGCGGCCGTCGCCCAGATTGAAGACGTAGATGTCTTGGCTGCCGCCGCCCTTGAGGGTGTCGTTGCCCTTGCCGCCTTCCAGGATGGACACGCCGCCGCCTGCGCTGATCAACACATCGTTGCCGGCGCCGCCTTTCAGGGTGTCGTTGCCGCCGCCGCCGATCAGCACGTCGTCGCCGTCGCCGCCGTCCAGCAGGTCATGGCCCTTGCCGCCCTTGAGGACGTCGTTGCCGCTGGTGCCGATGAAAATGCCCGCGGCGAACTGATTGATCTGCACCGAAGTCCAGCTGCTGCCGTCGGCGAACACCACGCTGCCCACCTGGGACAATTGGCTGCTGAACCAGCCCTGGATGCGCACCGAGTCGCTGCCGTTGACGTGTTGCAGCACGATGTCGTCGCCTACGCGCACCACGGTGATGTCGGTCACCGAAATCCCCGCGCCGAAGCGGATTTCGCTGCTCATGCCCACCGATACGTTCAGCGAGTTGTTGATGATGAGATCGCCGCCGTCGCCCAGATTGAACACATAGATGTTCCGGTCCGCGCCGCCGCGCAGGGTGTCGTTGCCCTTGCCGCCGTCCAGGATCACCGTGCCGCTGCCGGTGGCGATCAGCACGTCGTTGCCGTTGCCGCCGCGCAAGGTGTCGTTGCCGCCGCCGCCAATCAGCGTATCGTCGCCGTCGCCGCCTTCCAGCAGATCGCTGCCGCTGCCGCCGTGGAAGGCGTCGTTGCCGCTGCCGCCCACATAGACGCCTTTGACGAACTGGTTGATCTGCACCGAGGTCCAGCTGCCGCCGTCGGCGAACACCACGCTGCCCACTTGCATGCTCTGGCTGCTGAACCAGCCCTGGATGCGCACCGAGTCGCTGCCGTTGACATGCTGCAACAGCACGTCGTCGCCCACCCGCACCACGGTGATGTCGGTCACCGAAATGCCCACGCCGAAGCGGATCTCGCTGCTCACGCCCACCGACACGTTCAGCGAGTTGTTGATGATCACATCGCTGCCGTCGCCCAGATTGAACACATAGATATTGTGCTCGCTGCCGCCTTGCAGGGTGTCGTTGCCCTTGCCGCCTTCCAGGATGGCCGTGCCGCCGCCGCTGCTGATCAGCACGTCGTTGCCGGCGCCGCCCTTCAGGGTGTCGTTGCCGCCGCCGCCGATCAGCGTATCGTCGCCGTCGCCGCCGTCCAGCAGATCGCCGCCCTTGCCGCCGGTCAGCACGTCCTTGCCGCTGGTGCCGCCCGCGGCCACCACCATGGTCAAGAGCTCGGCCGCGCTCCATTTGGAGCCGTCGGCGAACAAGACCACGCCGGCCCAGCCGGTCTTATCGACCAGGCCGTTCTTGACGCGGATGCTGTCCTGGCCGTTGACATGCTGCAGCAGCAGGTCGTTGCCGGCGCGCAGCACGCGGATGTCCTTGGCGCTGATGCCGGCCTTGAAGCGGATTTCGTCGTTGGCGCTCAAGGCGGCGATCTTGCCGATCTGGGCACCGTAGTTGATCAGGTCGCGGCCGTCGCCCACGCCGAAGACGAAGGTTTCACGGCCCTTGTTGCCGATCAGCACATCGTCGCCGGCGCCGCCTTCCATCGTGGTGTGGCCGCTGACGCCGCCTTGCAGCTGGTCGTCGCCGGCGCCGCCGCGCAAGGTGTCCTCGCCGCCGTTGCCGATCAAGGTGTCGTTGCCGGCGCCGCCGTCCAACAGATCGGACTGACCGGAGCCCAGCAGCAGATCGTCGTCATCGCCGCCGGTCTGCACTTCCAGCAGTTTCTGCGCCAGTTCCGCGCCCAGCCAGACGCTGCCGTCGGCGAACACGATCTGGCCATGCCAGCCATGCTCAAGGCTGAAGCCCGCCTGGATGGTGATGGAGTCGCGGCCGTTGGTGTGGATCAGCACGATGTCGTCGCCCTGGCGCTCCACCCGGATGTCGTCCACCGAAATGCCGACGCCAAAGACAATGCGGTCCTGCAAGGTCACGCTGACGTCCACGCCGTGCGCGGCGATCACGTCCGCGCCGTCGCCCAGGCCAAACTGGTAAATCTCTGCGCCGGCACCGCCCACCAGGGTGTCGTTGCCCGCGCCGCCGATCAGCACGCTGACGCCCGCGCCGCCGCTGACCAGCACATCATTGCCCAGGCCGCCGATCAAGGTATCGTTGCCGCCGCCGCCGATCAGCGAATCATCGCCTGCGCCGCCGTCCAGCAGATCGCTGCCTTCCCAGCCGATCAAGGTATCGTTGCCGCTGCCGCCCAGCTGGGTCAGCTTGATGTCGGCCTGGGTCCAGACCACGCCTTCGGCGAACACGATGCGCTCGATCCGGCTGGACGCGCTGGCGAAATAGCCTTCCACCACCAGGCGGTCGCTGCCGTTGACGTGGATCAGCACCAGGTTGTCGCCCTGGCGGCTGACGCTGACGTCCTTGACCAGGATGTCGGCGCCAAAACGGATTTCGTCTTTCACCGACACGTCCACGCCGCCGGCGTCGCGAATCACGTCCACGCCGTCGCCCAGGTTGAACAGGTAAACATCGGCGCCGGCGCCGCCGATCAGCAGATCGTTGCCGCGACCGCCGTGCAGCACATTGTTGCCGCTGCCGCCGTCCAGGGTGTCGTCGCCGTCGCCGCCCAGCAAGGTGTCGTTGCCGTCTTCGCCAAACAGCTTGTCGTTGCCGGCGCCGCCGTCCAGCAGATCGTCGCCGCCGCGGCCGTTCAGCACGTCATTGCCGCCCAGGCCGATCAGATGGTCCTTGCCCAGCCAGCCGTTGAGGATTTCCTTGCGCTCGCTGCCGGTCTGCACGATCACGCGCTGCGCCAGATCGTTAATGCCCCATTCGCCGCCATCGGCGAATACGATGCGCTCGATCCAGAAGCTCTTGTCGGCGAACCAGCCCTTGATGGTGACCGCGTCGTCGCCGTTGCGGTGGGACAGCAGCAAATCGTCGCCCACATGCTCCAGCTGGATGTCTTCCGGGCGGATGCCCGGGCCGAAGCGCAACTCGTCGCGGTAGGCCGGATCGCTGTCTGCCGCGTCGCGCTTGTCCTGGGCGTTGTCGGTGATGGTGTCGAAACCGTCGCCCAGATTGAACAGATAGATGTCCTTGTCCGCGCCGCCGATCAGGGTGTCGTTGCCCTCGCCGCCGGCCAGCACATTGTTGCCGCTGCCGGCATTGAGCAAATCGTCGCCGGCGCCGCCTTCCAGCGTGTCGTTGCCTGCATAGCCGTTGAGCACGTCGTCGCCGGCGCCGCCCTGCAGCAGATCATTGCCGTCATAGCCGTTCAAGGTGTCGTTGCCGGCACCGCCCTTGAGCACATCGTCCTGCGGGCCGCCTTCCAGCACGCCGCCCAGGTCGCTGCCCGTTACGCTTGTCGTCATAACTTGTTTCCTTATCAATATTTGTTTATGTCATCACGCACTACGATTTACTGCTTGGTACTGCTCTTGCCGGTTCCACCGCCTAAGAGCCTGTTCAAAGTCTGCTGCGCTTCGGCGATACGGCGTTGAAAACCCCTTCGAAATACTCATGTACCACTTGTACATTCCGCTTTCTCAGTGGTTTTCGCCTTGTCTCGCCCTTGCTCGCGAGACTTTGAATAGGCTCTAAGCCGCCTTCACTCCGCCGGCAAACCCAACAACCGTCGATAGCCCGCCAATCCCGCCTCCAC
>NZ_JBMDJX010000006.1:0-247385 GCF_057809415.1 Chromobacterium sp. FG22 | reverse complement strand
TCGTCACCGGCCTGCAAGACAAGATCGCGCTGAAGCTGATCGCCGCCAAGGGCAAAATTCAGATGCAGGCGCAGAGCGACACTATCGAAGTGACCGCGGACAAGGACGTCACCATCACCTCCTGTAAGGAGCGCATCGTCATCACCGCCAAGGAGGAAATCCTGGTCACCGCCGGCGGCGGCTACATCCGGCTCAAGGGCGGCGATATCGAAGTGCACTGCCCCGGCACCGTGACGGTGAAAGGCGCCAGCCATAACCTCAGCGGCCCCACCAGCCTGAACGCGCCCTTGCCCAAATTCAACAAAGGCTGCGAGCAAGCGCTGAACAGCGCCGCCGCAACCCAATCCGCCACCGTGCGCCTGGGCTGAGCCATGCAAGCATCCGCTAAACACGCCGCCATTCTGCAACAGCTGCAAGCCCGCCAACAGGCCGGCGCGCAACTGCTGCTGGCCCTGGACGCGCCCAGCCGCCCGCTGGCGGGCGCCGAAGCCGAACTGAACGAACAAGCCCGGCAGCAAGGCCTGCTGCTGCCGCTGAAACATCCGCAACTGGACCCCGCGCGCCAGCCGGCCTGGCTGCCGCTGAACGCCGGCGCGCCAGCGCTGGCCGACAGCATCGCTCAGGCGCTGGCGGAAGCCGAGCCGGACGCGCTAGCGCTGGGGCAAGGCCGGCGCGTGGCCGGCTGGCTGGAAATCACCGGCTCCGCCAAACTGGCCGCCGCCCATATTGGCCGCCAGATGATACGCCGCAGTCCCAATGGCGAGACCCATCTGCTGCGCCTGCACGACCCGGCGGTGAGCTGGGCGCTGTGGCCGCTGTTGAACACCGCGCAGCAGCGCGGCCTGTTGGGCTCGGTCAGCCGCTGGTGGCTATTGGACCCGGCCGGCGAACTCACCTGTCTGGAGCCGGCGCCGCCCGCGACAGGCGCGGCGCGACCGCTCTCGCGCTGGGAGCCCGGCTTGTGGGAAGACATCGCCCGCATCGGCCCGCTCAACCGCGCGCTGCTGGCGTGGCGCGAGCACGCGCCGGAATGCGACGCGGGCACGCTGGAAACCGCGCGCCTGCATGCGTTCTCCGCCTTGCGCCATGCCGGCGCGCTGGGCTTTGACGACGAGGAAGACTTGTCCCGCTTCGCCCTGCACGCCGTCACCGTGCACCCCCGTTTCTATCTGCACCCCCGCGTGCAAGCGCTGCTGGCGGGGCGCGAGGCGGACGACTTTTACAGCGGGCTGACGGATTCGCTCAGCGAAGCGGACTGGGCGGCCATCGCCGCCAGCGCCTGAGCGCAGCCGACATGACGCACCTCATACACCCGGACCACAGCAAATCATGAGCCAACTGTGTAAAGCCTGTCAGGCCAGCGGCCTGCCCATCATGCCGGTACGCTACGCGCCGGTGCCCAAAACGGTGAAAGCCGCCCTGCCCGCCTGGGCCTGTGCCGATAAAGTCAAAGACATCGCGCTGGACGCGGACTTCCATTACGCGCTGCGCACCCTGCGCGCCGGCTTCGTCTACCTGTTTTATGCCAAACACGCTCGCGGCTCCAATCTATGGGAGTGCTATAGCGTCACCGAAGACGGCGTCCTGCTGAAACAGCCCTCGCCCAAGGCCGCGCAAGCGGCTGGGAAAAGCGTGGTTTGCAACACCGCCGGCCACAGCAATAGCCGGTTGCACCACCTGATCATCGAACAGCCGGAAAAATGCGGCCCGGCCTGGATCGCCTTCAGCGAATACAAATGGGGCGACCTGACACTGCGGCGCTATGCTCAGGACGCCAAGTTGCGCGCCGCCCGCATGCAGGCCATAGACCCCAAGGCCATGGCCGCCGGCAGCTCCAACGCCCACGGCACCACCGCCAGCAAGGCCGCGATCGAAGCGGTGATGGAATACCATCCCGGCTACCAGCCCGCCCAGCTGGCCTACGACCCCAAGACCGACGCCTTCAGCAAGGAGGACGGCAGCTACGACAAGGCCCGGGTGGACAAAAACTACGCGCGCTACCCCATCCACGCACGCCGAGGCAAGGCCGAAGAAAGCCTGCAATTCATGCAGGCCCGCGCCAAGAAAAGCGGCGGCAACAACACCCCGCACATCCTGGCGCTGTGGGACGCCATCGGCACCGCCCAGGAGCTTAACGGATACGTCAACGACAGCGCCGGCCTGGCGCTGCTGTTCGCCGAGGAGCGCAGCTTCCAATTGCACGCAATCCAGGCATTGGAAAACATCCGGAAATCGCTGAGCGCCCAGGCCCAGGAAGGACAGGAGAAGTTCCAGGACGACATGATGCGGCGCGATACCGCCACCTGGTACAACCCGGCCGTCATGGCCCAACGCCGCGCCGCCATCGCCAAGCTGCAAGACCCGGCGTTGAAACGCCAGCGCCTGGAAGTCTGCGACCTGCTGGACCAATGGGCCGGCTGGCAAATCCCGGCCTCTATCGCGCCCAATGAGCTGGACGCCATCGACCTGCGCCGCGTCCCGGAACCGCAACGCGGCCAGCAGATCGCCGCGCTCAAGGCCAAGGTGGCCGCCTTCCGCGCCAAACGCGGCGAAAACTACGACAACAACATCGAACAGGCCGGCGACCGCAGTTGGCCCAAATACCGCAAGAAAATCGACCCGGACCGCCTGTCCAACTTCCAGAAATTCCAAAACGAGCTGGACGCCGCCATCGGCGCGCGCCAGAACAAAACCGTGGGCGCCTTGCTGCGCTGGCTGCAAGCGCCTTTGTTCCTGGACACCTTGGAGGACTACCACGACGCCGATCCCAAGGACGGCATCGAGTTCGAAGCCGTCATCGGCCACGCCATCAGCGGCATCAACGTCACCGTCAGTGGCCAGGCCAAGCTGGACGCCTGGGCCAAGGACGTGGCGATAGCGCGCAACAATGTGCTTTACCGCGCGCTGGCGCTCAATCAGAAGAAAATAGAAACCGAGCTGAAAACCGCGCTGAAGGACGCCAAGCAGAATCAGGACACGCCGTACAGCGACGCGGCAGTGCGCACCATAGAAACCACCAAGAACTATTTCCAGAAGCTGCTGGACATGTACAAGGAAAATGCCGCCTTGTACGAGAACAACCTTGAAGCTCGCAGCCCCCAAGGCAAAACCGCCTTCGGGGTCAGCCTCCTCACCGCGCGCACCGGGCAGATAGACCATGTGATCGTCACCGCCGGCAACGCCATCATCAAGGCCTTCGCCCCGGCCGCCGGCCGCGCCGGCGCCGCCCTGAAACTGGACAAGGCCGAGATCTATCTGGGCGAAAAGCTGCTGCAAATGGTGTTGGCTTGCCGCGCGCTGGTCAGCACTGCCGACATCAAGGCGCTGGTGGCGGCAGAGTATGCGGATAATGTCCAACGCAAAAAACTTAAAAAAGAGCCCACCCCGCAAGCCAAATACAAGCGCTTGCAGAAGGCTCTGCGCAAAGAGGCGGAATACCGCCGGACTCAGGGGGCCAAACTGCAGCGGGCCTACGATAAGCTACGGGTGGACAAGCCCAAAGACCATCTGTCCGTGGTCAAGGACGCCCGCCTGACTCTGCTCGTGATGATGATAGAAGGGGTCTATCTGGGACGTTTGCTGCTGCAAAACGAGAAGGACGGCGCGGTCTACGCCAGCCTGGCCGCCTCCGGCCTGGCCTTGACTGCCCAGACCATCGATATCATGAGCCTGCCCCTGAGCAAGATCATGCAGGGCGGCGAGCAAGCCCGCAGCATACAGCGGCTAAAACTGATGGGCGGTTTGTTGATGGCGGCGTCGAATGGGATTGGGATTGTACAAGATGGCCTCAGTGCCAGAGATGCCAGTACAAAAGGACAAACTACTATCCAAGCATTGTATATAGCAAAAGCCACTATCGGTGCCATTGGCCTAGGTGCATCTGGGCTCTCTACTTTCACATATGCCGCACCAGTCATCATGCGGGTAAGTAGTAACGTCGCCATTGCAGAAACAGCTGCTGCTCTCGGGGCCCGCTCGGCAGCAATACTCGCAACCCGCATAGTCTTTATGACGGTTGGCAGTTGGGTTAGCTTAACTATCTTTGTTTTACAGGGCTTAATTTGGGCCTTGGAGGACGATGACCTGCAAATTTGGATCAGTCAAACTCCTTTCGGAAAAGATAGCAAAAATGCTAAATCCCCCAAAGATATAAACGACTTAACTCAGTCACTAGAAAAGATATTTACAAAACCTAAAACATCTGAGCAAGTTTAAGGACATCAACCATGATTGTTAATAGCTCTGTTAGCAGCAACTCAGTTACTGAACTAAGCAAAATCAGTGGCAAGATTTCTCGATATAAGAAAACACGGGAAATGGCTAACTTCTTCTTTACTGACCACGACCGCAACATCATGGGTCTGTCAGCCATTGCGGGTGCTCTGGCTGGCGCTGCCGGCATGGCCGCCAGCACCGCTAGGGATGCAAGCAACTTACGCGAGCAAGCCGACTATGTTGAGATGGAAATTAATGGACAACTAGCTAAAGGGTGGGTTTGGTTTAGCCCATTCCAAGATGGAGATGAGGTTGAAGTTATTGGAAATCAACGGCACGATTACTTTGAACTTATTGCAATAGTCCGAACAAAAGATAGGACTATAGCACTTTACCCTCACTGCTCAAGAGGAAAAAATGCTCATATAAGAAATATTATAAAATGGTGGTTTTTCATTACCTTAGCGGCAATTATTTTTGCAATCGTTTTTGATATTGCCATAGCAGCCCTTGCCAACGATGGCATGGACTACTTCGTATCCACAACAGCTTTCCCATACTTTACCATCGGGATAAGTCTACTGACGGGAACCTTTGCATTTGTAAACGGTAAGAAATTCATGATGTATGTACATGCTGCTACTCAAGTTTTTAAAGCATTAGGTTTAAAAGAGCCTGACAACATCAACTTACCCAAACTTACAAAACGCAAGCCTGGCGATCCAGGTGCATTTGGCGTGATGTATTTTAACTATTGAGCCCCCGGCATGGCGATGTCACCACCTAGCAGCTTAGTGCCCACTTCATCAACGATGAAGCTAAGCAAAATCAGCGGAAAAATCTCGCACTACAAAAAAACCAGAGAACTTGCCAATTTCTTTTTTACCGACCATGATCGCAGCATCATGGGCTTAGCCGCCATAGCAGGAGCACTAGCCGGAGCTGCTGGCATGGCTGCAAGCACGGCTAGAGATGCAGCAAATTTACGCGAAGAGGCTGACTACGTTGAAATGAAATTCGATGGACAGTTGGCAAAAGGCTGGGTCTGGTTTAGCCCTTTTCAAGCGGGCGATGAAGTGGAAGTTATAGGAACGCAACAAGAGGGTTACTTTGAGATTGTAGCGATATTACGACCAGCGGATAGAGTAATCGCACTCTACCCACATTGTTCCAGAGGAAAAAATGCACATATAAAAAACATTATAAAATGGTGGGCGCTCTCTGTATCCTTTATGCTATGGATCGCATTTCCAGCCTTCCTTTTTATTATCGATCTACTTATCTCATCTGAGCTCTTCAATTCACTCATCAACTTTAATTACATATACGTCGGCATTGTTTCCTACGCATTGTTTGGAGCATATTCACTTGTAACTGGAAAAAAATTCATGATGTTTGTTAAAGCTGCGACACAAGTTTTTAAAACGATGAAACTTCCAAATCCAGACAATACGGACTTACCCAAGTGTACTAAACGTAAACCAGGCGACCCCGGTGCACTCGGTGTAATGTACTTCAACTACTAAGCCCGATTCCACTATGGCCATATTTCGTCCGATCAGCTTAGCCCCCAACATAGCTAGCATGACGCTAAGCAAAATCAGCGGCAAAATTTCCCGTTACAAAAAAACACGAGAAATGGCCAACTTCTTTTTTACTGACCGCGACCGCAACATCATGGGCCTGTCAGCTATTGCAGGAGCCCTGGCTGGCGCTGCCGGTATGGCAGCTAACACCGCTAGGGATGCGAGCAACTTACGCGAGCAAGCCGACTATATTGAGATGGAAATTAATGGACTGCCCGCCAAAGGCTGGGTATGGTTCAGCCCATTTAAAGATGGTGACGACGTAGAACTAATCGGGACATTACAAGGGGATTACTTTGAAATCATCGCCATTGCGAGACCTCAAGATCGCACCATCGCCCTATACCCGCATTGCTCACGTGGCAAAAAATCTCACATCACCACCATCATCAAGTGGTGGTTCATAGCAACAACTTTCTTGGTAGCCGTATTTATCCCAATATTATTTACAATATTTGATCTTATCGACGGAAAAGAGAAACTTTTTTCATTTTTTGGGGCAGAGTATTTGTATGCGACTATATTCATGTATCTATTCCTAGGAACATACTCACTCGTCACTGGAAGAAAATTTATGATGTATGTGCACGCGGCTACACAGGTCTTTAAAGCATTAGGGTTGCCAGACCCCGATAATATCGACCTACCCAAACGCACAAAACGCAGGCCTGGCGATCCAGGTGCATTTGGCGTGATGTACTTCAACTATTGAGCTTCCCGGCATGGCGATATCACCACCTAGCAGCTTAGCGCCCACCCCATCAACGATGGAGCTAAGCAAAATCAGTGGAAAAATATCGCACTACAAAAAAACCAGAGAACTTGCCAATTTCTTTTTTACCGACCATGATCGCAGCATCATGGGCCTATCCGCAATTGCAGGAGCCTTGGCCGGGGCAGCAGGCATGGCTGCTAGTACTGCACGAGATACTACAAATCTGCGAGAGCAAGCTGACCATATTGAAATGAGCATAAATGGTCAACCCGCTAAAGGCTGGGTATGGTTTAGTCCCTTTCAAGCAGGCGATGAAGTTGAGCTTATTGGAACCCAACAAGATGGTTATTTTGAAATTATTGCAATAGCCCGCCCCAAAGACAAAGTTATCGCACTGTACCCACACTGCTCCCGTGGCAAAATTGCACATATCAAAACCGTATTCAAATGGTGGTTTCTGTCAGTATCTTTTTTGGTTGCAATATTAGCCCCTCTTGTTTTTGGTTTTTTTGATTTCATTTCTGGTAAAGACGAAATTTTTAGTTTAATAGATTTCGATTACATTTATGTATGTGCAGCAGTTTATGCCATTTTTGGGGCGTACGCGTATGTTACAGGGAAGAAATTTATGATGTATGTACATGCAGCAACACGTATTTTTAAAGTGATGGACCTACAAAACCCTGACCACATCGACCTACCCAAACGCACAAAACGCAAGCCAGGCGATCCTGGCGCATTCGGCGTGATGTATTTCAACTACTGACCCTGGCCCAAGCATAGCCATGTCTGTAACAAACGACTTAGTTGCTCTTACGCCAACAATGCAGCTAAGCAAAATTAACGGCAAAATTTCCCGTTACAAAAAAACACGAGAAATGGCCAACTTCTTCTTTACCGACCGCGACCGCAACATCATGGGCTTGGCCGCCATCGCAGGAGCACTAGCCGGCGCAGCCGGCATGGCCGCTAGCACCGCTAGGGATGCAAGCAACTTACGCGAGCAAGCCGACTATATTGAGATGGAAATTAATGGGCTACCCGCCAAAGGCTGGGTTTGGTATAGCCCATTCCAAGATGGAGACATTGTCGATGTAATTGGCACACCGCGTGAAAACCATTTTGAAATTGTTGCCATTGCCCGCCCAAAAGATAGAATCATTGCACTCTACCCACATTGCTCCCGCGGCAAAATCCCTCATATCAAAACAGTAGTTAAATGGTGGTTTCTCTCCACTACTTTTTTAGCAACCATCTTTGCGCCTCTATTAGCGATACTATTTGACTTCATTAGCGATAACGATGCTCCTTATTTTTTCTGGAACATCGGATACATCTACGCATCATTAGCGATGTACCTACTCCTCGGAGCATATTCTTTCGTAACCGGGAAAAGATTCATGATGTTTGTCAATGCGGCCACACAAGTATTCAAAACCATGGGATTGCCTGACCCTGACAACATCGACCTTCCCAAAAAAACCAAACGCAAACCCGGTGACCCAGGTGCGTTCGGTGTGATGTACTTCAACTACTGAATCCAATCTGGACGGCATGCCGTCCATTACACTCTCACCACCATGGAATATACCGGCTTATATCAAAAATACACCATCAACCGTCCCTTGACCCGGTTGGAGCAAGAGCACGGTCTGGATATTCACCAAAAGCTGGATTTGCCGCTGGCTTATCAGTTGGCCGTGATCAAGATAAACAGTACTTATCTAGAGCTGGTTGACAAGTATTTCCGCTGGAAGGGCATGATGAGCAGCGTGCTGCTGGCCATCTTCTACATCGTTCCCATAGGCTGCGCCACTATCGCGCTGGATTTCATCCTGATTGCCATCGGCGCCAATTCCAGCCCCTATTATTCCCCGCAACAAGCCTGGACCCAGACGGTATTGCTACTGCTGTTCGGCCCCGGCTTGATAGGCAGCATCTTGATCTGGCTGTTAAGAAAAGAGGCCTTCGCGCTGACCCACTACCCGATCCGTCTAAACAGGAAATCTAGAAAAATATTCGCGTTTCAGCCTGGGGGAAAGATCGTGGAGTTTGACTGGGACCACAGCTTTTTTTGCTTGGGCCTAGGCAAAAGCAATACCTGGGAGATTCAGGGCCACAAGCTGGATGCGGAAGGCAAGGTGTCCGCCACTTTCGCCTTCTCAGAGTTGGCGGTAGGGGCGAAAGACCGGGAGCTGCTGAAACAGCATTGGGAGTTCATCCGCCGCTATATGGAAGAAGGCCCGACCAGCGTCATCCAGGAAGTCAAGGCTTGCCTGCCGATTGCAGACCAGAGAGAACCGTTCTGGTTTGGCCTGCAGCGCACCGATTTTTATGTAAGTGCCATGCCGTGGTCAATGAGGTTGGCCTTTTTGCTGATTTATTTAATCTGCTATCCCGGCCGATGGCTTGCCATGCGTACCAGCCAGGTTCCTGCCTGGCCAGCCAATGTGGACGAGCAATGCCAAGTTGCGCCAGACGATCCATACTCTCGTGACGCCTCAATGAACCCATAAAAATAGAAAAGCTTTATTGCATGCGTCAATCCTCACCGTCACCAAGCTGAGCAAAATCAGCGGCACCATTTCCTGCTATAAGAAAACAAAAGCGCGCTCCCAAAAAACTTCAGCCCCTCCCCTTCATCTCATCGTCACCATTTCGTCATCCGCCGCGCCTAAGCTGAGCTGTATTCCACCATGTCGGCCACGCGCCATGAACCACGTCATTACCCAGCAGCAATACGGCTCGGACCAGGCCGGGCTGATCTGCGGCTTTCGTTTTCATCCGGATTGCGCCGGCGAAGAGATCGATTCCGCTCAGGCGCAAGCCTGGCTGCGCGCGCCGCCGGACGGCGACGCCTTTCTATGGCTGCATTTCAATCTGGCCAATGCCGCCAGCGAACGCTGGCTGCGCGCGGCCTTGCCCTTGCAGGAGGATTTTTTCGAGGCCTTGCGCGGCGGCTCCAACTCCACCCGCATCGAATTGCTGGATCAGGCCTTACTGGCGGTAATCAACGACGTGGCTTTCAGCTTTGGCCTGGCCTCGTCGGACATCGCCACCCTGTGGGCGCATGCTCAGCCGCGGGTGCTGATCACCGCGCGCGTCAAGCCGCTACACTCGGTGGACCGGCTGCGCGCGGCGGTGCGCGCCGGCGCGGCCTTCCGCTCGCCGGCGGCCTTGCTGGTGCATTTGCTGCAGAACCAGGCGGATGCGCTGGCCGGCATTGTGCGCGCCAGCGGCGCGCAGGTGGATGTGCTGGAAGACAGGCTGCTGGCGCAAAGGCTGGACGATCAGCGCGCGCAGCTGGCGGCGATGCGGCGTTCCCTGGTGCGCTTGCAGCGCCTGCTGGCGCCCGAGCCCAGCGCGCTGTTCCGCCTGCTGAACCGGCCGCCGGCCTGGCTGGACGCGGCCGACGCGCAGGCGCTGCGTCAGTCTTCCGAGGAATTTGCGCTGACGCTGAACGATCTGGCCGCCTTGGTGGAACGGATCAAGCTTTTGCAGGAAGAACTGGCGGCGCGCCTGAACGAGCAGAGCAACCGCACCCTGTTCACGCTGACCCTGGTGACGGTGCTGGCGCTGCCCATCAATATCGTCGCCGGTTTCTTCGGCATGAACGTGGGCGGCGTGCCGCTGGCCAATCATCCGCACGGCTTTTGGGTGCTGGTGCTGCTGGTGGCCGGCTTCAGTCTCTTGGCCGCCTGGTGGGCTTTCCGCCGTCAGCGCGGCGCGTAGGCGGCGCGAACATGCGCTGGCATAGGAAGTCCACGAAGACGCGCAGCTTGGGCGACAGCTGGCGGCTGGACGGCCACAGCACATGGAACATGCCGGTCTGGCCCAGATAGGGCTCCAGCACGATTTGCAGCCGGCCGGCGGCCAGCGCGTCGCGCACGATGAAGTCCGGCAAGTACGCCAGGCCCTGATTCTGGCTGGCGGCGCAGATCAGCGCCTCGATATTGTTGCAACTCAAGGCGCTGCTGGGCGGCCAGTCCTGGCCGGCCGGCGCGCCGTCCAGCGCCCAGGTCTGCAGCTTGCCGGTGCTGGGGAAGCGATAGCGCAGGCAGGCGTGATGGGCCAGGTCCTCCGGGCTTTGCGGCGCGCCGCGTTCGCGCAGATAGCCCGGCGAGCCCACCACCAGCAGACGGAAGGGCCCCAAGGGCCGCGCCATCAGCCGGGAATCCGCCAACGGGCCGCTGCGCACCACCGCGTCCAGGCCCTCTTCTATCACGTCCACCATGCGGTCGGAAAAATCCAGGTCCAGCTCCACTTCCGGGTAACGCCGCATGAAGTCCGGCAGGATGGGCAGCAACATGCGATACCCCACCACCGGCAGGCTGACCCGCAGCTTGCCGCGCGGCGCGGCGCGGCTCTGCGCCAGTTCGGCCTCGGCGTCGTCGATATCGTCCAGGATGCGGCGGCAGCGTTCGTAGAACAATTCGCCCTCCGCCGTCAGCCGCACATGACGGGTGCTGCGCTGGAACAGCCGCACGCCCAGTTTTTCTTCCAGCCGCGCCACGCTCTTGCCCACGGCGGACGAGGACACGCCCAGCGCGCGGCCGGCGCCGACAAAGCTTTGCGCCTCCGCGGCGCGTACAAAAGCGGCCAAACTGCTCAAACTATCCATGCCCACGTCCTTATTGAGGATTTTTTGTCCGCTTAATTTGGACACAGCGCCTGTTTTTCGTCAATTGCCGTCAAATTATCATGTGTTCGCCCAATGACCATCCGCATCCGCCCGCCGCGCCGCGCGGGCGCTTGTCCCACTCTTTGAAAGGCGAAATCATGCATCCCTCCAAACCGGCGCCCTCCCAACGCGCTCCTTTACTGACCCTGGCCGCGGTCTGCCTGGCCGCGCTGACCACGCCGCTCAGCTTCACCGGCCCGGCGCTGGCCTTGACCGCGATAGGCCGCGAGCTGGGCGGCGACGCGCTGGCCCTGACTTGGGTCACCAACGCTTTCATGCTCACTTTCGGCGGCTGCCTGATGGCGGCCGGCGCGCTGGCCGATCAATACGGCCGCAAACGGGTGTTTCTGCTCGGCATTGGCCTGTTCTCCCTGTCCTCGCTGGGCTTGTTCCTGGTCGGCAGCCTGCTGTGGCTGGACTTGCTGCGCGCGGCCCAAGGCCTGGGCGCGGCGCTGTCCTTCGCCAGCGGCCTGGCGGCGCTGGCGCAAAGCTTCGCCGGCGCGGCGCGCACGCGGGCCTTCAGCCTGATAGGCACCACCTTCGGCATCGGCCTGGCTTTTGGCCCCTTGCTGTGCGGCTATCTGATTCAGGCGCTGGGTTGGCGTTCCATCTTCGCGCTGGCCGGCCTGGTGGGCCTGCTCGCCTTGGGCCTGGCCGTCTATTGCATGCGCGAATCGCGCGACCCTCAGGCCGCCGGCCTGGATTGGCCGGGCGCGCTCAGCTTCACGCTGGCGCTGAGCCTGCTGACTTACGGCGCGCTGGCGGCGCCGGAGCTGGGCTGGAGCAGCCCACGGGTGATTGTCCTGCTCTTGGGGGCCGTAGCCGCGTTCTGGCTGTTCGTGGCGCTGGAGCGTCGCGCGGCGCGTCCCATGCTGGACCTGAGCCTGTTCCGCTATCCGCGCTTTGTCGGCGTGCAATGTCTGGCCGCCGCGCCGGCTTACGCCTTCGTGGTCTTGCTGGTGCTGCTGCCGCTGCGCCTGGTGGGGGCGGAAGGCGTCAGCGAGGCGGAGGCCGGCCGGGTGATGCTGGCCTTGTCCGCGCCCATGCTGGCGCTGCCGCTGTGCGCGGCCTGGCTGACGCGCTGGCTGTCCGCCGCGGTTCTGTCCGCCGGCGGCCTGCTGCTGTGCGCGCTGGGGCTGTGGTGGCTTAGCCGCTATCCGCAGCTGTCCGCGCTGCAACAGACCTTGTGGCCCTTGCTGCTGATAGGCGTGGGCATCAGCCTGCCCTGGGGCCTGATGGACGGTCTGGCTGTCAGCGTGGTGCCCAAGGAGCGCGCCGGCATGGCCGCCGGCATATTCAGCACCACGCGGGTGGCGGGCGAAGGCATTGCGCTGGCCTTGGTGGGCGCGCTGCTGGCGGCCCTGCTGCAACAACGTCTCTCTCCCTTGTCCGCGGCGGCGCCCCAAGCGCTGGCCGCGGCCGCCAGCCAGGGGGCGCTGGGCAAGCTGGCCGCCGTCGGCGAGTTCTTGCCCGGCCTCGCGCCGGAGGCGCTGTCCCAGGCTTACGCCGCCGCCTTCCAACGGCTGCTGACGGTGCTGTCCGCCCTGACCGTGCTCAGCGCGCTGGTGGTGGCGCTGTTCCTGCGCGGCGTCGCTCAGACGCAGACGGAGGAAACGGACGCGAATCCGGCGCTGGACTCCGCCTGCTCTTGAGCGCGGGCGCCGGTTTGCCTTCCCGCGAGCCGGCGCTCGGAACGTGTTTACGATCTTGCGAGCTCAGGCGAGACAAGGCGAAAACCGCTGAGAAAGCAGAGTGTCACGGTACATGAGCATTTCGAAGCGGTACTCACCGTGTCACGTCTCACGACGCGCAGCAGATCGTAAACAGATTCTCAGGCCGTTTCATTGACGATGGCGATGGAAAACCCGTCCCAACCCTTGACGCCCACGGTTTGCAGCGCGGTGGCGGTCAGCCGCGGCTCGGCGCCCATGTCTTCTATGAAGCGGCGCACGCCGCGCACGCCGGGGTCTTGGCTGACCACATTGGCCACCGCCCCGCCGCGCGCCACATTGTCGCCGACGATGGCGGCGCCGGGGCGCGCCAGCTTCAGCGCCCATTCCAGATAAGCCGGATTGTTGGGTTTGTCGGCGTCGATGAAGATCAGATCGAAGGGCTCGCCCCCGGCCAGCAGCGGCAGGCTGTCCAGCGCCGGGCCTTCCCGCAGTTCCACCTTGTCCGCCACGCCGGCGGCGGCCAGATTGGCCCGCGCCGTGTCCGCGTGCGCCGGATTGGCTTCCAAGGTCACCACCCGGCCGTCTGCCGGCAGCGCCCGCGCCAGCCAGATGGTGCTGTAGCCGCCCAGGGTGCCGATCTCCAGCACCCGCCGCGCCTGCATCAAACGCGCCAGAATATGCAGAAAGCGCCCTTGCAGCGGCGACACGTCCTGCGCCGGCAGGCCGGCGGCGGCGTTAGCCGCCAGCGCGCCGTTCAAAACGCCGTCCTCCACCCGCAACGCCGCGGTGTAATAGCGGTCCAGACCGCTCCATTCTGCTTGCATCGGCTTCTCCTGGCGCGGCCGCCCCGAACAACGGCCCGGCTTGACCGCGCATGCTTGAAGCCACCATGATAAGCGCATTTCAGGCCCAGCCGCCGCCACGCCTGTCATTGCGCCCAGGGCGCCTCGTTTTTAAGGGGAAAAGGTATGGACAGATTTCAAGGCGGCGGGTCCGACGGCTACGACGAGCGCATCGCCAGGCTGATTCCGGGCTACGCCCTGCTGCACCAATTGAGCGAGGCCTTGCTCGCCGGCCTGTTGCCCGCCGATGCGCGCGTGCTGGTCGTCGGCGCCGGCACCGGCAGCGACACCCTCGCGCTGGCGCGGCGGCATCCCGGCTGGCGCTTTTGCGCGCAAGACCCGTCCGCCGACATGCTGGCCATTGCGCGGCGGCGCCTGGAGCAAGCGGATGTCGCCGGCCGCGTGGATTTCCGCCCCTGCGCGCTGGACGCCTTGCCGGAAACGGAGTTCGACGCGGCGCTCTGCCTGCTGGTGCTGCATTTCCTGCCTTCTCCGGCCAAGCTGGCGCTGCTGAGCGCCGCCCGCTCCAGACTGCGGCCGGAGGCCCCGCTGCTGCTGGCCGACCTTGCCGCGGCGCCGTCCGCCGCGCTGGCCGCCGCCGGCGGCCACGCTTCTCAAAGCCTGGGCATGAGCGCGGAGGACGCCGCCCAGATGCGGCTCAAGCTGGAGCGCGATTTCCACCCCTTGACCGAGGCCGAACAACGGGCCTTGCTGCAAAACGCCGGTTTCGCCGCGCCGGAGCGCTATTTCCAGGCCCTGCGCATCCAGGGGCATTGGACGCGACGGCTGGGCTGAGCCGGCGCTAAGAGCCTGTTTACGATCTGCTGCGCGTCGTGGAGCCTTACACGGCGAGTACGGCGTCAGATTGCTCGTCCGCCGCTGGAACACTCCGCTTCTTCAGCCGCAACGCCTTGTCTCGCTCTCGCTCGCAAGAGCGTGAACACCTTCTAAGCCTGAAGCGACGGCGCGCAGGCGCGCAATTGCGCGCGCAGCCAATCATGGGCGGCGCTGCGACCGTGGCGGGCGTGGCTGTACACCTTGAGGGTGTAGGACGGGATATCGAACGGCGCGGCGTGAACGGCGATGGGCGCGGCCTGGCTCAAGGCCTGCGCCGCCAGCCGCGGCAGCGTCATGATCCATTCGGACTCCGCGATGATGAAGGGCGCGGCCAGCACCGACGGCAGTTGCAGCGCCACGTCGCGGCGCAGGCCCCGGCGCTCCAGCGCGCGATCGATGCCGCCGCGGCTTTCTCCCCAGGGCGTCACCACCACGTGGCGCGCCGCCAGGTATTGATCCAGGCTGAGGCCGTCCCGGATGCGCGGATGGGCGCGGCTGACGATGGCCACGTAGCGGTCTTCCAGCCAGTCGAAGCTTTCAATCCCGGCCGCCGGCTCCGCAATCTCCTCGACATAACCCAGCGCGAAGTCTATGCGGCCGGCGGCCAGATCCTCGGCGGACTCGCGGCCGCGGGAATGCACCAGCTTGAAACGCAGCCGCGGCGCCGCCCGCTGCAAGCCCGCCAGCAGGCGCGGCATCACCGCGAAGGCGGTGTAGTCGGTCACCGCGATCACAAAAGCCCGTTCGCTGCGCTCCGGCTGGAAACCGCCGGCCTCGGCCAGCCCTTGCGACAGCGTTTCCAGCGCGGCGCTCACCGCGCCGGCCAGTCTTTCCGCGTAGGCGGTGGGCTGCATCGCATTGCCGATGCGCACAAAGAGATCGTCGCCCAGGGCGGCGCGCAGCCGCGCCAGCGCGTGGCTGAACGCCGACGGGCTCATCGCCAGTTCGTCGGCGGCGGCGCTGACCGAGCGCTGGCGCAGCAAGGCGTCGAAGACCAGCAGTAGATTGAGGTCCAAGCGGCGCAGGTCGGAATGCAAGATGTTCATCATGACTTGAAAACAATGCAGCGCATGCAGTTTGTCTTGGCCGTAGTATAGCGCTTAATCCATTCACCACTATTCAGGTTCCATCCATGTCCATCCATATCCGCCCCGCCCAAGCCCAAGACGCCGCGCTGATCCTGCGCCTCATCAAGGAGCTGGCCGTCTACGAACGCGCCGGCGATCAAGTGGCCGCCACCGAGGACAGCATCGTCTCCAGCCTGTTTGGCGCGGACAGCCCGGCGCGGGCGCTGATTTGCGAGGTGGACGGCGAACCGGCCGGCTACGCCGTCTACTTCTTCAGCTATTCCACCTGGCAAGCCAAGCAGGGCCTGTATCTGGAAGACCTGTATATTTCGCCGCGGCAACGCGGCGGCGGCGCCGGCAAGCTGATGCTGCGCCGCCTGGCCCAGCTGGCGGTGGAACACGGCTGCGGCCGCTTCGAATGGAGCGTGCTGGACTGGAACCAGCCGGCCATAGACTTTTACCTGTCCATCGGCGCCAAGCCGCAGGCGGAATGGGTGCGTTACCGGATGGACGGCGCCGCGCTCGCCGACTTCGCCGCCGGCTGAGGCGGGCCTGTTCATGGTCTCCAAGCCAGAGCGAGGCGAAAACCGCTGAGAAAGCCGAATGCACACGCGGCGCATCAGCATTTCGAAGCGGCGCTCACCGTGCAGCATGTCACGACGCGCCGCCGATCGTGAACAATTTCTTAGCCGCTCACCGTCAGCGCGGAGCAACCGGCAGCGCCGGCCCGGCCCACCCGAATCTGCACCGGGATGCGCTCCTTCAAGGCCTCCACATGGCTGATCACGCCTATGGTCTTGCCGCCGGCGTTGAGCGCGTCCAGGGCGTCCAGCGCCAGTTCCAGCGTGTCGCCGTCCAGAGTGCCGAAGCCCTCGTCCAGGAACAGCGAATCGATCGAGGTTTTGTGACTGGCCAGGTCGGACAAGGCCAACGCCAGCGCCAGGCTGACCAGGAAGCTTTCGCCGCCGGACAGGGTGCGGGTGTCGCGCGCGGCGTCGGCCTGCCAGCTGTCGACGATTTCCAGCTCCAGCTCGCCGTCGGCGCGGCGGCGCAGCCAATAGCGGCCGTGCAGCCGGCTCAGGTGGCGGTTGGCCAGCGCCACCAGATGCTCCAGCGTCAGACCCTGGGCGAAGCGGCGGTATTTGTCGCCGCCGGCGGAGCCGATCAGGCCGTTCAAGCGCTGCCAGACGTCGGCCTCCTCGCGCAGGCCGTCGATGCGGGCGAACAGCTCGCGCTGGCCGTCGCGGCGCGCGGCGTCGTTGTCGAGCAAGGCGCGCAAGGCGCCGTCCTCGCCGGCCAGGCTTTGCCGCTCGGCGTCCAGCGCTTCCATGCGCTGGCGCAATTCCGGTTCCGGCTGCGGCGAGGCGTTGTCCCGCTCCAGCGCCGCCAGCCGTTCCGCGGCCTGTTGCCGCAGCGCCGCCGCGCTCAGCCTTTCCCGCTCCAGTTGCCGGCCGAGCGCGCTCAAGCGCTCGCGCTCGGCCTCCGGCAAGGCCGCCGCCAGAAAGGCGGCGGCGTCCGCAAACGGGCTGGCGGCCAGGGCTTGGGCCCAAGCCTGTTCCGCGTCCTCGGCGCGCCGCCGCTGGCGCGCGGCGTCGCTGTCCACCCGTTCCAGCGCGCCCTGGATCTGGGCCAGGGTCCGCGCGGATTCCTCGCAATCCGCGACCGCGGCCAGCCAGGCGGCCTCGGCGTCGCCGTCCTCCTGCGGCGGCGCGCCGTCCGGCAGCCGCAGCGCCCGCCAGCGCGCGTCCCAATCCGCGACTCGTTCTCCGGCGAGCCGGTGCGCGGCGGCCTGGGCCTCCGCGTCGGTTTCCGCTTGCCGGCGAGCCTGTTCCAAATCTTTCCAGTCCCGCCAATCGGCGGCGCGCTGTTCCAGCCAGCCGGCCTCCTGCCCCGCTTCCGGGGCCTCGAAGCCGGCGGCGGCGATGTCGGCGTCGCGGCCGCCGGCCAGTTCCCTCAGCTCGGCCTCGCGCTGCGCGAGCTCGTCCCGCAGCGTTTGCAGGCTCTGTTCCAGGCTACGCAGGCCGTGTTCTTGCAAGGCCCATTTCTGGCCCAGCGCCTGAACGGCCTCGCTTTGCCGCCGCGCGTCCGCGCGCGCCCGTTCCAGCGCCGCTTCCGCCTGTTCGGCGGCGCGCAGCGCGCTTTCCTGCCGCTGCTGCAGCCCTTCCGCGTCCCGGCAAGCCTGTTCCAGCCGCGGTCCGCGCCAGTCCCCGTCCGCCAGCCCCCAGGGCGCGCCCTCGCTCAGCCATTGCGCGGCCAGGGTTTCGCGGCGCGCTTGTTCCTGTTCCATCGCCGCGTCCAGCTGGCGCAGCTGCGCTTCGTCGCGCGCCAGCTGCGCCGCCGCCTGCTGGCCTTGTTCTCGCAGCGTCTCCAGCGCGGCCTCCTTGGCGTTCAAGGCCGCTTCGGCGGCGCCGATGTCCAGCGCCTGATAGGCGGCCACCGCCGGGTGCTCGCAAGCGCCGCATAAGGGGCAGGGTTCGCCCGGCCGCAAGGCGGCGCGGTGCTGTTCCAGGCTGAGAATGCGCCGCTCCTGCTCCAGCAGCCGCCGCTTGTCCGCCGTTTGTTCCTGCGCCAGCCGGTAATCGGCGCGCAGCCGCTGCAAGTCGGCGTCGCGGCGCGCTCGCTCGGCCTCCTGCGCCGCTCTTTCCTCGCGCCGTCCGGCCAGCCGCTCTTCCAGCGGCTTCAGTTCGGCGGCCAGCGTCGCCAGGCCGCGCAAGGCCGTGTTTTGGCGCAGCGCGCGCTGCCATTGCTCGCGCCATTCGGCCAGGCTGCGGCCGTCCAGCGCCGCCCGGCCGCTCTCTTCCGCCCGCCGCAGCGCGGCGGCGGTCTCCAGGCCGCGTCCTTCCGCCGCCTCGGTCTCCGCGTTCAAGGCCGCCAGGCCCTGGCGCTGGTTCAGCGTCCGGGCGTCCAGCTCCGCGACGCGCGCGGCGCAGCCGTCGCGCTGTTGCCGCAAGCGCTGCTGCTGATCGAAACCGGCGCGCCAACGTTCCAGCAACTCGCCCAGGCGCGCGCGATGGCTCAGCCGCCGGGCGGCGGCCTCTTGTTCCTCCGCCGCGGCCTTGAGCGCGTCCAGACGCGCTCCTTGGGTCCGCTCCAGCCGGCGGGCCTGGCTCAAGGCCCGCCAATGGCCGGCCTGCCAGTCCGCGTTCCGTGCCGCTTGCGCATGGCCAAGCGCCTGGCTTTCCGCGCTCAGACGCAGCAGCTCCGCCCGCGCCTGCTCCGCTTCCCGCCATTGCGGCAGGATGCGCCGCGCCGGCTCGTCGCGGCGCAAACACGCCAGTTCCGGCTCCGCCCGCGCCTCCTGCTCGCTGGCCCGCCGCCACGCCTCGTCGGCGTCCGCGCTCTGACGCCGCGCCTGTTCAAGGGCTTCGCGCCACTGCCATTGCTTGCGCGCCAGCTCCCAGTCCGCCTGCGCCTGGCGCGAGGCCGCGCCCAGCGCGGCCAGCCTGGCCTCCATGTCCGCGCGCCGCTCCGGTTCCAGCAGCTCCACGCCGTCGGCGCGCGCCTGCCATTGCTCCAGGGTCTGGCGCGCGTCGCGGGCGCGCTCGAACACCTGTTGCGAGATCAGGCCGTAGATTTCGCTGCCGGTCAGTTCTTCCAGCAGTTCCGCGCGCGCGTTGGCGTCGGCGTTGAGGAAGGCGGCGAAACCGCCTTGCGCCAGCAGCATGGACTTGGTGAAGCGTTCGTAATCCAGGCCGGTGATGGCTTCGACGCGCTTGAGCTTGTCCGCCACCTGGCTGCTGAGGATCTCGCCGTCGGCGTCGGCCAGCTCCACCTTGGGCGCTTGCAGCGCGCCGTCCGGCTTGTCGCGGGCGCGGCGCTGGCTCCAGAAGGCGCGGTAACGCCGGCCTTTGACTTCGAACTCCACCTCCGCCAGGCAGTCCGCGGTGTGCCGGCTCATGATGTCGTTGCTGCCCTGGGTCACGGCGTCCAGCCTTGGCGTCTTGTGGTAGAGCGCCAAGCAGATGGCGTCCAGCAAGGTGGATTTGCCCGCGCCGGTGGGGCCGGTGATGGCGAACAAGCCGCTGCCGGCGAAGGGCTCGGCGCTGAAATCCAGCTTCCATTCGCCTTGCAGCGAGTTGAGGTTTTTCAGGCGCAGGCTCAGTATCTTCATGCCTGTTCCTCCCGCAAGGCGGCCAGGGTTTCGCGATAGCGCAGCCGCAGTTGCTCCTGCAGCGGCGGATCAAGGGTTTCCAGCGCCAGCCGGCGCTCGAACACATCCAGCGGCGTCAGTTCGTCCAGGGTTTCGCCGGCGGCCGAGGCCAGCCCTGAGGCGGCCTGCCCGCGGTCGCGCCGCACGCGCAAGAGCTCCAGCGGCAGATCGGCGCACAGCGCCTGCGCGCGGGCGGACAGATCGCTCAGGTAGTCGTCGGCGCTGACCACGATCTCCAGCCAGACCGGCCGTTCCGCGCTGCCGGCCTCCGCCGCCTGCGCCAACAGCGCCGGCAACTGCGCCAGGCTGCCGCGCACCGAACGCAAGGGCTGGAAGCAAGGCACCGCCAGCGGCCGGACGGAGCCTAGGCCCTGCTCGTCCAGCTCCGCCAGCAACACTTCCTTGCCCTGGCCGGCTTCGTCGAAGCTCAGCGGGATGGGCGAGCCGCTGTAACGGATGTGCTCGTGGCCGCCCACTTTCTGCGGCCGGTGGATGTGGCCCAGGGCGATGTAGTCGGCCGGCGGGAAGGCGTTGCTGGGAAAGGCTTCCAGCGCGCCGACGTAGATTTCGCGCACGGATTCGCTGGCGCTGGCGCCCACCGTGGTCAGGTGGCCGCTGGCGACGATGGGCAGGGGCAGGCCCAATTGTTCGCGGCGGCGGAGCGCTTGCTCGTACACCTGCCGGTAGCGTTCGCGTATGGCGTCCTGCAAGGATTGCTGCTTTTGCTCGGCGCTCTGGCCGGCCTGGCTGCGCAGCACGTCGCGCGGGCGGATATAGGGCAAAGCGCACAGCAGCGCGCCCGGCTCGCCGTCGCGGCGCTTGAGCATCAGGACCTGATCGGCCGGGTCCTCGCTCAGGGCCGGCACCACGCTGGCTGACAGATAGGACAACAGCGCGCGGCTTTCCGCCAGTGTGGCCACGGAGTCGTGATTGCCGCCCAGCAGCACCAGTTGCACGCCGGCGCGATGAGCGGAGGCGATCAGGCCGTTGTAGAGTTCGCGCGCGTAGCTGGGCGGCGCGCCGGTGTCGAAAATGTCGCCGGCCACCAGCACGACGTCGGCCCGGTGGACGTCGGCCTGCTCCAGCAGCCAGTGGATGAAGGCCTGGTGCTCCGCCAGGCGGGTTTTGCCGATGAAATGCTGGCCCAAGTGCCAGTCCGAGGTGTGGAGGATGCGCATGCCGGCCGCTGAGTGGGTTCAATGCCCGGCAGTTTACCGGCTTGCCGCGTCCCGTCCAGTCCCAGGCCTCGGCTCAGTCGCCCCACTTGAGGCTGAGACCCAGCCCCTGGCAGTTTCTGTCGTCCGGCGCGCAATTGCTGTTGCGGGTATGCAGCTGCAAGGCGCTGTCCGCGCATTGCGGCGAATAGGGGTCCTGATCGCAAAGCTTGGCGCTGCCCATGGGCTGGGGCGGCGCGGAGGCGTAGGCGCGCTCGGCGCCCTTGGGCTGGCAATAGGCATAGCCGGGATGGCTTTGGCAGTCCACCGGCGTCTTGGGCTCTTGCTTGCTGCGCAGCGCCTGGTCCGCCAGCAGGCGGGTACGTTCGGACGGCGGATAGCTGAAGCGTTTGCTGTCGTAGCCCAGGCTCCAGCCCGGCGGCGGCTTGGCCGCGGGGCTCGCCGTTTCGGGCGGCGTCGGCTTGAGGTCCAGGTCCAGCGCCAGGCTGGGGCCTGCCAGGCCTAGCGCGGCCAGCAACAGGCCAAGGGATAGAATGGGAGATGCGCTCATCGGAACCTTTCCCCGTTCCGCGCTTATGAACTGCCCGCGCCAAAGCGCGGCGGGAACGGTGTCAATAATAAAAAAGATAGAGCCGCGATGGCGTGGACAAGTTCCGCCGCGCGCTCAATCGGCAGGGACAGATGTCATGCTGTACACATAGACAGCGCCGTCTATCCCGCCCAGAATGCCGCTGAAATCAACCACGCCCCTCCCCGCGCCATGCACCAAGCCGAATCCCTCGCCCTGCTCCGCCGCGTAGACCAACGCGTCCGCCTGCAACTGTCGCCGCTGGCCGCCGCCATCGATCAGCAAGGATATTATCCGGAGGAGATATTGCGCGGCCTGGGCGAAGACGGCGCCTACGCGGCCTTGTTGCCGACGGAAGCCGGCGACGGGCCGGGCCTGGTCGCGGCGATGGCGGCCATCGCCGAAGTCGGCGCGGTTTGCGGCAGCACCGCCTTTCTGGCCTGGTGCCAGAGCGCCAGCGTATGGCTGCTGCGCCACGCGGCGCCGCGGGCGGAGCTGAGATCGCTGATGACGGAACTGGCCGCGGGCCGGCGCCTGGGCGGCCCCGGCCTGTCCAACGCCATCAAGCACCTGGCCGGCCTTGAGCCGCTGCGGCTGCATGCAGAACCTTGCCCCAGCGGGTATCGGATATCCGGCGATCTGCCCTGGGTGTCCAATATCGGCGGCGGCCATGTGTTCGCCGCGGCGGCGGCCGCCTCGGACGGCGGCAAGCTGGTCTTCGTCGCCGATTGCGACGCACCGGGGGTACGGCTCTGCGACGGGCCGCCCACCGCCGGCATGGCCGGCACCCGCACGTTGAGCGTGAGGCTGGACAAGGTGTTGGTGCCCGCCGAGCGGATGGCGGCGGAACCGGCCGACTTCGCCGCCTTCATACGGCGCGTCCGCCCCGGCTTCGTGCTGGCGCAGGCGGCGGCGGGCCTGGGCATTGTGCAAGGCTGCCTGGACGACATCCAGGAAGCCAATCTGCGCGACGGCGAGCAGAATCGCTGGCTGGACCACTCGTATCAGGATCTGGCGGCCGAACTGGCCGGTTTGTGGCGCGAGGCGAAAACGCTGGCGCCTCAGGCCGAGGCGGGCCAGGTTCAACCCTTGAGCGTGCTGCGCTTGCGCGCCGCGGTGGGCGAATTGTGTCTGCGCGCGGCGATGTCGGCTCAGCTGCACGCCGGCGCGGCCGGCTTTCTGCTGTCGCATTCGGCGCAGCGCCGGCTGCGCGAGGCCAGCTTCATCGCCATCGTGACGCCGACGCTGAAACAGCTGCGGCGCGAAATCGATCTCGCGGAACAGGCGCAGCCGGCTTAGAAGCCGTTCAAAATTCGCCCCGCCTCGCGCTGCGCAACGCAGGATAAGGCTGTGCCGGCGGGCCTTGGAACGTGTTTACGATCTCGCTAGCTAAAGCGAGACAAGGCGTTGCGGCTGAAGAAGCGGAATATACGAAGGGCGCGCGAGCATGCCGAACGCCGGCGCTCGCCGCGCCTCACGAAGCGCGGCGGACTTTGAATGGATTCCTTGGAACGGGCGCTTAGTGGCGTAGATAGGCGAACAGCCCCACCAGCGCGATACAGGCGATCAACGCCGCATGCAGCAAGACTTCCTCCTGTCGGGCGCTGAGCCGCCATTTGACATGGCGTTTGCCCGCCAGGGGTAGGTTGGGCGAAAAATGCTGATAAAACGCGCTGGGACTTCGATCTGCGGAGTCGGGATGGCCGCTTTTCATGAGAAATAACTCTGAAGTTGTCGGGTGTAAGCAATTTTACACCCGCCACTCTATGCTTTTTACATTTTTTTCACAAGTTCGGCTTGCCGGCCGGCGGCCCGGCGATTTATTCGCCGCCGGGCTGACCCAGGTCAAACGCCTACGCCGCCCGCCTGGAAGCCCGTCAACACATTCACCGCGTTGACGCCGATATCGTCCACCATATAACCGCCCTCCATCACGAACAGCGTCGGCAAACCCAGCCCGGCGATGCATGCGCCCAGGCGCAGGAAGTCTTCGCTCTCTAGGCGGAACTGGCTGATCGGGTCATCCTTGAAGGTGTCCACGCCCAGCGACACCACCAGCGCGTCCGGCGCATAAGCGGCTATTTGCCCGCAAGCGTGGCGCAAGGCTTCGCCGTAGGCCGGCCAGCCGGTGCCGTGCGGCAGCGGGTAATTGTGATTGAAGCCCAGGCCGGCGCCCCGCCCCCGCTCGTCGCGATGGCCGGAAAAATACGGGTAGGAGGATTTGGGATCGCCGTGCAAGGACAGAAACATCACATCGTCGCGCTCGTAAAAAATGCTCTGCCCGCCGTTGCCGTGATGGTAGTCCACGTCCAGCAAGGCCACCCTGGCCGCGCCGCCGTCCAGGCAGGACTGCGCCGCGATCGCCGCGTTGTTCAGATAGCAGTAGCCGCCCATATACTCGGCGGCCGCGTGGTGGCCGGGCGGCCGGCACAGCGCGAAGGCGCTCTTCTCTCCCGCCAGCAAGGCGTCCATGCCGGTCAAGGCCACGTCGGCGCTGGCGCGCGCCGCCCTCCAGGTGCCGGCGGTGATCGCCACCCCGGCGTCCATCGCGTAAAAACCCAGCTTGCCGTCGATGAATTCGGGTTCGATGTCGCCGCGCAGATCGCGCACCGGCCAGATCAGCGGCAAGGCGTCGTGGCTGCGGCCGGCGGCGGTCCATTCGTCCCAGGCCCGTTCCAGAAAACGTACATAGCGCCGGCTGTGCACGCGGGCGTAACGTTCGCTGTCGTATTCGCTCGGCGCGGCCACCGGGCCCAGCCCCGTCGCCCTCACTCGCGCCAAGATGGTGTCGGCGCGCCCCGGCTGCTCGAAACAGGGCATCAACACCCCGTCTTTCAACTCGCAACCATGGTGCAGATGGTGCGCATCGCTGTAAATCGTCAACATCGCCGTCCCTCCTCGTTTCTCGCTTGAATAAGGCAAGGTCCCAGTATGCGCCGCGGCCGCTGGAATAGTTTTGCTTTTGCCCCGCCTTCGGCGCTAATCTGGAGCAAGAAAGCAATATTGAAAGCGATTGTTGAGCATGAATAGACTCAAAACTCCGCTGGATGATACGGATCTGACTCTGTTGCGCTTGCTGCAGCAGGACGGAGCGATGTCCAACCCCAAGTTGGCCGAACGGCTGTCCCTCAGCGTCACCCCCTGTTGGCGGCGGCTGAAGCGGCTGGAGGAAGCCGGCTACATCAAGGACTACCAGGCCAATCTGGATCGCCGCAAGCTGGGCTATGATGTGCTGGCCTTTGTCCGGCTCAGTTTCGGCCAGCACGCCGACGACGCGCCCAATCGTTTTGAAGACCGGATGCGGGAGCGCCCGGAGGTGCTGTCCTGCCACAAGATCACCGGCGACGCCGACTATTTGCTGCAAGTGGTCGCGCCCAATCTGGACGCGTACAGCGACTTCATCGAAACCGTGCTGCGCCGCACCCCGGGCCTGCACTCCATCCACTCCAGCCTGGCGCTGCGCGAAGTCAAGGCCGGCAGCCGGCTCCCCATCTAGCGCGCTCCGGCGCAATGGAAGAACCCGCCCATGATCACCGTCCACCACTTGAACAATTCCCGCTCGCAACGCGTGCTCTGGCTGCTGGAGGAGCTGAACCTGCACTACCGCATTCAGCATTACCAGCGCGATCCGCTCACCCTGCTCGCCCCGCCGGAACTCAAGGCGGTGCACCCTCTGGGCAAGTCCCCGGTGATCAGCGACGGCGAGCTGACCCTGGCCGAATCCGGCGCCATCGTCGACTACCTGGTGGACACCTACGGCTCAGGCCGGCTCAAGCCCGCCGCCGGCGCGCCGGAGCACAGCGATTACCTGTTCTGGCTGCACCACGCCGAAGGCTCGCTGATGCCGCCCTTGGTGATGAGCCTGGTGTTCTCGCGGCTGGACCGGCCACCGGTCCCTTGGCTGCTGCGGCCGCTGGCGCGCAAACTGGCCGCCGGCGTCCGTCGCGCCTATCTGCAACCGCAGCTGGACGCGCTGCTCAGCCATGCCGACCGCTGCCTGGCCCGCCACGGCTGGTTCGCCGGCCCCGTCTTCAGCGCCGCCGACATCCAGATGAGTTTTCCGCTGGAAGCCGCGCGCGCGCGCGGTTATCTGAATCGGGAACATCCGCATGCGCTGGACTTCCTGCGCCGCGTCCATGCGCGGCCGGCCTATCGGGCCGCGCTGGAAAAAGGCGGGCCTTACGCTTACGGCGACGATTGATTCCTGCTGAAACCGGCTCAAAGTCTGCCGCGCTTCGTGAAGCCTTGCAGGGTGAGTGCGAGCTCAACAGGCTCATGCGCCACGAGCAATTCCGCTCTTACGCTCGTTTTCGCCTTGTCTTGTTCTGGCTCGCGAGACTTTGAACCGTTTCTTATATTAATAAACGGCGAATATCCGCCGCATTGAAGACCCGGCTTCAGGCATTGCGACGCCGTTTTTCATTCCATCCCATGCCCATGGCTTATTTAGTGTTGCGCCGCACACAAAAATGTAAAAAAGTTTGATTCAGGATTGCCTATCCTCGTAAAGCCCCCTATAATCCGGGCATCTCAAATACTGCAAAGGTTCATCGTGGACAACGACGGAAGTAGTCGATCTTGTATCGCAACGCCGTCTTGCAGGATTTAGCAGACCCTTTTCTCTGCCACATCCTGCAATGACAGGGTGTGGTGTCTAAAATTCGGCAACAACGCACATCAGCGACCCGCCTAGCGCGCGGCCCAGTGCGAGCCGGACCCCAGGCCGAACGGCCAAGCTTTTCAGACATCCCCAGATTCGCGCCGCGCAGGCGGCTTGCCGCCTGATTGCGCACGGATTCCCTTTGACGGCGTTTGCCTTCGGATTTCGTCGCGTCCTCCTTGCATCGCCAATGGGAGGAATCATCATGCGCTTGATCACTAAACTGGCAGCCCTGCTGCGCCCAGGCAAAACCACCGCCCCGGCCGCCGTTTACCAGTTGAACATTTTTTGCGTCCATGCGGACCTGACCATGCTGCGCGTGCAAGCGGCCAAGCAATTGCACGCCCGCGGCCTGGAGGTGGAACGCATCGCCCTGACCGCCGGCGACAACGACCTGGCCTGTCTGAGCGTGCTCTTCGCCTGTCCGGACGTGGCCAGCCGTTGCCTGAACCAGCTAGCCGCGCATTTTTGCCAGCTGCCTCAGGTCAACCGGGTTCACTGGGCGCGCCACGCGCAGCGCCCGCGCGTGCCCAACCGCGCCTTTTTGCTGGCCCAACGGGCTCATTTGGCGCACTGAACCCACCCCGACTTCCCGCGCGCGGCCATGTCCGCGCGATCCCACTAAACGCAAACGCTGCCAGCCAGCAGGAGGTTCCGATGTTGATAGAAGACCCTGAACCGCGACCGCGCCGGCCCTTGGCGAATTGCTGATCTGAGCCCCTCCCTTATTGCGACAACGGGACCGGCCAATTAGCCGCCGCCGACCATCGCAATCGACCATTAAATTATTTTTATTTCTGCGTCTATAAAACACAGAAAGGGAATAATGCTGTCCGTCGCATTTTCAAAATGAAAATGAGGGAGTGAAATATGCGCCACAATAAACTGGCTTGGTTATTCAATTATCTCGCGCGCAATCCAAGCAAACGCCAAGACGAAACCAGCTGCCACCTGAATGTGATTTGCGACATCCCGGTCATTACCGCGCTGCGCAAACAACTCTTCTGGGAAATGCACACCCTGGGCCTGGCGGCGACCCACGTCGCCATCACCCCGGCCGCCGCCTCCGGACAAGCCTGCCTGAGCGTGCGCCTGGATTGCCCGGTCGCCCTGCGCCGCGCCTTCAATGAAATGGCGCTGCGCCTGAGCAAGATGCCGGAGATTCACCGCGTCCGCTGGGGACGCCGCAAGCCGGAGACGCGGGCCACGCCCCGTCGCTGGGCGGCCAGCGCCTGAGCGTCCATTGAGTTCAACCCCACCGCCAAGAAAGGCCAGCCATGTCTGAAGAACCGGAACCCCGATCTTGCAGACCCGAGGCCGCCCGCACCGCCTGATCTCCTCCGCCTGACGGCGGCGGGATAGGCCCGCGCGCCTCGCCACCGTCAAAAACAACCCTGTCATCGCATGCCGCCAGGCAGGGGCCGGCACGTCCGCACGCGACGGAAGCCGGATCGCAAGGAGATCGCCATGAACGACATCATCCGCCACAACATCCGGCCGCAGCGCTATCAACTGTCGGTCATCTGCCCCACGCAAGCGGTCAAGGCCGCGCGCCGGGAAATCCGCGCCGCCGCCCAAGGCCACGGGCTGAAAGTGTCCAGCTGGAACGAAACCCTGCTGGCCGGCGAATGCCACGCCTCCGGCGCGCCGGCCAACTGGATGCTGGCCACCGAGTTCCGTTCCCGCGGCGACGCCTCCATGCATTTCCTGGAAGCCGTCATGCAGCGGCTCGGCAACCTGCCGCTGGCCCGGGTCCGGCTGGACATCCTGCCCGGCCAGGTCCGGCCCGAATGGTCCGCCGGAGTCCGTCCGCTGGCCCAATCCTGATTCACCCTCCCGCGCCGCCCAGCCGCGGCGGCGCGGGCTTCAAGCCCACATGAAGGAAACACCATGACCGACGACAGTTACCCGCTACCGCCCGCCCTGCACACACCGACAACAACGCAGGCGGGCGCAAAACAACAACCCGGAACATCCGCAACACCCGCCGTGCTGCGTCCGCCAGACACCAGGCCGGCCTGAACAGGCCCGACCGCTCTGCGCGAAACAGGCGCGCAGGAGACGAAACAATGACGAAACACACTAGCAGCCGACACAAGCTGAAAGGCTATGTCGCCACCCCAGGCGCAAAACAGGAAAAACCGGTTATCCGCGCGGTACAGGAAGCCGAAAGCTCCGTGGAAGAAACCTTGCAACGCGTGCGCGGCCACCAGGACGGTCTGACCATGGCGGAGGCGCATCAGCGCTACGCCCAGTTCGGACCCAACGAGGTGGCCCACGACAAGGCTCCGCACCCGCTGATCCAGCTGGCGCAAGCGTTCAAGAACCCCTTTGTCGTGGTGCTGATGGTGCTGGCCGCCATCAGCTATTTCACCGATGTCTATTTCGCCAGCCCCGGCGACGAGGAATGGACCGGCATCATCATTCTGCTGACCATGGTCGGCATCAGCGGCCTGCTACGTTTCTGGCAGGAATTCCGCTCCGCCAAGGCGGCGGAAAAGCTGAAATCGCTGGTGCGCAACACCGCCACCGCGCAGCGGCGCCCGGCCAACGGCAGCAGCCCGATTCGCCAGGAAATCGCGATGAGCGAGCTGGTGGTGGGCGACATCGTCCACCTGCAGGCCGGCGACATGATTCCGGCCGACATCAAGCTGATCGAATCCCGCGATCTGTTCATCAGCCAGGCGGTGTTGACCGGCGAAGCGCTGCCGGTGGAGAAGTACGACACCCTGGGCGCGGTGGCCGAGAAATCCGCCAACGGTCAGGCCAAGGGCGACGCCGATCTGCTGGACCTGCCCAATGTCTGCTTCATGGGCACCAATGTGGTCAGCGGCAAGGCGTCCGCCATCGTGGTGGCCACCGGCACCGACACCTATTTCGGTTCGCTGGCGCGCAGCGTGGTCAGCCACAAGCGCGTGGAGACCAGCTTTGACCGCGGCGTCAACAGCGTATCTTGGCTGCTGATCCGCTTCATGCTGGTGATGGTGCCGGTGGTGTTCATGATCAACGGCCTAACCAAGGGCGACTGGATGTCCGCCCTCACCTTCGCGCTGGCGGTGGCCGTGGGCCTGACCCCGGAAATGCTGCCGATGATCGTGTCCGCCAACCTGGCCAAGGGCGCGGTGGCGATGGCGCGGCGCAAGGTGGTGGTCAAGCGGCTGAACTCGGTGCAGAACTTCGGCGCTATGGACGTGCTGTGCACCGACAAGACCGGCACCCTGACCCAGGACAAGATCATCCTGGAACACCATTACAATATCCATGGGCTCAAAGACGAAGGCGTGCTGCAACTGGCTTGGCTGAACAGCTTCCACCAGAGCGGCATGAAGAACCTGATGGATATTGCCGTGGTGGAGCACGCGGACGAACTGGGCAGCCGGGTCAAGCCGGACGGCTACAACAAGGTGGACGAAATGCCGTTCGATTTCGTGCGCCGCCGCCTGTCCGTGATCGTGGAAAACCAGCGCGGCCGCCAGTTGATGATCTCCAAAGGCGCGGTGGAGGAAATGCTGGCCGTCTCCAGCCATGTTCAGGACGGTTCGCAGATCAAGCCGCTGACCGCCGAGGAGCGCGCCGCCCTGCTCAAGCGCAGCCAGGACTACAACGCCGAAGGCTACCGCGTGCTGCTGGTCGCCACCCGCGACATCCCCGCCGAAGAAGCCAAGCGCAACTACAAGACCAATGACGAGGCCCAGCTGGTGGTGCGCGGCTTCCTGACCTTCCTGGATCCGCCCAAGGACTCCGCGGCGCCGGCCATCCGCGCGCTGAAGGAATACGGCGTGGCGGTCAAGGTGCTGACCGGCGACAATCCCATCATCACCGCCAAAGTGTGCCGCGACGTCGGCCTCAGCCCCGGCGTGCCCTTGATCGGCAAGGACATCGAGGCGATGGACGACGTGGCGCTGTGCAGCGCGGTCAAGCACACCACCATCTTCGCCAAGCTGACTCCGCTGCAGAAGTCCCGCGTGGTCAAGGCCCTGCAGGCCAACGGCCACACCGTGGGCTTCCTGGGCGACGGCATCAACGACGCGCCGGCGCTGCGCGACGCCGACGTCGGCATCTCGGTGGACAGCGGCGCGGACATCGCCAAGGAAACCGCCGACATCATCCTGCTGGAAAAGAGCCTGATGGTGCTGGAAGAAGGCGTGATCAAAGGCCGGGAAACCTTCGGCAACATCCTCAAGTACCTGAACATGACCGCCAGCTCCAATTTCGGCAATGTGTTCTCGGTGCTGGTGGCCTCGGCCTGGCTGCCTTGGGAGCCGATGCTGGCGATGCACCTCTTGATCCAGAACCTGGTCTACGACGTATCGCAGATGGTATTGCCCTGGGACAAGATGGATCCGGAGTTCCTGAAGAAGCCGCGCAAGTGGGAAGCCAACAACATCAAGCGCTTCATGCTGTGGCTGGGCCCCACCTCCTCGGTGTTCGACATCACCACCTATACGCTGATGTGGACGGTGTTCGGCGCCGGCGCGGCCTACTACGCCGGCCTGGCCCACGGCGTCAGCGACGGCGGCGCCAGCATCATGCACTCCGGCTGGTTCATCGAAGGCCTGGTGTCGCAGACCCTGGTGGTGCACATGCTGCGCACGCGCAAGATCCCCTTCCTGCAAAGCACCGCCTCGCTGCCGGTCCTGCTGTCCACCTCGGTGGCCATCGCCATCGGCTGCTACCTGCCGTTCTCGCCGCTGGCGGACAGCATCGGCTTCGTCAAGCTGGACCCCAGCTACTTCTGGTGGTTGCTGGCGACCATGCTGGGCTATATGACGCTGACCCAGATCGTCAAAACCCTTTACATCAAACGCTACGGCCGCTGGTTCTAAGCCAGTGCTCCAAAGCCGTCCCAACCCCGCTTGCGCGGGGTTTTTTTACGCCGGCGCCGGCCATTCCCAGCGTCTTGCCGCGCTGGCACAATCGCCCCATCCCTCACGATAAGGAAATCCCATGCATCTGCCCTCTTTGCGCCGCGCCCAGCAAGGCCTGAAAAGCCTGCTCGCGCTCTCCATCGCCCTGTTCGGCCTGCTGGCGGCCAGCGGCAATATGCTGGACTACGACAGCAATTGGCAGTTCGTCCGCCATGTGCTGGCCATGGACGGCATGGAACCCTGGTTTAGCGGCCACGCGTTGAAAAGCCGGGCCATCACCGATCCCGGCTTGCAGCAGGCCGCCTATCTGGCCATCATCGCCGGCGAGCTGCTGTTCGGCCTGATCTGCGCCTGGGGCGGCGGCGCCATGCTGCGCGGCGCGCTATGCGGACGCGAGGACGCCTATCTGCGCGGCAAGACGCTGTTCACGCTGGGCTGCGTTCCGGCGCTGCTGGTCTGGTACACCGGTTTCGCGGTGATAGGCGGAGAATACTTCGCGATGTGGGCCAGCCAGTGGAACGGCCAGATGAAGGCCTACGCCTTCATCGGCTTCATCCTGCTGAGCCTGGTCTACCTGTCGCAACCGGAAGCGGCGGAGCGCTAGCCGGCCCGGCAACGGCGGCGGCCCTCGTATATCATGAACCATGCCGACTTCCGCATCCGCGCCATGATGTCCCGCCGCCTCACCCTGCCCGCCCGCATCAGCCGCTGGCTGTTGATCGGCGTCGCCGCGCTCCTGCCGCTGGCCGTGATCACCCCCATCGTTTACTGGCAGGAGAGCAACCGGCTGCGGCAGCAGGCCACCCTGCAGACGAGCCAGGCGGAAAACATGCTGGATCTGATGCTGGACTACGCGGAGCAGGCCACCGTCACCGTCGCCCCGCTGACCGGCCAGCCGTGTTCGCGGATTGAACAGGCGCTGCGCAAACAAGTCACCATCGTGCCCTTCATCCGCAGCGTCACCCTGGAACGCGACGGCATTCTCTATTGCTCTTCGCTGTTCGGCGTCTACCACCGGCAGATTTCGCCGCCGGACACGCCGCGGTCGGCCACCGAACTGCGCCTGATGTCCGGCAACGAGCTGACGCCGGACCGGCCCTTGATCATCTACCGCAAGCAAGCGGGTCCGACGGCCATCTACATCGCCATCGACGGCGTGCATCTGCAGTTCAGCCTGGACATGGCCAGCGACTACAGTCCGGTCTATATGCGCGTAGGTCCGCACTGGATAGGGCCGGACCACGCGGTACACCTCAACCCCAGCCCGTCCTTCGATCTGCTCACCATAGAACGCGCCTCCCCCCGCCACCCCTATGCCGTGATCAGCGGCTTCAACCACCGCGACCTGTACCGCCAGATGGCCAACAGCTACGAGCTGGTGTTTCTCAGCATGGCGGCCCTGGGCCTGGTGCTGGCCGCCGCGCTGCGCTGGCAGCTGAACCGGCCGGCCTCGCCCACCGTGGAATTGCAGCGCGCGCTGGACAACGGCGAGTTCGAGCCCTTTTTGCAACCGGTGGTGCGCTCGGACGGGCTGGGCTGGCAAGGCGCGGAGGCGCTGATGCGCTGGCGCCATCCGCGCGACGGCCTGATCCGGCCGGACCTGTTCATTCCGCGCGCCGAAGATTGCGGCATGATCGTGCCGATGACGCGGCAGATGATGCGCCAACTGGCGCGGACCCTGGGACGGAGCCGGCTGCCGCCTCAATTTCACCTGGGCATCAACATCACCGCCGCTCATCTGCGCGACGACGTCTTGCTGGGGGACTGCCGGCAATTTCTCGCCCACTTCCCGCCCGGAGGGCTGAATCTGGTGCTGGAGCTGACGGAAAGAGAGATGGTGGAGCCCACGCCGGAAGCCTGCGCGCGGCTGGCGCGGCTGCGCGAGCTGGGGGTGAAGATCGCGATAGACGATTTCGGCACCGGCCATTCCAGCCTGGTCTATCTGCAACAGCTGCCGCTGGACGGCATCAAGATAGACAAGAGCTTCACCGCCAGCATAGGCGCGGACGCGCCGTCCAGCCACATTGTCGACAGCGTGGCGGAACTGGCGCACAAATTGAAACTGGAAATCGTGGCGGAAGGGGTGGAAACCGAGGCCCAGCGCGCCTACCTGACCCGCCTGGACGTGGGCTGGCTGCAAGGCTATCTGTTTGCGCGGCCGATGCCGCTGCGCGAGTTTCTGCTGCGCCCGGAACTGGACGCCGCGCGGGCGGCGGCGTCCGACGCCGACGCGGCGCCTTAGAACCTGTTTACGATCTGCCGCGCGTCTGAGGCCCGGCTCTTAGCGCCGGCTTTCCTTGCAGTCGTCCAGCAAGGCCTTGTCGGCGATTTCGTCGCGCAGCGAGCCTTCCGGCCCCTTGGTCCACCAGCTGTATTGCTCGGCCGCGTATTTGGCGCCGGAACCGGACAGCACATTGCTCAGCAGCATGGTCTTGCCCTTGATCGGCAATACGGCGAAGCTCTGGCCGTTCTTGACGTTGTAATACCTGACCGTCAGCTTGGCGCCGTCGGCGCAGACGTAGTTGACGATCTGGCGCTGTCCGGCCGGGATCTCCGGCAAGGCCAGCGGTTTGGCCAGCGCGGCCGCGCTGCTCAGGGCCAGTACGGCGAATACGGCGGATTTCATCATTTCACTCCTGTTCTTGGCTGCCGGCCGCCGGCCATTCGGCGGCGACCGGGGATAGACCGCGACGCGGCGGCTTCGTTCGCCTCCGCCATGAAAAAGCCCGCCTGACGGCGGGCTGGAAGGCGTGCGCGACGGCTCAGCCGTGCATGCGGGCGAAGTCCTGCATGAAGTTGGCCAGCGATTTGACGCCCTCGATCGGCATCGCGTTGTAGATGGAGGCGCGGATGCCGCCCACCGCGCGGTGTCCTTTCAGCTGGATCAGGCCGTTCTTGCGCGCTTCCAGCAAAAAGGTCTCCTCCAGCGCTTCTTCCTTCAAGCGGAACACCACGTTCATCCGCGAGCGGAACGGCGCGTCGATGTGAGTGTGGTAGAAGCCGCCGCTGGACTCGATCACATGATTGAGCAAGCCGGCCTTTTCCTCGTTGCGGGTGGCGATGGATTTGACGCCGCCCTGCTCCTTCAGCCATTTGAACACCAGGCCGGAGATGTAAATCGGGAAGGTGGGTGGCGTGTTGTACATGGAATCGGCGTCGGCGTGCACCTGGTAGTTGAGCATGGTGGGCAAATCGGCCCGCGCCTTGCCCAGCAGGTCTTCGCGCACGATCAGCACCACCAGGCCGGACGGGCCGATGTTTTTCTGCGCGCCGGCGTAGATCAGGCCGAACTGGCTGACGTCCACTTCCCGCGACAGGAAGTCCGAGGACATGTCGCAGACCAGCGGCACGTCCGGCAGGCTTTGCGGCACGAAGGGGAATTGCAGGCCGCCTATGGTCTCGTTGGAGGTGTAATGCAGATAGGCCGCCTTGGGATCGCGCTGCCAGCCGGCTTCGTCCGGCACGTAGGCGAAATTGCGGTCTTCGCTGCTGGCCGCCACGTTCACCTTGGCGTAGCGGCGCGTTTCCTTGATCGCCAGCTTGGACCAATGGCCGGTATTGACGATGTCCACGCTGTCGCGCTCGCCCAGCAGGTTCAGCGGCACCTGGGAAAACTGCAGCGAGGCGCCGCCTTGCAGGAACAGCACTTTGTAGTTGGCGGGAATGCCCATCAGCTCGCGCAGATCGTGCTCGGCGTCATGGATGATCTCCATGAACTCCTTGCCGCGATGGCTCATTTCCATCACGCACATGCCGGAGCCGTGCCAGTCCAGCATTTCGCTTTGCGCTTCGGCCAGCACCTGGTGCGGCAGCACGGCGGGGCCGGCGGAGAAGTTGTACACTTTGGCCATGTTCATCCTCTATTTGCGTTGACGGCCCTTGGCGCCCGCACCGGCGAACTTTCGGGCCTTGGTATGCGACAAGGCCCGATCGCTAAGCGCCGGGCCTTTGTTATAGCTTACTGACTGAGCAGGAAGTGGGCTCTCGCCACGGCAACCGGCTTTCGCCGGTCTTCTTGCCAGGCTTCGATCAGCACATTGGCCACCCGCTTGCCCTGCTTGGTGATCTCGCACTTGGCGTACAGGGTTTGCGGCCGGCCCGGACGCAGATAGTCCAGCGAGAAATCGACGATTTTCGGCGTTTCCAGCGATTCGCGGTTCCACATCAGGTGCAGCATCGCCGAGCTTTCCAGAAAGCCGCCGATCAGCCCGCCGTGCAGCGCCGGCAAGGCGGTGTTGCCGACGTTGCGCTCGGAAAAGGGCAGCTGAAACAACAGCTCGCCGGCCTCGTCCTCGCCCAGCTCCACCCCCATCAGCTTGATGTAGGGCAGTTCTTCCACGATGAGCGCATAGGCTTTTTGATCGCGCAGCGCGTTGAAACGTTCCATGAAGCGGCTCATGCGGCGGCCTCCGGCAACATCGGCGTGCGGCTGGATTCGCGCATGAAGGTGGCCACGCCGTGGGCGATCGGATCGCTGGGCGATTCGTGATAGCACACGGCGCGGGTAAAGGCGATCTGGCTGGCCAGGCGATAACATTCCGCCCGGCAGAAGATGGGCTTGCCCGGCGTGGCCGCCTTCAGGTAGTCGATGCGCAAATCCAGCGTGGCGATGGTTTCCATCTCCGGCAGATGCGCCGTCACCGCCACCGCGCTGCAGGTGTCCACCAACGAGGTGATTACCCCGCCGTGCAGGATGCCGGTGACCGGATTGCCGACCAAGTCCTCGCGCCAGTCCACTTTCAGAGTGGGCCGGCGCCCCTCGGTGCCGATGTACTGGAAACCCAGGGCGCGACAGTGCGGAAAGGAGACGAAAAGCTGGCTCATCGCCTCCAGCACTTCGGGATTGGCCGGCGTCGGAATCATGCCTCGCCGCCCTCGTCGGCGGCTTCGACGCCGTCTTCGCCTTCCAGCGCGTCCGCCTCGTCGTCGCTATCGCCCTCGGCCACTTTCTCCAGGCCGATCAGCTGCTCGCCTTCGTCCAGATTGATCAGGCGCACGCCCTGAGCGGAACGGCCGGTTTCGCGCACTTCGGCCACCTTGGTGCGGATCAGCACGCCGCCGGTGGTGATCAGCATCACGTCGTCGGTTTCCTCCACCAGGCTGGCGGCCACCAGCTTGAAGCCGGTCTTGTCGGTCAGGTCCATGGCGATCACGCCCTGGGTGCCGCGGCTGGTCAGGCGGAAGTCGCCGGTGCGGGTGCGTTTGCCGTAGCCGCCGTTGCTGGCGGTCAGCACCATCTGGTCTTCGGAGTTGGTCACCAGCAGGGAGATCAGCTTCTGGCCTTCGCCCAGCTTCATGCCGCGCACGCCTCTGGAAGTGCGTCCCATCGGCCGCACCTGGCTTTCGCTGAAGCGCACCGATTTGCCGGCGTCGGAGAACAGCATCACCTGATCGCCCTCGACCGGCAGGCCGTCCTCGATCAGCTCGCCTTCAACCGCGATGTCTTCTTCTACGATGGCCTCGTCATCCTCGTCGCCCTGGCCGGCCACGCTCTTGCCGCAGGTCAGCGCCACGCCGATCAGATAATTGCCTTCGTCCAGATTGATGGCGATGATGCCGGCCGCGCGCGGCTTGGAGAAGGCGCGCAGCGGCGTCTTCTTCACGGTGCCGTCGGCGGTGGCCATGAACACGTACTGGTCGTCGCGGAATTCCTTGACCGGCAGCAGCGCGTTGATCTTCTCGCCCTCTTCCAGCGGCAGCACGTTGACCATGGGCTTGCCGCGGCTCTGACGACCGCCCTGCGGCAGATCGTAAACCTTGCGCCAGTAGCAACGGCCGCGGCTGGAGAAGCACAGCACGAAGTCGTGGGTATTGGCCACGAACAAGGTGTCGATGAAATCGTCATCCTTGGTGGCCGCCGCCTGCTTGCCGCGGCCGCCGCGCCGTTGGGCGCTGTAGTCGTCGATGGGCTGGGCCTTGATGTAACCGGTATGGGAAATGGTGACCACCATGTCCTGCGGGGTGATCAGGTCCTCGATATTGATGTCGCCGCCGAAAGGCTCGATCTCGGAACGGCGCGCGTCGCCGAACTGGGCGCGGATGGCGGTCAGTTCTTCGCTGATGATCTGGTTGATGCGCTCCGGCTTGGCCAGGATGTCCAGGAGGTCCAGGATCACCGCCATGATGTCGCGGTATTCGGCGACGATCTTGTCCTGCTCCAGACCGGTCAGGCGTTGCAGGCGCATTTCCAGGATGGCCTGGGCCTGGGCGTCGGACAGGCGGTAGCCGCTGGCCTTGAGGCCGAACTCTTCCGCCAGCCCGTCCGGGCGCGCCTTGTCCTGATCCACGCGGGACAGCATTTCCTCCACCAGCGGCGAGCGCCATTCACGCTCCATCAGCGCGATCTTGGCTTGCGGCGGGGTTTCAGACGCCTTGATCAGCGCGATGATTTCGTCGACGTTGGACAGCGCGACGGCCAGGCCTTCCAGGATGTGGCCGCGTTCGCGCGCCTTGCGCAGTTCGAAGATGGTGCGGCGGGTCACCACTTCGCGGCGGTGACGCAGGAACTCCACCAGGATCTGCTTCAGGTTCAGCAAGCGCGGCTGACCGTCCACCAGCGCCACCATATTGATGCCGAAGCTGTCTTGCAGCTGGGTCAGCTTGTACAGGTGGTTGAGCACCACTTCCGGCATTTCGCCGCGCTTGAGCTCGATCACCACGCGCATGCCGGACTTGTCGGATTCGTCGCGCAGGTCGGAAATGCCTTCAATCTGCTTGTCGCGCACCAGCTCGCCGATGCGTTCCAGCAGCCGCGCCTTGTTCACCTGGTACGGGATCTCGTCGACGATGATGGCCTGGCGGTCGCCCTTGCCGATGTCTTCGAAATGAACGCGCGCGCGCATGATCACGCGGCCGCGGCCGGTGCGGTAGCCTTCCTTGACGCCGGCGGTGCCGTAGATGATGCCCGCGGTGGGGAAGTCCGGCGCCGGAATGATGTCGATCAGCTCGTCAATGGTCAGCTCGCTGTTGGCCAGCAAGGCCAGGCAGGCGTCCACCACCTCGTTCAGATTGTGAGGCGGAATATTGGTGGCCATGCCCACGGCGATGCCGGAGGAACCGTTGATCAGCAGATTGGGGATCTTGGCCGGCAGAATCAGCGGCTCGTGCTCGGAACCGTCGTAGTTGGGACCGAAGTCCACGGTTTCCTTCTCGATGTCGGCCAGCAGCTCGTGGGCGATGCGCGCCATGCGGATCTCGGTGTACCGCATCGCGGCGGCGTTGTCGCCGTCCACCGAACCGAAGTTGCCCTGACCATCCACCAAGGGGTAGCGCAGCGAGAAATCCTGCGCCAGACGCACGATGGTGTCGTATACCGCGCTATCGCCGTGCGGGTGGTATTTACCGATCACGTCGCCAACGATACGCGCCGATTTCTTGTACGCGCGGTTCCAGTCGTTGGACAGCTCGTGCATGGCGTACAGCACCCGACGGTGCACCGGCTTCAGGCCATCGCGCACATCAGGCAAGGCGCGGCCCACGATCACGCTCATCGCGTAATCCAGATAAGAGCGGCGCATCTCCTCTTCGAGGCTGATGGGGATGGTTTCCTTGGCGAACTGGTTATCGGTCATAGTTTCTTGATTCGTAAGGATGAACAGGCCGCCCTGCGATTGCGGGTGCATTCACGCGCCCGCCGCAGGGCGGCCAGCATAAGTAATGACAGCCTGTATTCTATCACGAAACGGTCATCTCCAACTGACTTCCGTCAGTCCGGAAGCGGTTCGCCGACCTCGTCTTCGCCCGGTTCTTCCTCGGCGCCCAGTTTAAGATGCTGCTGCAATTGCTTGTTATTGCGCACCCCCAGTTTGCGCAGACGCTCGGCGCTGGCCACCAGGTTGCCGCGGCCGCTGGACAGCTGTTTCATCGCGTCGCCGAAGCTGTCGCGCGCATTGTCCAGCTGCTTGCCCAGTTTCTCCAGATTGCCGGCGAAGCCGACGAATTTGTCGTACAAGGCGCCGCCCTGGCGCGCGATCTCCTGCGCGTTCTGGTTCTGGTATTCATAGCGCCAGATGCTGGCCACGGTGCGCAGCGTCGCCAGCAGGGTGCTGGGACCGACTATCATGATGCGGCGCTCGAAAGCCTCGCTGAACAGGCTCATGTCCTGCTGCACCGCCAGCAGATAGGCCGGCTCCACCGGGATGAACATGAACACGAAATCCAGGGTGTTCAGGCGGTACAGATCCTGATAGCGCTTTTCCGACAAAGTGCGGATATGGGCGCGGATGGCCGCGACATGGGCTTTCATTTCCGCCGCGCGCTCGGCCTCGTCCTCGGCCGCGGTGTAGCGCACATAGGCGTTCAGCGACACCTTGGAATCCACCACCAGCTGCTTGCCTTCCGGCAGATCAATCACCACGTCGGGCTGGTAGCGGCGGACGCCGTCCTCGCCGGCCACCACATCGGACACCTGCACCCGGTACTCGCGGTCCTTGTGCAGACCGGAAGTCTCCAACACCCGCTCCAGCACCATCTCGCCCCAGGTGCCCTGCGCCTTGCTGCTGGCGCCGGTCAAGGCATTGGTCAGCGCCGCAGCGTCGTCGCCCAGCCGGCTATTGAGCTCCTGCAGGCGCTTGAGCTCCGCCTCCAGCGACAAGCGCCCCTGGCTGTCTTTTTCATAGCTGTCCTGCACCAGCTTGCCGAAATCCTGCAAGCGCTGCTGCAAGGGGCTGAGCAGGTGATCCAGATTCTGCTGGTTTTGCTCGGTGAAGCGCTTGGCCTTCTCTTCCAGGATGTCGCCGGCCAGCGCCTTGAACTGCGCCGCCATGCTTTCGCGCGCCTCGCGCAGCAGCTCCAGTTTTTCAGCGTTCTGGCCGCGCTCCTGCTCCAGCAAGGTCGTCAATTCCTGCTCGCGCGCGGTGAGCCGGGTGATTTCCTCGCCCTGCGTCTGCGCCCGCCCTTGCAGCGCGGCCAACATCTTGCCCTGTTCTTCGCTAGCGGCCAGCAGCGCGCCAACACGGCGCAGCTCCGCTTGCAACTGGTCCAACTGCCTATCCCGCTCCTGCGCCTGCCGCTCCAGTTCCGGCACGCGCTGAGCGCGCGCCACATAAGCGCCCAGCTGGGTCTGGATATCGCCCAGCTGCTGCCCTTGTTGCTGCGCTTGAGCCAGCGCGGCCCGTTCCCGCTGCCGGCATTCATCCAATTGCAGGCGCGTCATTTCCTGCTGCGCCTGCAGCTCCGCAGCCTGCCGTGCGAGACGGCCGCGCAGCAAGGCCGCGGCCGCGCCGGCGGCCAGCAGCCCCAGCAACAAGCCGATCACCAACATTTCCATTACATGGCCTCAAATTGGCCGGCCCGCATCCCGCGGTCCGGCAGCGACTGTTCGATGATGAAGCGCAGCCGTTGCTCCAAAGGCGCTGGCGGCACTTCGATGATGTGATAACCCAGACGCCGATAGGTCCGCTCCATCGCGGCGCAAGTACGCTCCGCCTCGGCGAAACTCTGCTTGCGCTCCTGGTCCTGCACGAAAATCTCTCGCCACGGCGGCAGCAAGAACACATGGCGATGATAGGGAAAACGCTCGGCGGCGGCTTGCATATGCGCGGGTATCGGCAAGCCCTGCAAGTCGAGATAGCCCAACACATCGGGCAGACCGCGATCAAAGAACACCGGACCGGGCAAGCCCGCCGCCAGCCGCAGGCTGCGCAGTTCCCAGCCCAGCATCGCCTCGGCAAAGGCACAGGGGTCCACCCAGGGCAGGGCGCGCCCGCCTATCAGCGCCTGATCTTGGATGATGGCGCGGCCAGCCTCGTCCATCACCGAATATCCGGCGGCGCGCAAGGCTTCCAGCAAGGCGCTCTTGCCGGCGCCCGGACCACCGGTCAGCACCAATAAGCGCGAATCTGCCCGCAGGCTCACACCGCCGTCCAATGCTGCAAATACACCTGCAGCTCCTTGCGGCCCTGCCATTCATTGGCGATCAGTTGGTAGACCGCGTCGACATTGTCCGGCAGCCACTCCACCTGGTTGAACAGCATGGCGTCGAACTCCTCGCCGTCACGCGCCAGCCGCAGCTTCAGATGCTTGTCGCCGACCACGCGCTGGCTCATCACCGCGAAGCGGTCGTGGAAATACGGCACCGGGAAGCCCTGGCCCCACACTTCGGCCGCCAATTGCTCGGCGAACGCCAGGTTCAATTCGCGCGGCGCCAGGCTGCCGTCGGTTTCTATGGTGCGGGTCAGGTGACGCTCTTCCAGCAGTTCGCGCGCCACCGCCTCGAAGGCGCGCTGGAATTCATCGAAGCGCGTCTGCGACAAGCTCAGGCCGGCCGCCATCGCGTGGCCGCCGAACTTGAGGATCAGGCCGGGGTGACGCTTGAACACCAGGTCCAGCGCGTCGCGCAGATGGAAGCCGGGAATCGAGCGGCCCGAGCCCTTGATTTCGCCGTTGTCGCCGGGCGCGAACACGATGGCCGGGCGGTGGAAGCGCTCCTTGAGCCGGGAGGCGACGATGCCGACCACGCCCTGGTGCCAATCGTCGCGGAACAGGCTCAGCGTATAGCGGTTGTCGGCGTCGATGCCGGACAGCGCCGCCAGCGCCTCGTCCTGCATGCCGTGCTCTATGCTGCGCCGTTCGCGGTTGAGCTGGTCCAGCTGCTGCGCCAGCCGCATCGCCTGCTCCTCATTGGCGGCCAGCAGGCAGGCGATGCCCAGGCTCATGTCGTCCAGGCGGCCGGCGGCGTTCAGCCGCGGGCCCAGCGTGAAGCCGAGGTCGAAGGCATTCGCCTTGTAATGGGCGCGGCCGGCGACGCGGAACAGCGCGGCGATGCCCGGCGTCATGCGGCCGGCGCGCATGCGCTTGAGGCCGTTCTCCACCAGGGTGCGGTTGTTCTGGTCCAGCCGCACCACGTCGGCCACCGTGCCCAGCGCCACATAGTCCAGCAGCTCGCCCAGATTGGGCTGGCCGCGTTCGTCGAACACGCCGCGTCGGCGCATTTCGGCGCGCAAGGCCAGCAGCACGTAGAACATCACGCCGACGCCGGCCAGATTCTTGGACGGGAACTCGCAGCCGGGCTGATTCGGGTTGACGATCAACGCCTCCGGCAGCACATCGCCGGGCAGGTGGTGATCGGTGACCAGCACCTCGATACCGCGCGCCTTGGCGGCAAGCACGCCGTCGACGCTGGCGATGCCGTTGTCGACGGTGACGATGATGTCCGGGTTCTGACGCGCGGCCAGTTCAACGATTTCCGGGGTCAGGCCATAACCGTATTCAAAGCGATTGGGCACGATGAAATCCACGCGCGCGCCCAGCATGGACAGGCCCTTGACCGCCACCGCGCAGGCGGTGGCGCCGTCGGCGTCGTAGTCGGCCACCACCAGCAGGCGCTGACCGGCGGCGACGGCGTCGGCCAGCCGGCTGGCCATTGGCTGGATATTTTTCAGATCCTGATAGGGCAGCAAGGCCTTGAGGCCGTAATCCAGCTCGGCGCAGTCGCAGATGCCGCGCGCGGCGTACAGCCGCGCCATCAGCGGGCTCAAGCCCTGGCGCAGCAATTGTTCCTGGGTGTCGGCCGGTATGGCGCGGGGGACGATTCGGGACATGTTTTCTCAGTACAAGGCGGACAACGGCAACGGCCGCTTCCAGAATTTCCATAGATCATTGCGGCGGATGCTCAATTCCAGACCCTTGGGGCCGTGCGCGCGCAGCGTCAGGCTGTCGATGCGGCCTTGGCGCAGCGCCTGCAACAGCGGCGCGAACCAGTCGCGCTCCAGCCGCAGCAGCGCGTCGCGCCAGCCCCAGGCGTCGCGGTATTGCGCCGCCGCCTGCAGCGCGTCCAGCAGCAGCAGGCTGTCGCGGCCGCCGGCCTGGTCGATGAAGCCGGCAAAGTCATATGGCGCCGGCAGACAAGACGCGCCGGCCTCGGCGGCGATCAGGCCCAGCCAGTCCTCGTCGGCGAACACCTGCTCGGCCGGCGCGCGCCAGCCCGGCTCGGCCCCGCCGCCCCACAGCCACAGGCTGTTGACGCTGAGCTCGCCGCGCGCCTCGCGCGCGTCGTTCAGCGGATGGGTGTACAGCAGCATCTGCACTTCATTCATCAGCCGGCTCCAATCCAGGCCGCGCTCGCCCTGCGGCAGGTGGGCGTTGACGTCCTCGCCCACCGCGTCCGGCAAGGGCGTGAAGCTGGCGGCCGCGGCGGCCTCCAACTGCAGCAGCCAGCGCCCCGGTTCCAGCGGGTGAATGCGCCAGCCGTCCTCGGCGAAATGCCGGTTCAACCCGGCGGCCAATTCGTCCGCTTCGGTCTGACTCAGGCTCATCACGCCGATATCGGCCAGCAAGGCGCGGTCGCGGTCCACGCGCACATGCACCGGATCGGCCAGCAGCCAGTCCCCCCGCTCCGCCGGCAGGCCGGCGCCGCGCGCCCGCAGCCGCGCCAGACCCGCCGCGGAGCCGCGCCACGGCGCGGTCAACAGTTCGCTCAGCGCCGCCGGCCTGGCGGCGCGTTCGCCCTGGCCCAGCAGACGCTGCAAGGCGGGCAAATCCAGGCCCTTGCACACATCGGCGCCGTCGTGGCCGTCCAGCCAGAGCAGACCGGGCAACAACAATGTCAATTTCATTTATCGCTACACATGGATGACAAGATCGAAGTAATATCAAAGCCTTGCAAAAACGCCCTGGCATGGGCGCCCGGCGAAATCAGGCGGATAGCATCTGGAATCGCGGCTATAATTTACAGTTTGCACAGGAACTTATGCCGCGCAAGCTCCCCAAATGTTGAGACGCGGCCGCAAGGCCTGTGATTGGCAAATACGGAATTTACATAAGGTTGGCTCATGGCCAGCCTTTTATAGTGAACGATGGATTATCGCAAACTGCTACATATCCCGCAAAAATGCTTCCACAAGCTGATGAACCACCATCTGAGCTTGATCGGCGCGGCCGCCTCCCTGCCCTTGTTCGGCATGGCCACCGCTTTCGCCGTGGCTCAGAACGGCGCCCAACCCGCCGCCGCGGACATCCAGCAAAAAGAAGTGACCGAACAACTCAGCCTGCCCGCCTTCAGCTTCAGCGAGAGCGGCACCCGTTATTGGCGGGACGAGGCGATACAGCGAGGCGACACCATCGCCCGCGTGTTGAACCGGCTGGGCATCCGCGACAGCGAAGCCAACCGCTTCCTGCACTCCAGCCCCTTGTCCAAGGACCTGCTCAAGTTGAAGACCGGCGCCACGCTGTCGGTGCAAACCAACGATCTGGGCGAACTCTTCGGCCTGCGCTTCCTCAATGACGACGAGAACGGCGAACAGGTGCTGGTGGCCATCGAAAAGGTCAAAGGCGAATGGCAGGCCAGCGCCGACCCGATCGCCACCGAGGCGGTGCAGACGGTGCGCTCGCTGCTGATCACCCGCTCGGTCGGCGCCGCGCTGGCCAAGGCCCAGGTGCCGCGCGACATCCGCGCCCAGCTGACGGAAATCTTCGCCGATCAGTTCAACATCAATTCCCTGGGCAAGGGCGACCGCATCAATCTGGTGTACGAAACCCTGCTCTACAACGGCGCGCCCATCGCCGCCGGCAACCTGCTGGCAGTGGAAATCCAGCGCTCCGGCAAGCTGCACCAGGCGTTCTACTTCGCCCACGACAGCGAATCCGGCGCCTATTACGACGCGCAAGGCAAGCCGATCAAACAGGGTTTCAGCCACCAGCCGGTGGCCAACGCCCGCATCAGTTCCGGCTTCGGCTTCCGCAAACACCCGATCCTGCGCTCGCTGCGCCTGCATTCCGGCGTGGACTACGCCGCCGTCACCGGCACCCCCATCATCGCCCCGGCAGACGGCACCATGGTCAAGGTGGAGCGTCAAAACGGCTATGGCAATATGGTGGAAATCCGCCACAATCAGAAAATGACCACGCTGTACGCGCACATGAGCCGCTTCGCCCAAGGCGCCCGCTCCGGCAAGAGCGTCAAGGCCGGCGAGGTGATAGGCTATGTCGGCAGCACCGGCCGCTCCACCGGCCCGCATCTGCACTTTGAAGTGCGGATCAACGGCCAGGCGGTGGACCCGGCCACCAACGCGCTGCCGACCCCGGGCCTGAGCGCCACCCAGCTGGCCGAATTCAAATCCGGCAACCAATCGCTGACCGCGCACCTGAAACTGCTGCGCGAACTGCCCACCAATATCGCATTGCTAGGCTGATGAATGAACGCTTGATCGGACTGATGTCCGGCACCAGCCTGGACGGCGTCGACGCCGTGCTGGTGCGCTTCGACGAACAGGGCGCGCCCAGCGTGGAAGCCGACCACTTCGTCGCCTATCCGCCGCGGCTGCGCGAACAGGCGCTGGCGCTGCAGGCGATCGGCGACAACGAACTGGACCGCGCCGCCCGGCTGGCCAATGAACTGGCCGAACTCTACGCTCAGGCCGTCAACGGCCTGCTGGCGGCCGAGGGGCTGAAGCCGGCCGACATCGCCGCCGTCGCCAGCCACGGCCAGACCATACGTCACGCGCCGGACGCCGGCTACACCTGGCAAATCGGCAATATGGCCCGCCTCGCCGAACTGAGCGGCATCGACGTGATCGCCGACTTCCGCAGCCGCGACCTGGCCGCCGGCGGCCAAGGCGCGCCCTTGGTGCCGGCCTTCCACCAGGCGGTGTTCGGCGCGCCGGAACAAAACCGCGTAATCCTGAACATCGGCGGCATCAGCAATCTGACCCGGCTGCATCCGGGCCAGGCGGTGGTCGGCTTCGACTGCGGCCCCGGCAATATGCTGATGGACGCCTGGTGCCTGCGCCACCAGGGCCGGCCTTACGACGCCGACGGCCAGTGGGCGGCCCAGGGCGCGGTGGAGAACTCGCTGCTGCAAGCGCTGCTGGACGAACCCTTCTTCCGTCTGCCGCCGCCCAAGAGCACCGGACGCGATCTGTTCGACCTGCCCTGGCTGGAGCAAAAGCTGCTGGGCCGCCATGTGCCCGCCGCGGACGTGCAAGCCACGCTGCTGGAACTGAGCGCGCGCGGCATCGCTCAGGCCATCGCCCTGCACTGCCCCGGCAATCAGACGGTCTTCGTCTGCGGCGGCGGCGCGCGCAACGGCGCGCTGATGCGCCGGCTGGCCGCGCTGCTGCCGGAGCAAGCCATCGCCGGCACCGCCGCGCTGGGCCTGCCCGAGCACCAAGTGGAGGCCGCCGCCTTCGCCTGGCTGGGCTGGCGCTTCTTGCGCCGCCTGGACGGCAACCTGCCGGAAGTGACCGGCGCCGCCGGCGGACGCGTGCTCGGCGCGCTGTATCCCCGCTAAGCGTTTCAATAGGGAACGCCATCAAGTCTTGTCAGCGGAGCTGAATACATTCCGACACGCTTAAACCGGGCGTGTCAGGCTATAATCAGCGACAGTCATAGCCGAACAAGAGAAAAATGCGACTTTTCAAGCGCAAAGCCGTAGTCAAAAACAGCCAGACGCCGCTGCCGCCGCAGCTGGCCTCGCTGCTGCGCGAGGCGTGGTGGCTGCTGATGGCCGTGCTGGCCGTCTATCTGGTGCTGGTGCTGGCCAGCTACTCCCCGCTCGACCCCTCCTGGTCCCACAGCTCTTCCGACCCCACGGTGCGCAACTACGGCGGCGCTTTCGGCGCCTGGCTGTCCGATATGCTGCTCTATGTGTTCGGCCTGTCCGCCTGGTGGCTGGTGGTGTTCTGCCTGGTGGCCATCGCCTGGGGCTATCAGCGGATGGAAACCCTGGGCTTCAAGCTCAATCCCATCACCGTCGCCGCCATCGGTGGCTTTCTGCTGCTGCTGTTTTCCAGCGCCAGCATTGAAGCCATCATCCTGGCCGAAAAAGCGCTGAATCTGCCGCTGTCCGCCGGCGGCATGCTGGGACATTTCATCGGCCTAGGCATCGCCCACGGCCTGGGCCTGTCCGGCGCCTATCTCTTGCTCAGCGTGCTGGCCGCCATCGGCTTCTCCCTGTTCACCGGCCTGTCCTGGCTGGACATCATGGAACGCCTGGGCGGCGCGCTGGAAGACGGCGCCCTGAAGCTGTGGCACAGCTGGCAGGCGCGCAAGGACAGGGAAATCGGCAAGGAAACCGCGCAGAAGCGCGAAGCCAAGATCACCACCGAGAAAAAGAAGAACGAAGAGAAAATCCCTCTGCGCATCGAACCGCCGGTGCTGGACGTGCCGCTGTCCACCAAGGCGCAAAAGCCGGTGCAGCACTCCTTATTCGCCGATCCCAAGGACGGCGCGCTGCCCGGCCTGACGCTGCTGGAAGCGCCCAAGGAGCAGCAGGAGCCGGTATCGCAGGACACGGTGGAATACACCTCGCGGCTGATCGAACGCAAGCTGGCCGACTTCGGCGTCGACGTCAAAGTGGTGGCCGCCTATCCCGGCCCGGTGATCACCCGCTACGAGGTGGAGCCCGCGGTGGGCGTCAAGGGCGCTCAGGTGGTCAACCTGATGAAGGACCTGGCGCGCGCGCTGTCCCTGGTGTCCATCCGCGTGGTGGAGACCATTCCCGGCAAAACCTATATGGGCCTGGAGCTGCCCAATCCCAAACGCCAGATCGTGCGTCTGTCGGAAATCGTCGGCTCCGACGGCTACCAGAACATGGCCTCCCGGCTGACCATGGCGCTGGGCAAGGACATCGCCGGCCAGCCCGTGTCCGCCGACCTCGCCAAGATGCCGCACGTGCTGGTGGCCGGCACCACCGGCTCCGGCAAGTCCGTGGCCATCAACGCGATGATCTTGTCCCTGCTCTACAAGTCCACGCCCAAGGAAGTGCGGCTGATCATGGTCGACCCCAAGATGCTGGAATTGTCGATCTACGAAGGCATTCCGCATCTGCTGGCCCCGGTGGTCACCGATATGAAACAGGCCGCCAACGCGCTGAACTGGTGCGTGGCGGAGATGGAGCGCCGCTACAAGCTGATGTCCAAGCTGGGCGTGCGCAATCTGGCCGGCTTCAATCAGAAGATCAAGGATGCGGACAAGGCCGGCGAGAAGATCCCCAACCCCTTCAGCCTGTCGCCGGAAACGCCTGAACCGCTGGACACCCTGCCGCTGATCGTGGTGGTGATCGACGAGCTGGCCGACCTGATGATGGTGGCCGGCAAGAAGATCGAGGAATTGATCGCGCGGCTGGCGCAGAAGGCGCGCGCCGCCGGCATCCATCTGATCCTGGCCACCCAGCGGCCGTCGGTGGACGTGATCACCGGCCTGATCAAGGCCAATATCCCGACGCGGATCGCCTTCCAGGTGTCCAGCAAGATTGACAGCCGCACCATTCTGGACCAGATGGGCGCGGAAACCCTGCTGGGCCAGGGCGACATGCTCTATCTGCCGCCGGGCACCGGCTACCCGGTGCGGGTGCACGGCGCCTTCGTCGCCGACGAGGAAGTCCACCATGTGGTGGAGTTCCTGAAAAGCACCGGCGGACCGGACTACGTGGAAGGCATTCTCACCGGCCAAAGCGAGGGCGACGACGGCGCGTCCTCCGGCCTCGACGGCGAATCCGACGGCGAAGCCGACCCGCTTTACGACGAAGCCGTCGCCATCGTGCTCAAGACGCGCAAGGCGTCCATCTCCTCGGTGCAGCGTCATCTGCGCATAGGCTACAACCGCGCCGCGCGGCTGATCGAGCAAATGGAGTCCGCCGGCCTGGTTTCGGCGATGGAAAGCAACGGCAACCGCGCAGTGCTGGCGCCGTCCCGCGAAGACTAAGACAAGCCACCAAACCCGGCCGGGCGCCATGCCGCCCGGCCTCAACCAAGAGGTCCCGCATGGCGAATTTCAAGCCCGAACCCCCGTTTCGTCACGACTACGCGCCCAAGACCGGCGTGCTGCTGATGAATCTGGGCACGCCGCAAGCGCCCACCGCCAAGGCGCTGCGCCCCTACCTGAAAGAATTCCTGTCCGACCGCCGCGTGATCGAAATCCCGCGCGCGCTCTGGTGGCTGATCCTCAACGGCGTGATCCTGAACACCCGCCCGGCCCAATCCGCCAAGAAATACGCGGCGATCTGGGAAAAGGACGGTTCGCCGCTCTACACCCACACCCGCCAACAGGCGGCGCTGATCAAGGGCCAGTTGGGCGAGATGGGCTTGCGCAATCTGGTGGTGGACTTCGCCATGCGCTACGGCGAGCCTTCGGTGGAAAATGTGATCGCCCGCATGCGCGAACAAGGCGTGGAACGGCTGCTGGTGCTGCCCTTGTATCCGCAATACGCGGCCTCCTCCAGCGCCACCGCCTTGGATCAGGTCTTCCGCGCGCTGATGAAGCTGCGCAATATGCCGGAGCTGCGCACCGTTCGCCATTTCCACGACGACCCCGGCTATATCCGCGCGCTGGCGGAACAAGTGCGCGCGCATTGGCGCGAGCACGGCCGCGGCGACAAATTGGTGATGAGCTTCCACGGCGTGCCGCGCTTCACCCGCGACAAGGGCGACCCCTATCACTGCGAATGCCAGAAAACCGGACGCTTATTGGCGGAAGCGCTGGGCTTGACGCAACAGGAGTACCAAGTCTGTTTCCAAAGCCGTTTCGGCCGCGCGGAATGGCTGCAGCCTTATACCAGCGAAGTATTGGCTCAGTTGGGCAAAGACAAGACCGGCAAGCTGGATATTCTCTGTCCCGGCTTTATCGCCGATTGCCTGGAAACGCTGGAAGAAATCGCGATGGAAGGCAAGGAGACCTTTCTCAGCCATGGCGGCGGCGAATATCGATACATTTCGTGTTTGAATGAAAACCCGCAATGGATTCACGCAATCTCGACTATGATCAAACAGAATCTGGCGGGATGGTGCGAGGCCCCGGAGGAAAACGCCCCGCTGCGCCAAGAACGAGCCAAGGCCTTGGGCGCCAAAACCTGAAACCGGACTGCCGGCAAAAATCCGAACAAGTCGTTTAAATTCAAAAACTTGAAAAACAAGAAACGCCACCTGGCAGTTATTCCAGGTGGCGTTTGCGCTTTAGACACACCATTACCCAAGAAGTTTACAAATAGTTGCACCCCTCCCCGGTTTTGACATTGACACTCGCGCAAACAGCTACCCATAATCAAACGCAACCAATGGTCATTTTCACCAAATACCGTTGGCCACAAAGAGATGACTAGAGTCTACAGAATAGAGAATCAGGGGATACATCACATGAACAAATATGTCCGCCTCAGCGTCATTGCCGCTGCCGCCATGACCCTGGCCGCCTGCGGCAAGCAAGAGCAACCGGCCGCCAATCAGGCGGCTTCGGCCCCGGCTCAAGCCGCAGGCGACGGCGCCGTCGTCAAGATCGGCCAGGTATCGCCGATGTCCGGTCCGATTTCCCATCTGGGCAAGGACAATGAATACGGCGCCAAGCTGGCCATTGCCGACCTGAACGCCGCCGGCGTGGAGATCGGCGGCAAGAAGCTCAAATTCGAACTGGTGTCGGAAGACGACCAGGGCGACCCGAAGATCGGCACCCAAGTGGCGCAGCGCCTGGTTGACGCCGGCGTGGCCGGCGTGGTGGGCCACCTGAACTCCGGCACCACCATCCCCGCGTCCAAGATTTACTCCGACGCCGGCATTCCGCAGATCTCTCCGTCCGCCACCAACCCGGACTACACCAAGCAAGGCTTCAAGACCACTTTCCGCGTGATCGCCAACGACGTGCAGCAAGGCCGCGCGCTGGGCGAATTCGCCGCCACCGGTCTGAAAGCCAAGAAGATCGCCATCATCGACGACCGCACCGCCTACGGCCAGGGCCTGGCCGATCAGTTCGAGGCCGCGGTCAAGGGCAAGGGCGCCGAAGTGGTGAAACGCGAGTTCACCACCAACACCGCCACCGACTTCAACGCCATTCTGACCTCGATCAAGGCCAGCAAGCCGGACCTGATCTTCTACGGCGGCATGGACGCGCAAGCCGGCCCGCTGGCCAAGCAGATGCAGCGCCTGGGCCTCAAGGCCAAGCTGATGGGCGGCGACGGCTGGCAAACGCCGGAATTCATCAAGCTGGCCGGCGAGGCTTCCGACGGCCAGTACGCGTCCAGCTGCGGCGTGCCGCGCGACAAGATGCCGGGCTTCGCGGCGTTCAACGACAAGTTCAAGAAGCAGTTCAACACCGAGGTGCAGATCTACGCGCCGTATGAGTACGACGCGGTGATGGTGTTGGTGGACGCGATGAAACGCGCCAAATCCACCGACCCCAAAACCTATCTGGCCGAAGTGGGCAAGACCGGCTACACCGGCGTGACCGGCAAGATCGCCTTTGACGACAAGGGTGACATCAAGAACGGCGCGGTGACCGTGTACCAGGTCAAGGGCGGCAAGTGGGAAGTGGTGTCCACCGTCGGCGGCGAAGCCGCCGCCGCGCCGGCCGCCAGCGCCGCCCAGTAAGCCCAGTCCTACCGCTTGAACCGAAGAGGCGCTCCGCGCCTCTTTTTTTTCGCCCCGCAGCTCACGAAGCGCGGCGGCGGGTGAACGGGGCCAAGAACGAACAATGGCGCCCTAAGGCGCCATTGGAAACCCGCGAGACAAGCCTCGCTCAGTCGCGGAACTGCGCCGCGTGCCCGGTCAGGATGGCCATGCCGGCCTTCTGGATGTCTTCGGAGATCAGCATCGCCGCGTTCCAGTTCGCCACATATTCAAGGCCGTCCGCCACCGAGTGGTCCCGGCTGTAATTGAGCACCTCCTTGCAGCCGCGCATCGCCAGCGGCGACTTGCCGGCGATCAGCCGCGCCGATTCCAACGCCGCCGCCAGCACCGCGTCCGCATCCGGCAGCACGCGGTTGACTAGGCGGATGGCCAACGCTTCTTCCGCCGTCGCGTCGCGGCCGGTCAAGGCCAGCTCGCGCGCCAGGCCTTCGCCCACCACCCGCGGCAGCCGTTGCAGCGAGCCCACGTCCGCCACCATGCCGACGTCGATCTCGCGCACCGAAAATACCGCGTCCGCGGCCGCGAAGCGGAAATCCGCCGCCAGCGCGATATCGAGGCCGCCGCCGACGCAGGCGCCGTGCACCGCGGCGATCACCGGCTTGCGGCAACGCTCCGGACTATTGACGCAGCCCTGCAGATCCAGGATCAGACGGCGCAATTTCTCGCGCTTGCGCGCCTCGCAATCGTCGGCGATCTCCGCCTGCACGCCCATCAGCATGCCCAGGTCGATGCCGGAACAGAAATGACGGCCCTCGCCGGCCAGCACGCCCACGCGCGCGGCCGGTGTGTCGTCCAGCCACTCGAAAGCGGCCCGCAAGTCCTGCCACATCCGCTGGTTCAGCGCATTGGCCTTGTCCGCGCGATTAAGGCGGATCAAGGCCACATGTTCGTTCAGCTCGATCCGTATCGTTTCCAGATTGATCATGCCGCCGCTCCTTGTTCCGGACGTTTCTTGGGAATCCACGCCCACAGCATTTCGCATTCGATCGGCGATTCGCCGGACTCGTCGGTGACCAGCACCGGCACCAGCACCTCGCCCTTTTCCGTGTCGTGCATCAGCTGGATCTGCTCCGCGTTCAGGCTGGCCACCGCGCGCATATCGCCTTGCGAGCGGCGCACGTAGTTGACCTTCATCGATTTGAGCAGCATCAGCTTGTCGTCCGGCATATTCATGCCGACGACGAAGCCGGTCGAGGTCTCCGCCAGCAGCGCCATCGCCGCGGCATGCACGCCGCGGATGTGGTTCTGCACCTTCTTGCGGTTGCGGATGGACACCGTCAAACGCTGATGGCCCACCTCCTCGAAACGCAGGCCCGCGGTGGACAGAAACGGCACGATCTTGCCGAACATCATGCTCAATACCGTACTGCGCATTCCCGCCGGCAGCTTGCCCACTTTGTCGGCAATGCGGCTCATGCTGTTTTTCTTGTACTCCATGTAGCGCCCCTCTGTTGTTGTCGTGATTCCGGCACTCAATGCCCGCCCAGGCCCAGCACCGCGCGCACTTGCTGCTTGATGGTCTCCAGCGCGTGCTGATCTATGCGCGCCAGCTGCAGCGCCCCTTGCAAGGCGGAGAACAGCATCATGCCGATGGCCTCCGGCGTGCCGGCGTAACGCATCTGGCCGCTGGCCGCGCCGCGCCTAGTGATGTCCACCGCCCACAGCCGCATCTCGTCGATGAAGGCCGCCGCTTCCCGCTGCATTTCCTCCGGCAGCGTCAGGAATTCGGTACTGAGAATGCCGCTGGGACAGATCTGCCGGTGCTGCCGGTAATAGCTGTCGCTCAGACCGAAATACGCCTCCAGCTGCGCCTGGGGATCCAGCGCCGCCTGCTGGTCGATGAAGCGCTGGAAACGCCGGCGGTAACGCTGGATCAAGGCCACGCCCAGATCGCTTTTCTTGGGGAAGTGATAATGAATGGCGGCGTTGCGCACGCCCAGCTCCGAGCTGATGTGCTGGTAGCTGAAAGCGTTGAAGCCCCGGCTGAGCAGCAATTGCTCGGCGATGTCCAGGATGCGCTTGCGGGTGTCGGTCTTGGGATCTGGGCCTTGAGTCATGCGAAGCACTCTACTTACTGGTCAGTAAGGTGTCAATTGCGCGATTTTGCAAGCAAAGCTGGAAACTGAATCAATCGTCCCCATCTCTAAACCCCGATGCCGATTCCACGCGCCGCCGGCCGTCCGCGCCGCGTCGGAAAATCAGCCCGCTTGCGCCTACCATTAAGGTCATGGGCCGGAATCGCGCCCCCATCACCCACTAGCCCCCTAACCAGCACCCTAGATGAGCGAAAACAATCAGTCCCCCAGCCTGGAGCAGGCCTTGCGCCAGATCAGCCAAGCGCCGGCCCAGCTCGACGCCCTGTCCGCGCTGCTGCAGTGCCTGCGCCCCGACGACGCCGGCAAGCCGCAACAAGCCGTCGTCAATCTGCAGGCGCTGTCCTATCTGCTGGAACACCATGCCGAATACCGCGCGGCCCTGCGCAAGGCGCTGCTGCAATTGCTGACCGAAACCCGGCAGATTCCGCTGTACACCGAATGCGGCATCCTGGCCAACGAAGGCTTCGGCTCCACCTTGCTGCGACGCGTCGGCGAACGCATTCTGCCCATGCCTTATAAGGCGGATTCGCTGCAGGACCGCTTCAGCCGGCTGTTCAGCTGGAAGCAGGACTACATCTGGCTGGCGGCCATCCCCGACGCCACCTGGCACGCGCTGTGGCGGGCGATGGCCTGGCAGGAGAACGACAACGCCGACGGCTGGCAGCAGACCCGCCTGCAGTTGCTGGAATCGGTGCAAGTGCTGTCGGCCCAGATCACCGCCATCGGCCTGGAGCCGGAGCTGGTGCGCATCAATCCGGACATCGAACGCTTCGAATCGCCGTTTCTCAATCTGAACGCCGAAGTGCAGCGCTACGTCGACGGCTACCGCCGCGATCTGATCGAAGGCCTGCCGCGCGCCGAGGACGACAAGCACGTGCTGGTGCTGCTGGACCAGTGCGAAAGCATACTCAACAAGGTGCGCAAGAACGCGCGCCGCTTCGGCATCTCGGTCAACCTCACCTACCACGGCCTGCGGCTGGCGCAGAGCATCGCCCGCATCCGCGCCTTGCTGGCCATCCTGGACCCGGAACACGACCCGGCCGCGGAACCGCACTTGTTCCAGCTCATCGTCACCTTCGCGCGCGCGGAAAACCGCAAATACAGCCTGCGCGATCTGTTCAAATCCAATGTGGAGCTGCTGGCGCTGCAAGTCACCGAGCACGCCGGCCGCCACGGCGAGCACTACATCGCGGAAAGCCGCAAGGAGTGGTCCGCCATGGCCAAGGCGGCGATGGGCGCCGGCCTCATCGTCGGCTTCATGGCGCTGATCAAGCTGATGCTCAGCCGCGGCCACCTGCCGCCGCTGTGGGAAGGCATCGCCTTCGGCCTCAACTACGCGATCGGCTTCATCATCGTGCAAATCCTGCACCTGACCATCGCCACCAAGCAGCCGGCGATGACCGCCGCGCGCATCGCCGCGGTGCTGCACGAAAACAATGGACAAAAGAAGCAGCTGGAGGACCTGGCCGACCTGGTGGTCAAAGTGATGCGCACCCAGTTCGTCGCCATCCTCGGCAATGTGCTGCTGGCCATCCCCACCGCCGGCCTGATCGCCTTCGCCTGGCAGGCCGCCTTCGGCGCGCCGGTGGTGGACGTGGTCAAGGCGCAAAGCCTGCTGCACGACATCGACCCCATCCACAGCCTGGCGCTGCCTCACGCCGCCATCGCCGGGGTGTTTTTGTTCCTGTCCGGCCTGATCGCCGGTTATTACGACAACAAGGCGATCTACCGCCGCATTCCTGAGCGCATCGCCTCCCACGCCGGGCTGAAGCGGCTATTGGGCGAAAACCGCGCCTGGAGACTGGGCAACTATATCGAACACAATCTGGGCGCGCTGGCCGGCAACTTCTACTTCGGCATGTTCCTGGGCCTGACCGGCACCATAGGCTTCATCCTCGGCCTGCCCATCGATATCCGCCACATCACCTTCTCCGCCGCCAATCTGGCCTTCGCCACCGTGGCGCAGGACTTCCAGCTGCCCCTGGCCACCGTGCTGCTCGGCTGCGCCGGCGTGGCGCTGATCGGCCTGACCAATCTGGCGGTCAGCTTCTCGCTGGCTTTGTGGGTGGCCTTGCGCTCGCGCAAGCTGTCCGGCAGCCTGCTGTGGCCGCTGGTGCCGATGCTGCTCAAGCGCTTCCTCAGCGCGCCGCTGTCCTTCTTCCTGCCGCCCAAGACCGTCGCGCAGGAAGACGCCGCCGCGGACGCCGCCGCCGAGCTCAAAAACCACTCTTGAGCCGCCGCAGGGCCGTCAACCGCCCGGCCCGGCCCGCGTTATTGCGAGTGTCGGGCCGGGGATTAAAGTTGACAGCCAAACGGCCGATAACATGACAGTATTCCCCCGCCGGCTGGCAGCCGGCGGCCCCGTGATGGAACACGCAACGACCACAACGCTTGATTTTCTCGCAAGACAAGCGCGCCAGCGGCAGCGGTGCGCCAGGGAGGCGTCGTCATGGCATCCATCACCACCAGCGTAGGGCCGCTGGACGTGCAAAGCATTGTCAGCCAGCTGATCGCAGTGGACTCGCAACCGCTGACCCAAAGCCAGAGCCGGGTCAGCAATTATCAGTCCCAGCTCAGCTCCATCGGCCAGATCAGCTCCGCGCTGTCCAGCCTGCAGACCGCCTCCACCGCCATGGCCTCCGGCAGCTTTCTGCAGCAATTTCAGATCGCCTCCACCGACAACACCATCGCCAGCGCCAGCGCCACCAGCGGCGGCGTGGCCGGCAATTACGCGCTCAACGTCACCCAGTTGGCCCAGCCGAGACAACTGGTGTTCGACCAAACCTCGGGCGGGCAAGCCATCACCGACCAGAACGCCGCGCTGGCCGGCGCGCCCGGCGCGCTGAGCTTCACCGTCAACGGGACCACCAGCACCGTGCAACTGGGCCAGAACGGCTCCGCCGTCTCGCTGTCCTCCATCGCCGACAGCATCAATAGCGCCGGCATCGGCGTCAACGCCTCGGTGGTGGAGTACAACAGCAAGTTCTCGCTGGTACTGGCCTCCGCGCAATCCGGCCCCGCCAACGCCTTCAGCATCGCCGCCGGCGGCAGCGACAGCGGCGCCGCGTCCGGCAACACTCTGGCCGGCCTGAGCCAGAGCGGCGCGGCCGCCGGCGAATCCGCGGCGGCCCAGGACGCCTTGCTCACCGTCAACGGCGTCAATGTGTCCAGCAGCAGCAACACCCTGAGCAATGTGATCAACGGCGCCACGGTCAACCTCAACAAGCTGGGCCAGGTGACGCTGAACATGAGCCAGAACACCGCCAACGTCACCTCCACGCTGCAAACCTTCGTCAGCGCCTACAACCAGGTGATCAGCGCCAGCAACGCCGCCCTCAACGGCAGCATGAAGAACAATAGCGACGTCATCGGCCTGCAAGAGCAGCTGTCCGGCCTGCTCAGCACGCCGGTGCCGGGCGTCAACGCCTCCTCCTCTTACGCCTATCTGGCCCAGGTCGGCATCACCCAGCAGGCGGACGGCACGCTGAAACTGGATTCCAGCGCCTTCACCACCGCGCTGAACGCCGATCCCGGCGCTGTGGCCAATCTGTTCGGCAACGCCCAGAACAACGGCTACGCCAACGCCTTCAACACCGCCATCAACAATCTGCTGGGCCCCAACGGCATGATCACCGCCGATCAGGGCGACATCAACGTCAAGATCAACGACGAAACCAATCTGCAGGCTCAGCTCAACAACCAGTTGGCCAACGAGAAAAGCTCGCTGCTGAACGAATACACCGCGCTCAACAGCGAGCTGTCGGCCATGCAGCAGTCCACCTCCAGCCTGGCCAATCTGCTGGCTTGAGCGCGGCGACGCCGGCGGCGGCGCTCTGCGCCGTCGCGGCGTTTGCCGTATACTGACGCAACTCACGCAGCCTCGCGCTGTCGAACCCCGTTTGCACCGGCCCTTCGGCCCCGGATTCAATGACTGCCCGCATTCAATACTCTCGTCGCCAACTACTCCAGATGGGCGCGCTCAGCGCCGGCCTTGGCCTCTTGCAAGGATGTCGCACCATGGTTGACCAATCCCTTCCCGCGCCGGCAGCCGTCGGCAGCAGCCTCTATTTCACCGCCTGCTCCGGCCCGCTGCCGGACGCGCGCCAAAAGCAGCAAGCCGTGGAGCGGCTGCGCCTGGCCGGCTATCAGCTGGAAAATGTCCAGGCGCTGGACCGCCGCCATCAGCGTTTCGCCGGCAGCGACGCGCAAAGGCTGGCCGACCTCAATCAGCTGATCTCGCGCCGCAGCGCGCCGCAGCTGCTGGTGGCCGGCCGCGGCGGCTACGGCGCCACGCGGCTGCTGCCCCACATCGACTACGGCCGGCTCTGCCCGCTGCTGCGCGAATCCGGCAGCCAGCTGATCGGCTACAGCGATTTCACCGCCATTCAGCTGGCCTTGCTGGCCAAGGGCGGGCTGGGCAGCTTCGCCGGCCCCATGGTCAGCGACTTCGGCGCCAAACAACCCAGCGCCTTCACCCTCAACGAATTCCTGACCACCACCACCACGGCCAACCGCCAGCTGCGCGTCGACGCGCCGCAGCGCCACAACGCCAGCGGCGAAGGCGTGTTCTGGGGCGGCAACCTCAGCGTGCTCAGCAGCCTGGTCGGCACACCCTATCTGCCGGACATCAAGGGCGGCCTGCTGTTCCTGGAGGACGTCGCCGAACAGCCCTACCGCATCGAACGCATGCTGCAGCAGCTGCATCTGGCCGGCGTGCTGGCCAAACAGCGCGCCATTTTCATCGGCGATTTCAATATGAGCCGCCAGGTCGACCTCTACGACCCCGGCTACACCCTGGACGCGGTGCTGGCGGAAATCCGCCGTCTGACCGGCGTTCCGGTGCTGACAGGCATTCCTTTTGGTCATGTCCACGACAAGACCACGCTGCCGCTGGGCTTCCCGGCCCGCTTCAGCGCGGACGGCGGCGGCCTGACGCTGCAGTTCTTCGACTACCCGGTGACGCCGGCCAATCCGCAACAAAAAGAACTACTTAGCGTTCCCGCGCCGCTCTAGGGCGCTCGCGCCTTCCGCCGCCCGCGCGCGGCGCGCCTTGACGCTCCTGCGAGACTAGGGCAAGTTTTTCCGCTTGCCCGCCATCCCTCACAGGAGCCCCGCATGCCCCCTCGTATTCCGCTGCTGGCCGGCGCGCCGCTGATCGCCGGCCTGCTGGCCGCGGCGCCGTCAAGCGCCACCGAACAGGGCTATCAGACCCCGCCCGCCGAATTGCGCGCCCTGGTGGACGCGCCGCGCCCGCCCTTGCAAAGCCTGGGCCCCAAGCGCCGGACCCTGCTACAAATCCATCGCCCCGGTCTGCCCGGCATCGCCGACGTCGCCCAGCCCGAACTCAAGCTGGCCGGCTTGCGTCTGAACCCCGCCATGCGCGCCGCCAGCCGTTTCGACTTCGGCAACGCGCTAAGCCTGCTGGACGTGAAACAGGGCCGCAGCCGCGCGGTGCGCGGCCTGCCCGCCGGGGCCCGCATCGCCGACAGCGCCTGGTCCGCCGACGAAAGCCGCGTGGCTTTCAGCCTATGGGGCGCCAAGGGCGTGGAGCTGTGGCTGTTGGACGTGGCCGACGCCCGCGCGCGCCGGCTGGGCGAGGTCCACCTCAACGCCGCCACCGGCCCCGGCTTCGCCTGGTTCGGCGAACAGCTGCTGATCAAGCGCGTGCCGGCGAAACAGGGCCCGGCGCCGCGGCCGCCCCAGGCTCCGAGCGGCCCCAATATCCAGCAAAGCGAAGGTGGCGCGCCGTCCCAGACCCGGACCTATCCCGACCTGCTCAAGACCCCCTACGACGCCGACCTGCTGGACTACCAGCTGCAAAGCCAATTGGCCTTGCTCAGCCTGGACGGCAAGCTCAGCCCCATCGGCCAACCCGACCGCTATCTCGGCGTCAGCGCTTCGCCCAATCGCCAATACCTGCTGGCCACCCGCCTGCAACGCCCCTACTCCGGCCTGGTGCCGATCTCCCGCTTCCCCAAGCGCGTCGACGTATTGGACCGGCAAGGCCGCATCGCGCATACCGTGACCCAGCGGCCGCTGCTGGAACGCATGCCTTCCGGCAACGACGCGGTGGAGACCGGCCCGCGCGAAATCGCCTGGCGCGCCGACGCGCCGGCCAGCCTGTTTTGGGTCGAAGCGCTGGACGGCGGCGACCCCGGACAAAACGCCGCCGAACGCGACGCGCTCTATCTGCAAGCCGCGCCCTTCCAGCAAGCGCCGCGGCAGCTGCAGCGGCTGGCCAGCCGCTTCGCCGACGTCCGCTGGGGCCGCGGCGACCTGGCCCTGGTGCGCGAACACTGGTGGAAAAGCCGTGAACTGAAAGTCTGGCGCGCGCGCCCCGACCAGGACCGGCCGCCGGAACTGCTGAGCAGCCGCAAATCGGAAGACCGCTACAGCGACCCCGGCGAGGCGGCCATGATCAGCAACGCCAACGGACAATCCGTGCTGCAAACCACGCCGGACGGCAAGGCCATCTATCTATTGGGCGAAGGCGCCGGCCCCGAAGGCGACCGCCCCTTCGTCGACCGCTACGCGCTGGACGACAAACGCGCCACGCGGCTGTGGCAATCGCAAGCGCCCTGGTTCGAACGGCCGGCGGCGCTGCTGGACGACGCAGGCCGGGACCTGCTGCTCAGCCGCGAATCCGTCAGCCAGCCGCCCAATCTCTACCGTCTGGCGCTGGGGCAAGCGTCCGGACCGCTGGCGCTGACCCATGTGCCGCACCCGGCGCCGCAATTGAAGGACGTCGCCAAGACACTGCTGCGCTACCGGCGCGCCGACGGCGTGGCGCTGACCGCCACCCTCTATTTGCCGCCCGGCTACGAGGCTAAGCGCGACGGCCCACTGCCGCTGCTGATGTGGGCCTATCCCACCGAGTTCAAAACCGCCGCCGCGGCGAGCCAGGTGACGGAATCGCCCTACCGCTTCAATCGGATCAGCTATTGGGGACCGCTGGCCATGCTGGCGCGCGGCTACGCGGTGCTGGACGATCCGGGCATGCCCATCGTCGGCGAAGGCGAGAAAGAGCCGAACGACAGCTATCTGCCGCAGCTGAAAATGAACGCCCAGGCCGCGGTGGACGAAGTGGTGCGCCTGGGCGTGGCCGACCCGGCCCGCATCGCCGTCGGCGGCCATTCCTACGGCGCCTTCATGAGCGCCAACCTGCTGGCGCACACCCGGCTGTTCCATGCCGGCATCGCCCGCTCCGGCGCCTACAACCGGACGCTGACGCCCTTCGGCTTCCAATCGGAGGAACGCAATTTCTGGCAGGCCAAAGAGGTTTATCAAGCCATGTCGCCGTTCAACTACGCCAATCAGATCAAGGACCCGCTCTTGCTGATCCACGGCGAAATGGACAACAACCCAGGCACCTTCCCGCTGCAAAGCGAGCGTCTATACCAGGCGCTACAAGGCCTGGGCGCGGTTGCGCGGCTAGTGACCCTGCCGGCGGAAAGCCACGGCTACCGCGCTCGCGAATCGATATTGCACATGCTGTGGGAACAAGACCGCTGGCTGGGACGTTACCTGGGCCGCGCCGCGCCCCACGAAGCGCGGCAGACCTTGAACAAGCGCTAAGCGGCGAGGCCGCGCGCGGCCTGCGCGGCCATCGCCAAGCCCACCAGGAACATCAGGCCGGCGGACAGATAGGGCGCGCGCCGCGCCCACTCGCCCAGGCCGCCGAAGCGGGCGCCCGCCTGGCGCACGCCCCAGGCCGCCAGCACGCCGACGCTGACCAGCGCCAAGGCCAGCCCCAGGCTGAACGAAGCCACCATGGTGGCGCCCAGGGAGAAGCGCTTCAGATGCAGGCATAGCAGCAAAATGGTCACCGAGGCCGGACACGGTATCAGCCCGCCGGTCAGGCCGAACAAGGCGATCTGCGCATTACCCACCTTCCTGCCGGCGAAGCGCCGCTGGATGTGCTCGGCGTGCGCGCGTTCATGCGCGTCCTGATAGGCGGGCAGCGTCGCCGTCGCTCTTCGCGCCGGCTTGGCCGGTCCCGCGCTCACCGCCCGGCGATACGTCCCCGCTCCCTCGGCGCCGGCCGCCGGCGCGAAACGCACGGGATAGCGATGAACGTGACCGCCATGGCTTAGGAGCAAGGCCTTCGCCATCGCCCCTGCCGGCAAGAGCGGGCTGAGCAGATACTCCCCCTCAGTTTCGAAAGCCAGTTCCCCGGCCTCCTCCTCGCCTTGCCACGCCAGAGCCAAGCCGCGCCCATCGGGTTTCAGCCGTCGCAGGCCGGCGCCGTACTGGTACAAGGCCACGCGCAGACCGTCCTCGCGCAGAAGCAAGGCCTCGACCAGACCATGGCCGGTGTCTATCATGCTGCCGCCGTTTGGCGGCCGCCGCATGGCCCGCGCCGCCAGATTGTCCCGCCGGGTGCGCCACAACATCCAGGCCGCCACCGCCAAAACCACTACGGCGGAAAACAGCATCAGATACGGCTCCGCCTGTTCGGCGATCAACTGATTGCCGTATTGGAGCGCCAGCGCCGCCAGCAGCCAGACGATCAGCGAATGCGACAAGGCCGCGCACAAGCCCAGCAGCACCGCCTGGCCTATGCTGCCGCGGATGGCGATGATGAAAGACGCCATCATGGTCTTGGAGTGCCCGGGCTCCAGCCCGTGCAGCGCGCCTAACAGGATGGCGGACGGAATGAACAGCCAGAGATTGATGTTGCCCTGTTGGATCAGCTCGGCGATTGGCGGCATCTTTGACCTTCTTTACAATGAGTTCCATTTGGCCGCCGTGAACGATTGGAATCAACGCGTCCGGCGGCGGATTGGCGTCAATATACTATACCCCAGTATATTATCAATAGAAGGAAGCCGCGCGCATGCCGCATACCGTGAAAGACAAGAAGAAATTATTGACCCGCGTCCGCCGCATCAAGGGCCAGGCGGAAGCGCTGGAACGCGCGCTGGAACAGGAAGTCGATTGCTCGGCCGTGCTGCAACAGATCGCCGCGGTGCGCGGCGCCGTCAATGGGCTGATGATGGAAGTGATGGAGGGCCATCTGCGCGAACATCTGGGCCCTGAGGCCGACGACCCGCTGCAGCGCAGCCGGGACCTGGAACAGGTGGTGGGCGTCTTGCGCTCCTATCTGAAATAAGAGCCTTAACAAAACCGCGCAGCGCACCTGAGCCAAGGCGCGCCGACGCAGACAGTACCAGTAGTACGACAAGGAGGCGCAATGCAGGATCAGAGGTTTTGTCAGCGGGCCTGAGAACCTGTTTACGATCTGCTGCGCGTTGTGGAGCGTTACACGGTGAGTGCCGCTTCGAAATGCTCATGTACCGTGTGTACACTCCGCTTTCTCAGCGGTTTTCGCCTTGTCTCACCTTCGCTCGCGAGATCGTAAACACGTTTTAAGCGCGCAAAAAAATTGGGAGGGCAAAGCCCTCCCATCAAGTCTTGTAGCCAGGAGTGTTACAAGAAATCCTGCGCCGCCGGCCGTCTGCCGGCGCGCGAATAAGCGCCTGCGCTTAGTTCCAATTCTGCGGCAGCTTGTAGCCCGCGTACTTCTGCTTGGCGAAAGCCTTGAACGCCGGCGAGTTGTAAGCCGCCACCACGTCCTTGGCCCAGGGCTTGGCCAGGTCCGCCGTGCGCACCGCGCCCCAGTTGACGTAGGCGTAGCTCTTTTCCTGATAGATCGCCTCGGTCAGCTTGATGCCGGAGCTGGTGGCGTAATTGCCGTTGATCACCGAGAAGTCCACATCGCTGCGCGAACGCGGCAGTTGCGCGGCTTCCAGCGGAATGATCTTGATCTTCTTCACATTGACGGCGATGTCGCGCTCGGAAGCGGTCAGCGGGTTGATGCCCGGCTTCAGCTTGACCCAGCCCAGATCGGCCAGCATCACCAGCGCGCGGGCGAAATTGGACGGATCGTTGGGGGCGGCCACGGTGGAACCCACTTTGACGTCTTTCAGCGCCTTGATCTTGCCGGCGTAGATGCCCAGCGGCGCGGTCGGTACCTGGAACGCTTCTTTCAGGTTCAGCTTGTGCTCTTTGACGAAGTTGTCCAGATAGGGCTTGTGCTGGAACACATTCACGTCCAGCGCGCCTTCCTGCAAGGCCAGGTTAGGACGCACGTAATCGGTGAACTCCACCAGCTTGACCTTGTAACCCTGCTTTTCCAGGATGGGCTTGATCGATTGCTTGACCATATCGCCGAAATCGCCGACGGTGGTGCCGATCACGATGTCCTTCTTGGCCGGGTCCGCCGCCAGCGCCGCGCCCGCCGTCGCCAAGCCCAATACCGACGCCGCCACTGCCTTGATCACGAATCTACGCATTTGTTTCTCCTGCTTGTCCATTGATAGGTAAAAGCTTAGCCCTGCCGGCGCCTGGCGCCGGCGGATGTCAACGTTTGTCCAGCTTGGCGGCCAGCCGGTTGCCCAGCAGCTGGATGACTTGCACCAGCGCCACCAGCATCAGCACCATGGCCACCATCACATCGGTCTGATAACGGTAGTAGCCGTAACGGATGGCCAGATCGCCGATGCCGCCGCCGCCCACCACTCCCGCCACCGCGGTATAGCTCAGGAAGCTGATGGTCAGAATGGTCAGACTGGAAATCAGGCCGGAGCGCGCCTCGTTGAGCAAGACCTTGCAGATGATCTGCAGCGGGCTGGCGCCCATCGCCTCGGCCGCCTCCACCACGCCGCGCGGAATTTCGCGCAGCGTCTGCTCGACCAGACGGCCGAAATACGGAATCGCGGCAAAGGCCAACGGCACCGAAGCCGCCACCGGACCGATGGTGCTGCCCACCAGCGCTCGCGTCAGCGGCACCAGCGACACCATCAGGATAATGAAGGGGAAGGAACGCACCAGGTTCACCACCCAGCCCAGCACGCCGTTCAGCGCGCGGTTGGCGAACTGCTGGCCCGGCTGGGTCAGGTAGAGCACGATGCCGAGCGGACCGCCCAGCAAGACGGCCGCGCTCAGGCCTATGCCCAGCATCACCAGCGTTTCCTGGAAAGCCTGCCAGATTTCCGGCCCCATGCTCACCAGGTTTTGCAATGCTTCGTTCAGGGTTGCGGCATCCATTACGCGGCCTCCAGCAGCGAGCGCGCCAGATCGGAATCCGCCGCCACCTCGTTATTCGACACATCCACCACTTCCACCACCCGGCCGGCGTCCAGGGCCGCCGCGCGATGGCAGATCGCCCTCACCACGCCCATCTCGTGGGTGACGATGACGATGGTGACGCCAAAGCGTTGATTGATGTCCTTCAGACAATCCAGCACGGCTTGAGTGGTTTTCGGGTCCAGCGCCGAGGTGGGCTCGTCGGCCAGGATGACTTTGGGATTGGGCGCCAGCGCGCGGGCGATGCCGACGCGCTGCTTCTGGCCGCCGGACAATTGCGCCGGATAGTGATTGGCGCGGTCCAAGAGGGCCACCACTTCCAGGCATTCATGGACGCGCTTGTCGATATCCGCCTTGGCCCAGCCCGCCACTTCCAGCGGGAAGGCGACGTTGCCGGCCACGGTGCGGTTGGCCATCAAATTGAATTGCTGGAACACCATGCCGATATTCTGGCGCGCGCGGCGCAAGGCCTTGGCGGACAGGCTGGTCAGGTCTTCGCCGTCGACGATGACGGCGCCGTGGTCCGGACGCTCCAGCAGATTGATCAGGCGCAGCAAGGTGGATTTGCCGGCGCCGGAAAAGCCGATCAGCCCGAAGACTTCGCCCGGACGAATCGTGAGAGAGGTGTCCGTGACCGCATCGAACCAGCCCCCCTCGGGGTGACGGAAACGCTTACGAACATTTTGCAGATGAATCATTCCAAATACTCCAAAAACACAAGGCCCGCCAATGAACTTGGCGGGCCTTGCATGGGAATCTTCGGAATCACTGCGGAATCGAGATTACTGTAAGCAGATGCTGGATCACGTCTGGGGCTGCTTACCCACGCTTTAGCTGTTTTACGCCCGCAAGCTGTGTTCAAATCGGCGACTAAATTTGTTTATGATTGAACATCTATTTTCGTTTCCAGTCAATAGTTCCGACTAAAAAAGATTGAAATTATCTCATCCCGCTCAAAAAAATCGTCCGCTTAGCGCTCAAACTTATAAGAAAATCAGCGCGCGGCATATGAAAAACCGCCGCCAGCAAACGCTGACGGCGGCGATCGGACATCATTCAAACCGGACTTATTGCGCGTCGGACAAACCCTGCTTGCCCATCGTCACGCTGTACTTCTGACGCAAGGTGTCCAGATAGCTGGACAGCTGGGCGTTGGCGTTCATCTCGCCCAGGATCGCGCTCAGCTGGCCGCGTTCGGCCTCGCTGGCCGTCGGCGCCGGAATCACCTTGTCGATGCGATAGAGCGCGTATTCGCCGTTGTCGCGCTTGGCGCCGGCGAAGGCCGGCAGCTTGCCCGCCTGAGCGGCGAACACCGCCCGCGCGTCGGCGATGGGCAGACCGGCCGGATCGCGGCGCAGCAGGGTCTTGGCTTCGCTCCAAGCCTTGCCCTCGCCCTTGCCCGCCTTCAGCTCAGCCAACAGCGCCTGGCCCTTCTTCTCGGCCAGCTTGGCGCCTTCCTTGGCCACCAGCTCGGCCTTGATCACCTCGCGCACCTCGTCCATCGTCTGCTGACGCTCCGGCTGATGTTCGGCCACGCGCACCACCAACAGGCGGCTGTTGCCGATGTCCACCGGCTCGCTATTGTGCTTCTTCTTCAGCACGTCTTCGCTGAACGCAGCCTCAAGCACCTTGGGGCTGTTGAGCAGCGGGTCCGCCGCCGGCTTGCCGCGGCTCAGCCAATCGGAATGCTGCGGCTGCAGCTTCAGCTGCTCTTGCAGCGCCTTCAGCGAATCGCCCTGCTGGTAGGCCAGTTCGGTCAGTTTGTCGGCCTGGCTGCGGAACAGGCTGCCCGCCTGCTGACGCTGCAGCTTCTCGGCGATAGCCGCCTTCACTTCGGCGAAGTCCTGAGCCTTCACTTCGTCCAGCTTGATGATGTGATAACCGAACTCGGTTTCGATCACTTCGCTGATCTGGCCCGGCTTCATGCGGAACACCGCGTCGTCGAAAGGCTTGACCATCATGCCGTGACCGAAGAAACCCAGATCGCCGCCATTGGCCGCGGAGCCCGGATCTTGCGACTTGGCCTTGGCCAGTTCGGCGAAACGGGCCGGATTGGCGCGCACATCCTTCAGCAAGGCCTCGGCTTCGGCCTTGATCTTGGCCTTCTGCTCCGGCTTGGCGTCCTTGGCCACCGTCAGCAAGATATGGGAGGCGCGGCGCTGTTCGTTGCTGAACTCGGCCTTGTGTTCTTCGTAGTATTTCTGCAGCTCGGCGTCGCTGGGCTTAAGGCCTTGGGCCAAGGCGTCCTGGGACAGCAGCACGTAGTCGAGCTTGACCCGCTCCGGCACGCGGAAACGCTTCAGGTTGGCGTCGTAGAAGGCCTTGAGCGCGGCGTCGTCGGTCTTGACCTCGGCGGCGAAATCCGCCGGCTTCAACAGCAAAGAGCGCACTTCGCGGCCCTCGCCCAACAGGCCGGCCAGACGGTTGACCACGGTGCCGGCGACGAACTCGGTGCCGGCGATGCCGGTCAGCTGGCTTTGCAGCACGATGTCGCGCTTGACCTGGGTTTCGAAGGCTTCAGGAGACGGGTAGCGGTTTTGCAGGAATTCGCGATAGCGTTCCGGGCTGAACTTGCCGTTGTCCTGGAAGGCGGGAATGGAGGCGATGACTTTGCGCAGCTGCTCGGGGCTGACGGTGACGCCGCGGTCATGTGCGTCGGACAGCAGCAGTTCCTGGCGGATCAGGTTTTCCAGCGCGGCCTGGCGGCTGGCCGGATCGGTGGGCTGGCCCTCCAAGGCTCGATCCAGATCGCGCTTGTAAATCTTGGCGGAACCTACCTTGGCGAGATAAGGGTCGTCGGAAGCTGCTTCATAGCTGCCCACGCCGAAGCCCACGAAGGTCAACGCAACAGCTCCCAATACAACCTGAATGAAGACTTTATTGTTCTGGACAAACTCGAACATGGCGATTGGCTTGAGCCACCCTTGTCAAAAAAAAAGGTGAACGCTGTATTTCGTTCACCTTTTTGTGAGTTCTGGCGGAGCGGACGGGACTCGAACCCGCGACCCCCGGCGTGACAGGCCGGTATTCTAACCAACTGAACTACCACTCCAACCGAAACTTTGGTGGGCGTTGACGGAGTCGAACCGCCGACATTCTGCTTGTAAGGCAGACGCTCTACCAACTGAGCTAAACGCCCCTCGAAACACCTTGCCAGCCGCTAGGGGCTGCCAAGGCCGCTAATTATAGCGCGTCTTTCAGTGCCTTGCCAGCACGGAACTTCGGCGAACGAGCTGCCGGGATCTTGATGGTGGCGCCGGTCTTCGGGTTGCGGCCGCTGCGTTCAGCGCGTTCGCCAACGTAGAAGGTGCCGAAGCCCACCAGGGTCACGGTGTCGCCCTTTTTCAGAGCGTCGGTTACAGCGGCCACCATGCCGTCCAGCGCCTTGGCGGCGGCGGCTTTGGAGATATCGGCCTCAGCGGCAATAGCGTCAATCAGTTCAGACTTGTTCACGTAAGTCCCCTTTCGTCGTTCTCGGTCTACGTAATTCGGATAAAAACCGCTTGCTTTATAGCAAGGGCGAAATCCTTGTGTCAAGCGGCTTTGACGGGCATTTTGCCATTTCGCAAACACACTGGAAAGCCGCTTGAACACAAGTTATTCAGCGTTCGGCTAAGACCATGATTCTTAATGCTTCATCACGGACACGCCTTGCGCTGCCTCCTGCGTCCCTCGCAACTCCTCCGCCGGCTTTTCTTCTTCCGACAAAGGCTCCGGTTGCCGCTCCAAGGCCAAAGCCAAGACTTCGTCTATCCACTTAACGGCATGGATTTCGATTTTATGCTTGATATTGGCGGGAATTTCAACCAAATCTTTTTCGTTGCCTTTGGGGATCAACACGTGCTTGATCCCGCCGCGATGCGCCGCCAGCAGCTTCTCTTTCAGGCCGCCGATGGGCAATACCTCGCCGCGCAGCGTGATCTCGCCGGTCATCGCCACGTCGGCGCGCACCGGAATGCCTGTCAGGATGGACACCAGGGCCGTGGTCATCGCGATGCCGGCGCTGGGCCCGTCTTTGGGCGTCGCGCCTTCCGGCACGTGGATGTGCATATCGCTCTTCTCGTAGAAGTCCGGCTTGATGCCCAGCGAACGCGCGCGGCTGCGCACCACGCTCATCGCCGCGGTGATGGACTCCTGCATCACCTCGCCCAGCTGACCGGTGCGGATGATATTGCCCTTGCCCGGCAGCGACACCGCCTCGATGGTCAGCAGTTCGCCGCCCACCTCGGTCCACGCCAGGCCGGTGACCTGGCCGATGCGGTTCTCGTCCTCGGCGATGCCGTAATCGAAACGGCGCACGCCCAGGAATTTGTCCAGGTTGCGGCCGCTGACGGTCACCTTGCTCGCCTTGCCGGCCTTCAGCGAGGCGCTGGTCACCACCTTGCGGCAGATCTTGGCGATTTCGCGGTCCAGGCTGCGCACGCCGGCTTCACGGGTGTAGTAGCGCACGATGTCGCGCAGCGCGGTCTCCTGCACCGCCAGCTCGCCCTCCTGCACGCCGTTGGCCTTCATTTGCTTGGGCAGCAGGTATTTGGTGGCGATATTGACCTTTTCGTCCTCGGTGTAGCCGGCGAGACGAATGATTTCCATCCGGTCCAGCAGCGCCGGCGGAATGTTCAGCGAGTTGGCGGTGGCCACGAACATCACGTCGGACAAGTCGAATTCGACTTCGGCGTAATGGTCGATGAAGGAGTGGTTCTGCTCCGGGTCCAAGACCTCCAGCAAGGCCGACGACGGATCGCCGCGGAAATCCGCGCCCATCTTGTCCACTTCGTCCAGCAGGAACAGCGGGTTCTTCACCGCCGCCTTGCTCATGTTCTGCAGCACCTTGCCCGGCATGGAGCCGATATAGGTGCGGCGATGGCCGCGGATCTCGGACTCGTCGCGCACCCCGCCCAGCGCCATGCGCACGAACTTGCGGTTGGTGGCGCGCGCCAGGGACTGGCCCAGCGAGGTCTTGCCCACGCCCGGCGGCCCCACCAGGCACAGAATCGGCGCCTTGAGCTTGTCGACGCGCTGTTGCACCGCCAGGTACTCCAGAATCCGCTCCTTGACCTTCTCCAGGCCGAAGTGATCCTCGTCCAGCACTTCCTCGGCCTTGGCCACGTCCTTGCTGATCTTGGTCTTCTTCTTCCACGGCAGTTCGAGCAGGGTGTCGATGTAGTTGCGCACCACGGTGGCTTCCGCCGACATCGGCGACATCATGCGCAGCTTCTTGAGCTCGGACATCGCCTTCTCGCGACCCTCCTTGCTCATGCCGGCGACCTTGATCTTGTTTTCCAGCTCGTCGAGGTCGCTGACCTCGTCCATCTCGCCCAGCTCTTTCTGAATCGCCTTGACCTGCTCGTTCAGATAGTACTCGCGCTGGCTCTTTTCCATCTGCCGCTTGACGCGGCCGCGGATGCGTTTTTCCACCTGCAGGATGTCGATTTCGCCTTCCAGCTGCGACATCAGGTGCTCGAGACGCTGCTGTACGTCGAACATCTCCAGCACTTCCTGCTTCTGTTCCAGCTTCAGCGGCAGGTGGGCGATGATGGTGTCGGCCATGCGGCCGGCGCGGTCGATGCCGGCCAGCGAGTTCAACACTTCCGGCGGAATCTTCTTGTTCAGCTTGACGTACTGCTCGAACTGCGCGAGCAGCGCGCGGCGCATCGCCTCGGTTTCGGTCGATTCCTCGGCCTCCGGGCTCAGCGGCTTGAAGGCGCCGACGAAGCATTCGTTTTCTTCGCCCACCGATTCGATCATCGCGCGCTGACGGCCTTCGACCAGCACCTTGACGGTGCCGTCCGGCAGCTTGAGCATCTGCAATACCGAAGCGATGGTGCCGACTTGATACAGGTCGTCGGCGGACGGTTCGTCCTTGGAGGCGGAACGCTGCGCCACCAAGAGGATTTGCTTGCCCTCGTCCATCGCCAGTTCCAGCGCGCGGATGGACTTGGCGCGGCCGACGAACAACGGGATCACCATATGGGGGAAGACCACCACGTCGCGCAGCGGCAGCAATGGCAGCGTGGCTTCTTCTTTGAGTTCTGCGGGTTGCGGCATATCACCTAACCTTGCTTATGAAACAATGCTTGGGAGATGGGGGGCGGACAGTAAAATTCAACACCCCCATACTAAATCAGATTTCCGGCTCTACAAATAAAAAACCGCCCGGTTTGGGCGGTCTCCGGAGTCGCGGCGGACAATCAGGCCGATTGCGCCTTGTCGTCCTTGTCGCGATAAATGAACAGCGGTTTGTCGCCCTTGTCGATAACCTTTTCATCCACCACGACTTTTTCCACGTCGGCCATGGACGGCAGCTCGTACATGGTGTCGAGCAGCGCCCGTTCCAGGATGGAGCGCAAACCGCGCGCGCCGGTCTTGCGGCTCAGCGCCTGCTTGGCGATCACCCGCAAGGCGGACGGACGCACTTCCAGCTCCACCGACTCCATCGAGAACAGCTTCTGATACTGCTTGATCAGCGCGTTCTTCGGCTGGGTCAGAATGGTGACCAGCGCCTCTTCGTCCAGCTCCTCCAGCGTGGCCGCCACCGGCAGCCGACCGATCAGCTCGGGAATAAGACCGAAACGGATCAGATCCTGCGGCTCCACTTCCTGGAACAACATGGACAAGCTCTTGCCGTCGTCCTTGGAGCTGATGTCGGCGCCGAAGCCGATGCCGCCCTTTTCCGAGCGCTGGCGAATGATCTTCTCCAGCCCGTCGAAAGCGCCGCCGCAAATGAACAGGATATTGGTGGTGTCCACCTGGATGAATTCCTGATTCGGATGCTTGCGGCCGCCCTGCGGCGGAATCGAGGCCACGGTGCCCTCGATCAGCTTCAGCAAAGCCTGCTGCACGCCCTCGCCCGATACGTCGCGGGTGATGGACGGGTTTTCCGACTTGCGCGAGATCTTGTCGATCTCGTCGATGTAGACGATGCCGCGCTGGGCCTTGTCCACGTCGTAGTCGCATTTTTGCAGCAGCTTCTGGATGATGTGCTCGACATCCTCGCCCACGTAACCCGCTTCGGTCAGCGTGGTGGCGTCGGCGATGACGAAGGGCACGTCCAGCAGGCGGGCCAGAGACTGGGCGAGCAAGGTCTTGCCGGAACCGGTCGGACCGATCAGCAGGATATTGCTCTTGGCCAGCTCGACCTCGCTCTTGCTTGCCGGGCTGCTCAGACGCTTGTAGTGGTTGTACACCGCCACCGACAGGGTCTTCTTGGCGAAATCCTGACCAATGATGTATTGGTCGAGATCCGCGCGGATTTCCTGAGGCGTAGGCAGCGGACTGTCTTCGGAGGAGGACGCGGCGTCGCCGACGCCCTTCTCCAGCTCCTCGCGAATGATGTCGTTGCACAGCTCGACGCATTCGTTGCAGATGAAGACCTGCGGCCCGGCGATCAGGCGTTGGACTTCATGCTGGCTCTTGCCGCAGAAAGAGCAGTAGAGAAGCTTTTCATTGCTGTTCTTATCAGCCATTGGCGGATTCCATCGCTCCTTAAGCTTTCACGTCCTTGTGGGACGTCAGCACTTTGTCGATCAAGCCGTAGGCCTGTGCCTCGTCGGCGGACATGAAGTTGTCGCGCTCGGTGTCGGCGATCACCCGCTCCAGTTGCTGGCCGCTATGTTTGGCCAGCAGCTCGTTCATCTTGGCCTTGACTTTGACCAGTTCGCGAGCATGGATCTCGATATCGGTGACCTGGCCGGACAGGCCGCCGCCGTACAGCAGCGGCTGGTGAATCATCACCCGGCTATTGGCCAGCGCGAAGCGCTTGCCCTGCGCGCCGGCGGCGAGCAGGAAGGCGCCCATGCTGGCGGCCTGGCCAATACACAAGGTGGAAACATCCGGCTTGATGAAGTTCATCGTGTCGTAAATGGACATGCCCGCGGTAATCGACCCACCCGGCGAGTTGATGTAGAAGTGGATGTCCTTGTCCGGATTTTCCGATTCAAGGAACAACATCTGCGCCACAACCAGGTTGGCCGACTCATCCGTGACAGGGCCCACCAGGAACACGATGCGTTCCTTCAGCAGACGCGAGTAGATGTCATACGCGCGCTCGCCGCGGCCGCTCTGTTCCACCACCATGGGCACCAGGCCCAGACCTTGAGGTTCCATCATCGATTTCATCGGCCACTCCAGCTGTTATCAGGCGTTGTTGCCCATCAGGGCGTCGAAGGACAGTTCTTTCTCTACAACATTGGCCTTGGACAGCACAAATTCAACCACATTGTCTTCCAGTACCATGGAAGTCGGGCCTTCCAGGCGGTCCGGGCTGGCGTAATACCAGGTCAGCACTTCAGCCGGATCTTCGTAGCTGTCGGCGAACTCGGTGATCATGGCCTTGACTTGGTCCTGCTTGGCTTCCAGCTTGTTGGATTCCACCACTTCGGACAGGATCAGGCCCAGAGCCACGCGGCGCTCGGCTTGCTGAGCGAACAGTTCCGGCGGGAACGGCATGTCTTTGACGTTCATGCCGCGTTGCTGCATGTCGCGACGGGCTTGCTCGACCAGACGGCCGATTTCCAGGCTGACCAGGGCTTTCGGCAGTTCGATCTCGGTGGCGTCCAACAGCGCCTGCATCACGTTTTCCTTGGTGCGGGCCTGCAGACGGCGCTTCACTTCGCGCTCCACGTTCTTGCGGATTTCAGCGCGCATTTTCTCAACGTCGCCGTCGGCGATGCCCAGCAGCTTGGCGAACTCTTCGTTCACTTCCGGCAGCACGGCTTCAGCCACGTTCTTCAGCAGGATTTCGAACACGGCGGTTTTGCCGGCCACATCCTTGCCGTGGTAATCCTCGGGGAAGCTCACTTCCACGCTCTTGATGTCGCCTTCCTTCATGCCGGCGACGCCCGCTTCAAACTCAGCCAGCATCTGGCCTTGGCCCAGCACGAAGGGGAAGTTCTCGGAAGAACCGCCTTCGAAGAGCACGCCGTCGATGGCGCCCTTGAAGTCGATGATCACGCGGTCGCCGGTGGCGGCTTCGCGCTCAACGCGGTTGTAGCGGGTGCGCTGCTTGCGCAGGATATCGATGGTTTTCTCGATTTCGGCGTCGGTCACCGGGGTCAGCGGCTTTTCCACTTCCTTGCCGGCCAGCTCGCCAACCTTCACTTCCGGGTAAACCTCGAAAGTGGCGGCGAACTTGAAGTTTTCCTTGTCGTCGCCGGCGGCTACCGGCTCGAAGCGCGGGTAGCCGGCAACGCGCAGCTTCTGCTCGCTCACGGCGGAGTAGAAACCCTGTTGAACCTGTTCACCCATCACTTCTTCACGCACCTGGGCGCCGTAGTTCATTTCCACGATCTTCAGCGGAGCCTTGCCCGGGCGGAAACCTTGAATCTTGGCGTTGCGGGCCACGCGCTTCAGGCGCTCGGCCACTTGCGTGTCGATGGCCGCCATCGGCAGGGCGATATTCATGCGGCGCTCAAGATTGCTCAATGTTTCCAGCTGTACTTGCATGTTAAATCCTTAAGTGTGTGACAGGTTTAGTCATCTGGGACGGTACGACGCCACGGATCGGCAGACACGAAGGACATTGCCTCACCTCAGAGGTGGCGCTGCGCGGAGTTACACCACGCACCCAACGCGAAAACGGACAGTATAGCACGCGGCCGGTGCTGGCAAGTAGCCGCCGCGCGGCCGCGGCGGGCCAAGCGGGCCTAGCCCCGCCGCGGATTCCGGCATGACGGCGCCCCGAAAAACGGCAAGCTTTTGAATCGACGCGTGAATGCGCAAATGATTTCAGCCAGAACCAAGCCCGGCCGATAGGACGGCCGGGAACGGCGATAAAGGAATTCAATCAGCAATGTTGAATATTCCAATCAAGCCAACGCTTAACCTTGCCCCGCCGCTCTTGTATATTGTCAGCCGAAACGCTGGCGCCCGCGCGCGGGCCCGCTGGCTGAATAGTCCGCTCTTGCTCTTGGATTCCGACGGACAGACACCATACTTCAGAACTGAACGACTCGACCTCGGCGCCCAACCGGCCGCCCCGGTTTGACGCAATCGGTTTCATTACCCGCTTCTCACACAGGAAAACATCATGACCACGACTCGCCACAGCCCCCTGCTGATTCTTGGCTCCGGCCCCGCCGGCTACACCGCCGCCGTTTACGCGGCGCGCGCCAACCTGAAGCCGGTGCTGGTCACCGGCCTGGCGCAAGGCGGCCAGTTGATGACCACCACCGACGTGGACAACTGGCCCGCGGACGCCGCCGGCGTGATGGGCCCGGAACTGATGCAGCGCTTTCAGCAGCACGCCGAGCGCTTCGGCACCGAAATCCTGTTCGACCACATCCACACCACCCATCTGCATGAAAAACCGATCCGCCTGGTGGGCGACGCCGGCGAATACACCTGCGACGCGCTGATCATCGCCACCGGCGCCTCGGCCAAATACCTGGGCCTGGCCTCCGAAGAAGCGTTCAAGGGCAAGGGCGTGTCCGCCTGCGCCACCTGCGACGGCTTCTTCTACCGCAACCAGGACGTGGCGGTGATCGGCGGCGGCAACACCGCGGTGGAAGAAGCGCTGTATCTGGCCAACATCGCCAAGCACGTGACCCTGATCCACCGCCGCGAAACCTTCCGCGCCGAGAAGATTCTGATCGACAAGCTGATGGACCGCGTCAAGGAAGGCAAGATCAGCCTGAAGCTGAACGCCACCCTGGACGAAGTGCTGGGCGATGCTTCCGGCGTCACCGGCCTGCGCCTGAAGTCCATGCAGGACGCCTCCACCGAAGAAATCAAGGTAATGGGCCTCTTCGTCGCCATCGGCCACCAGCCGAACACCGAGATCTTCAAAGGCCAGCTGGAAATGGACGGCACCGGCTACCTGATCACCAAGAGCGGCCGCGAGGGCAACGCCACCGCCACCAGCGCGGCGGGCGTGTTCGCCGCCGGCGACGTGCAGGACCACATCTACCGCCAGGCGGTGACCAGCGCGGCCTCCGGCTGCCAGGCCGCCCTGGACGCGGAACGTTACCTGGACAGCCTGAAGTAAACACTTGAAAGCCTTCAAGAAAGCCTTGCAAGGCCTGCGCCAGCAGGTGCGCGACTCCCGCGCGCCGGCTGGCGTTTCCGTTTCCGCCGCGCCGCCGGCCGAACCGGAACCGGATTTCCGCCAGCTGTTCCGCGACGTCAAGCCACTGAAGCCGGACAACCGCCACGCCAGCCCTCGCCCCAAGCCCAGCCCGCATCCGCGCCGCCGCCATCAGCACGGCCAGACGTCGGAAGCGGTGCAACAGGCCTTGCTGCAGCAGATGGTGGGCTGGTTCGAACCGGCCGAGATCGACGCCCATTTCGCCCGCCCCGGCATGCCCTCCGCCACGCTGAAAAAGCTGCGCGCAGGCTTCTGGCCGGTCTGCCGCCAGCTCGACCTGCACGGCTGCGACCGCTACCAGGCCCAGGACGCCTTGGCGCTGTTCCTGCACCAGGCGCGGCGCCACGGCCCCTGCGTGCGGGTGATACACGGCAAGGGCTTCGGCTCCAACGGCCAGCCCGTACTCAAGCGCATGGTGCGCGCCTGGCTCAAGCACCATCCCGATGTGCTGGCCTTTTGCGAGGCCGGCGAATCCATGGGCGGCGCCGGCGCGCTCTTGGTGCTGCTGCGGCGGGAACACGCGCCGTGAAAATTTCGTTACCCATTCCCATTGTCTAACCGGGCGGGAATCCGCTAATCTCAAAACAAGGCGGACGCACCAACCCAGTTCCACCACAGGAGTTACTGCATGTCCGGCATTGCTTGCCCCGACTTCACCCTGCCCGGCACCGCCGGCGTCTCGTTTCAGCTGTCCAGCAGCCCCAAGCCGCTGGTGATCTACTTCTACCCCAAAGACAACACCCCCGGCTGCACCAACGAAACCATGGATTTCCGCGATCTGCACGCCGAATTTGCCGCCGCCGGCGCCACCGTTGTCGGCATTTCCCGCGACAGCCTGAAGTCTCACGAGAACTTCAAAGCCAAGCTGGAGCTACCATTCGAATTGTTGTCCGATGCAGAGGAGGTTGTTTGCAATCTGTTTGGCGTCATCAAGATGAAGAATATGTATGGCAAACAGGTCAGAGGGATTGAACGCAGCACCTTCGTGATTGGCCGGAACGGCGACATCGCGCGCGAATGGCGCGGCGTCAAAGTGCCAGGCCACGCCGCGGCGGTGCTGGACTTCGTCAAGACGCTCTAAAAACCGCGACGGGGTCGGCCGATTCCCGGCCCGCCCCGCGATAAAACCAGGGGATCATCATGGCCAGCCGCAAAAAAATCAGCGCCAGCAAGCTGTTTGTTCTCGACACCAACGTGCTGCTGCACGACCCCACCTGCTTGTATCGCTTCGAAGAACACGATGTGTTCATCCCCATCATCACGCTGGAAGAACTGGACACCCACAAGAAGGGGATGTCCGAAGTGGGGGGGCCCGCGCGCACCGCGCCCCAGGCCAGCCGTTTCCTAGATGAGATCGTCAGCGGGGCCGAAGCCAAGATCGAATCCGGCATTCCGCTGAAGAGCGCCAGCCGCGACGCCGCCGCCGGCAAGCTGATCCTGCAGACCCAGGCGATACACAGCGTGCTGCCGCCGTCTCTGCCGGTGGGCAAGGCCGACAACCAGATCCTCGGCATCGTGATGGCCCTGAAGGAGTTGCAGCAAGGCCGCTCGGTGATCCTGGTGTCCAAAGACATCAATATGCGCATCAAGGCCCGCGCGCTGGGCCTGGACGCGGAAGACTATTTCAACGACAAGGTGCTGGAAGACACCGACCTGCTCTACACCGGCACCCGGGAAATCGACGAAAGCTTCTGGGAGCGCAACGGCAAGGACATGAAGTCCTGGCAGGAACAGGGCCGCAGCTACTATCAGGTCAAGGGCCCGGACGGTCAGAACCTCTACGTCAACCAGATGCTGTGGCAGGAAGGCGCCCAGCCGCTGCAGGCGCGCGTGACCCAGGTGGAGGGCAAGACCGCGGTACTGCAGACGCTGAAGGACTACAGCCACCACAAGAACAATGTCTGGGGCATCACCGCGCGCAACCGCGAGCAGAACTTCGCCCTCAATCTGCTGATGGACCCGGAGGTGGACTTCATCACCCTGCTGGGCCAGGCCGGCACCGGCAAGACGCTGCTGACGCTGGCCGCCGGCCTGGCGATGACGCTGGAACAGAAGCTGTACTCCGAAATCATCATGACCCGGGTCACCGTGCCGGTGGGCGAGGACATCGGCTTCCTGCCCGGTACCGAAGAGGAAAAGATGGCGCCGTGGATGGGCGCGCTGGAGGATAATCTGGACGTGCTCAACAAGAGCGACGACGACGGCGGCGACTGGGGCCGCGCCGCCACCCGCGACCTGATCCGCTCCCGCATCAAGGTCAAATCGCTGAACTTCATGCGCGGCCGCACCTTCCTCAACAAATACCTGATCATCGACGAGGCGCAAAACCTGACGCCCAAGCAGATGAAGACCCTGATCACCCGCGCCGGCCCCGGCACCAAGGTGGTCTGCCTGGGCAATATCTCGCAGATCGACACCCCCTACCTGACCGAGGGCAGTTCCGGCCTGACCTATGTGGTGGACCGCTTCAAGGGCTGGGGCCATTCCGGCCACATCACGCTGCAGCGCGGCGAGCGCTCGCGGCTGGCGGACCACGCCGCCGAAGTGCTGTGATGTCCCCGCGCCTGGAGCTGCTGCATCAAGCCCCGGCGCCAACGGCGGCGCGTCTCGCGCCGCCGTTGTTGTTCGTGCACGGTGCCTTTTGCGGCGCCTGGTGCTGGCGGGAATACTTCATGCCCTGGTTCGCCCGGCAAGGCTACGATTGCTGGGCGCTGAGCCTGGAGGGACACGGCGGCAGCGAGGGCCGGGATTACCTGGCCGCGATCGGCGTCGACGACTATGTGCGCAATCTCGACGCGGCGCTCAAGCAATTGCCGGCCGCGCCGGTGATGGTGGGCCACTCCATGGGCGGCTACGTGGTGCAGCAATACCTGAGCCGCCGCAAGCTGCCCGGCGCGGCCTTACTGGCCTCGGTCCCGCCCGGGGGGCTCGCCTCGTCCAGCCTGCGGCTGCTGACGCAGGCGCCGGCGCTGTTTCTCAAGCTCAATATGTACCAGCACGGCCTGTACGATCCGGAGTTCATCGAACTGAAGGACATGCTGCTGTCGCCGGACGCGCCGGAATCGGCGGTGGAACTGCTGATCAGCCGTTGCCAGCAGGAAAGCCAGCGAGCGCTGATGGACATGACCCTGATCAACCCGCTGGCCAACCGGCCGCTGGCGCGGCTGCCGGCGCTGGTGCTGGGCGCGGCCGAAGACCAGCTGGTGGGGCCGGAAGATGTGGTGGCCACCGCGCGGCGTCTGGACGTGGCGGCGGACATCCTGCCCCATCTTGGCCATATGATGATGCTGGACACGCGCTGGGAGAGCGCGGCGGAATGGCTGGCGAACTGGCTGGAACGGCAATTTCCGGAAGACTGGGATCAGGCGCTCAGCGCCTGATAACCTGTTTACGATCTGCTGCGCGTCATGAGACGTGGCGCGGCGAGCACCGCTTCGAAATGCTCATATGCGCATCGTGAACAGGTTCTGAACCCGGCAATAAAAAAAGCGGCCTAGGCCGCTTTTCCAGTCACCCCGCCGTCTCAGGCGCGGGTATCGATATTCTGCCCCAGATGGGCCGGATTGCTGGCCTGGGCCTGCGCCATATTGTCGGACGCGCCTTGCACCAAGCTCAAAGCCGACTGCGACTGCGCCGACATGGCTTTTTTCAATGCGTAGATCTGGATGCTGTTGGACACGCCCTGCCCGCTGATCTGACTCAATCCATCCATACTTCGCCTCCCTCTGAAACACGCACAATGCGCATGGCTATAGTCTAGACGCATCGTCGTCGGCTGTCATCGCTGAATTTAGTCTTTTGTATCCAATTCACGACAGCGCCGGCCGCGCCGCGCCGTCGCCGCGCATAATCAGCCCATCCCTAATTGACCCGAGCCCGTCCATGCGCCTGCACAGCCTGTCCCTGATCGATTTCCCCCTCATCCATCAAGCCTTCAGGCTGGCATTCAGCGACTACCTGCTGCCCATGCAAATGGACGAAGAACAGCTGGCCGCCATGCTGCATCGGCGCGGCTGGCGCCCGGAGTTGAGCATCGGCGCCTGGCGCGACGGCGCGCTCGTCGGTCTGTGGCTGGCCGGCGTGCACTGCGACGAGGCCGGCCCGATCGGCTATTGCGTCGCCACCGGCGTCACGCCCGACGCGCGCCGCCAAGGCCTGCTGCAGGCGATGGCCGCCGCGGTCAGCCGGCGGCTGGCCAGCCGGGGCATACAGCGTCAACAGCTGGAGGTGATCAGCGACAACGCCGCGGCCATGGCCGCCTATCTGAAGCTGGGCTTCCGCCCACGCCGCCGGCTGGACTGTTACCGCATTGAACACGCGCTGGCCGTGGACGCCGCGCCCGGCTGGCGCTGCGAAGCCGCTGACCGCTCGCAATGGCCGCGCTGGCCCCTACACAGCGAGCCCGCCGTGCCCAATAGCCGCGACAGCCTGGAGCGCGCGCGGCCGCCGCTGCTCTTGATGACGGCGAAACAGAACGGCGATTTGCTGGGCTACGCGCTTTACTCCGCCGCCGGCGACGTCGCGGAACTGGCGGTTGCGCCGCCGCATCGGCGCCGCGGCGTCGCCCGCTCGCTGCTGGCCGCCGTTCAGCGGGACACCGCCGCGCCCGCGCTGGCCATCAGCAATCTAGACGCCGACGACGAAGCCGGCGCCGGCCTGCTGCGGTCTTGCGGCGCTCGTCTGTGGCTGTCGCAATGGGAAATGCGCCGCCCTTGACCTCCGGCATGCCAATGCCGTAATATCAAACAAATGTTTGCGAAACGGACAAATGTTTGATGACTGAGCGGGAACAACAAATCCTCTCTCTGCTGCGCCTGGATCCGCTGATCCCGCAGCAGGAGCTGGCGGATCAACTGGGCATCAGCCGCTCGGCGGTGGCTGGGCACATCATGAATCTGGTGCAAAAGGGGCATATCCGCGGCAAAGGCTACATCCTGGCCGAACAGCGCTATGTCGCCGCCGTCGGCGGCGCCAATATGGACATCGTCGGCAGCGCCGCCGCCGCGCTGCGCCACGGCGACTCCAATCCCGGCCAGGTGCGCTGCTCGCCCGGCGGCGTGGCGCGCAACGTCGCGGAAAACCTGGCGCGGCTGGGCGCCGACTGCCGGCTGGTCTCGGTGGTGGGCGACGACATCCACGGCCGCTCGCTGCTGGAAGCCACCCAGCGCGCCGGCGTCGACGTGCGCGGCTGTCTGACGCTGCCGGACGCCGCCACCTCCACTTATCTGTCCATCCAGCAGGCCGACGGCGACATGGCGCTGGCCATCAACGACATGGACATCCTCAACCGGCTGACGCCTGAACGCCTGCAAGCGCAGAGCGAGCTGGTGCGCCACGCCGGCGCGGTGGTGGCCGACACCAATCTGAGCGCCGACGCGCTGGCCTGGCTGATCGCCGAAAGCGGCGACAAGCCGCTGTTCGTCGATCCGGTATCCGCGTTCAAGGCCGAGCGCGTCCGCCCCTGGCTGTCGCGCATCCACACGCTGAAACCCAACCGCCTGGAAGCCGCAGCCTTGTCCGGCCTGCCGTTGGAACGGGCGGAGCACGCGCCGGAGGCGGCGCGCTGGTTCCATGGCCAGGGCGTGCGCCGCGTAGTGCTGAGCATGGCCGGCGCCGGCATCTATTACAGCGGCGAAGCCGGCGACGGCTGGCTGGACGCGCCGGACTGCGCCATCGTCAACACCACCGGCTCCGGCGACGCGCTGATGGCCGGCCTGACTTGGGGTTGGCTCAATGAGCTGTCGCTGGCGGACAGCGTGCGTTTTGCTCGCGGCTGCGCCGCGCTGACGTTGTCCTCCGCCGCCACCAACAACCCTTCCCTGTCCCGCGCGGCGGTGGAAGCCTATCTGAACGCCTGATCTCGTCATCAACTAAGGAGCACGCAATGCACAACGCCCATCTCGACATCCATCCCGAAGTCGCCGCCGCCCTGGCCGCCAACCGCCCGGTGGTGGCGTTGGAATCCACCATCATTTCCCACGGCATGCCTTATCCGCAGAACGTGGAAACCGCGCTGCAGGTGGAAGCGGAAATCCGCGCCCACGGCGCGGTGCCGGCCACCATCGCCATCATAGACGGACGTCTGAAGGCCGGTCTGAGCGCGGACGAGATCGAATACCTGGGCAAGGGCGGCCGCGACATCGCCAAGGTCAGCCGCCGCGACCTGCCCTTCATCGTCGCCGGCAAACGCAGCGGCGCCACCACCGTGGCCACCACCATGATCATCGCCGCGATGGCGGGCATCCGCGTGTTCGCCACCGGCGGCATCGGCGGCGTGCACCGCGGCGCCGAGCGCAGCTTCGACGTGTCCGCCGACCTGCAGGAACTGGCGCAAACCCCGGTGGCCGTGGTCTGCGCCGGCGCCAAGTCCATCCTGGATCTGGGCCTGACGCTGGAATACCTAGAAACCCACGGCGTGCCGGTCATCGGCCACCGCTGCGACCACCTGCCGGCCTTCTTCACCCGCGACAGCGCCTTCAAGCTGGACCACCGTCTGGACGAGGCCGTCGACATCGCCGCCACGATGCAGGCCAAGTGGAACCTGCAACTGCGCGGCGGCGTGGTGGTGGCCAATCCGATTCCGGAGCAATACGCGATGCCGCGCGACAAGATCGACGCCGCCATCGAGCAGGCGCTGGGCGAGGCCGAGGCGCAAGGCGTGGCCGGCAAAGAATCCACGCCCTTCCTGCTGGCTCGCGTCTGCGAGCTGACCGGCGGCAACAGCCTGGCCGCCAACATCCAGCTGGTGCTGAACAACGCCCGCCTGGCCTCGGCGATCGCGGCGCGCTACTGCGAGCTGAACGCAGGCTGAGAACTGTTAAATCGCCGGCTTGACGGCGACGCGGATTGGGGCTGTAATCCCCTGCCCCAATCCTTGCCGCCGCCATGAACTCCATTCTTTCCGATGCGACGCTAGACGACTGGCGCGTCCGCCTGATCGGCCTGCTGCAACAACAGCCGGGCGACGACGACGGCGCCCACGATCTCAATCATTTCCATCGCGTCTGGGCCTGCGCCCGGCAGTTGCTGGACGCCCATCCCGACGCCGACGCATTGACCGTGCTGGCCGCCTGTTATCTGCACGACCTGGTCAACCTGCCGAAAAACCATCCGGAACGCCATCTGGCCTCGCGCCAGGCCGCAGCCCGCGCCCGCGCGCTGCTGGCCGCCGGCGATTTTCCGGCGGAACGGCTGGACGGCGTGGCCCACGCCATCGAGGCGCACAGTTTCAGCGCGGCCATCCCGCCGCAGAGCCTGGAAGCCCGCATCGTGCAGGACGCCGACCGCATGGACGCGCTGGGCGCCGTCGGCCTGGCGCGGCTGTTCTACACCGCCGGGCGCATGGACTCGGCGCTGGCTCATCCGCAAGATCCGTTGGGCGAGGCCCGCCAGCTGGACGACCGCCGCTGGGCGCTGGACCACATCGAGGTCAAGCTCGCCAAATTGCCGGCCATGATGCAAACCGAGGCCGGCCGAAAGATGGCGGAGCAACGGCTGCAGTGGCTGCGGGACTTCCGCCGGCAATTCTGCCAGGAATGGCGAACCGCCTAGCCCCGGATGACATCGAACTCGGTAAGCCTTTGATAGTCAAATCAAAACAATTCTAATTGTGAAACTATCAACACAATGACAAAACCATTGGCATGGCGCAAAATAGCCGCACCCCACCCCCGAGTTCGAGCATGATTCTGAAGCTGCAACGCAATACCCAAGGCCGCGATTGGGCGGTCGGCGACATTCACGGCTGCTTCCGCCAATTGTCGCGTTTGCTGAAAATGGCCGCCTTCAATCCCGAGTGCGACCGTCTGTTGTCAGTCGGCGACATGATAGACCGCGGCGCCGACAGCGCGGCGGTGCTGGAGTGGCTGGCGCAACCGTGGTTCTACGCGGTGCGCGGCAATCACGAACAATTGGCGATCGATTCGATACTGGGCGACAAGCAAGCCGAAATCCGCCACGTCAACAACGGCGGCTCCTGGCTGCTGACCCTGCCCGCGCCTCAGCGACAAGCCTGCCTGACCGCTTTTCAGCGCCTGCCCTACGCGATAGAAGTCAGCGACGCGGACGGCGGCAAGATCGGCGTGGTGCACGCGGATTGCCCCGGCAACGACTGGGACGCGCTGGCCGCCGGCCTCGCCAACGGCACGCTGCCGGAAAGCGGCCGCAACGTCGCGCTGTGGTCGCGGGAACGCGCGCGCCACGGCCGCGGCGGCGTTGTGCGCGGCGTGGACCTGCTGCTGGTGGGCCATACCCCGCAAACCAGCGCCACCCGCTTCGACAATGTGTTGAACCTGGACACCGGCGCCGTCTACGGCGGCAAACTGACCCTGTTCTGCCTGAACGACTTCGTCGAACTGTCGCTGCCCAGCGAAGACGACGCCCTGCTCGGTTTCCACCTGCACGATTAGCGCGACGGTGGCGCGCCGCGGCCGGGATGGCTAGAATGCGGCGCTCTGACTTTTTCCCAGGAGCCCAAGATGGCGAGCAAGAAAGCCGCGACCAAGCCCCAGGCGCAGCAACGCCAGCAACAGGATAAGCGCTGGAACGCCGCGGAGCAGGCCTGCCGCGAAATCATGAGCTTGCTGGAGGCTTTGCAGCCCAGCCTGGCCGCTCAGCAAACCTCGGAGCAGTACGCGCAGATGGCGGCCGTGTACTACAAGAAAATCCGCAACGGCCGGGTGCTGTCGCCCGGCGATTTCAATCTGGCCGCCGACGTGGCCGCCAGCGCCCGCCGCGCCTTACAGGCGCTGTCCCCCGCGCTGGACTTCGCCGGCCACCCTCAAAGCGCGGACTGCCAGCGCATGCTGACGCTGGCCGACGCCGTACTGGCGGCGATGAGCGAACTCAAGGCCGCCGGCCGACGCCAGCCCTGAGCCGGTTCAAGACCGCGGCGCTCCCGCGCGGCAGACTTGGAACAGGTTCTCAGACGTCGTCGGTCGCCGACTGCTCCGTCTGCTGCAAACGCCACATCTCGGCGTAGCGGCCGCCGCGCTCCAACAGCTCGCGGTGGCTGCCCTGCTCCAGCACGCGCCCGGCCTCCATCACCAGGATCTGGTCGGCGTCGACGATGGTGGACAGCCGGTGGGCGATGATCAGCGTGGTGCGATTGGCTGAGATCTCCGCCAATTCGCGCTGGATCGCCTTCTCGGTGCGCGAATCCAGCGCGCTGGTGGCCTCGTCGAAGATCAGGATGGGCGGATTCTTCAGAATGGTGCGCGCAATCGCCACCCGCTGTTTTTCCCCGCCGGACAGCTTGAGGCCGCGCTCGCCCACCATCGTGTCGTAACCGTCCGGCAGACTGCTGACGAAATCGTGGATGTGCGCGGACTTGGCCGCTTCCATCACTTCCTCGCGGCTGGCGCCGGGCCGGCCGTAGGCGATGTTGTAATACACCGTGTCGTTGAACAGCACCGTGTCCTGCGGCACGATGCCGATATGGGCGCGCAGACTGTCCTGGCTCAGCTCGCGGATATCGCGGCCGTTGACCAGGATGCGGCCCTCGCCGACGTCGTAATAGCGAAACAGCAGCCGCGACAGCGTGGATTTGCCCGCGCCGCTGGCGCCGACCACCGCCAGCGTCTTGCCGGCCGGGATGTCGAAGCTGACCTCGTTCAGAATCCGCCGCTTGCTCTCGTAAGCGAAGCCCACCTGTTCAAAGCGCACCGCGGCCGCCGGCGCGGCCAGCACCGTCGCTCCCGGCGCGTCCGCCACTTCCTCGTTGGCGCCCAGCAGCGCGAACATGCGCTCGATGTCGGCCAGCGAATGCTTGATCTCGCGGTAGACGAAGCCGAGGAAGTTCAAGGGCGCGTACAACTGGGTAATGAAGGTGGCCACCAGCACCACGTCGCCCACCGTCATCCGCCCGGCCACCACCTCGCGCGCGGACAAGACCATGATCAGGGTGACGCCGCTGGCGATGATCAGGCCCTGGCCGGCGTTGAGCATGGACAGCGACACCTGGTTCTTGATCGCCGACGCTTCCCAGGCCGCCAGATTCTTGTCGTAGCGCGCCGCCTCGTAGCCTTCGTTGTTGAAATATTTGACCGTCTCGTAATTGAGCAGCGCGTCTATCGCCTTGGCGTTGGCCTTGGAGTCCAGATCGTTCATGCTGCGGCGGTAGACGGTGCGCCACTCGGTCACCACCAGGGTGAAGGCGATGTAGACGGCGATGGTGCCGAAGGTCACCAGCGCGAACGGCCAGGCGTAGCGGTGCAGCAGAATGGCGGTGACCATGCCGATTTCCAGCAAGGTGGGCAGGATGTTGAACACGGTGAAGTTCAGCAAAAAGCCTATGCCCTTGGTGCCGCGCTCGATGTCGCGGCTCATGCCCCCGGTCTGACGCTCCAGGTGAAAGCGCAGCGACAGCCGCAGCAGATGCTGGAACACGCCGCCGGCCACGCTGCGCACCGCGCCCTGTATCACCCGCGCGAACACCGCGTCGCGCAGCTCGCCCAGCACGCTGGACAGCAGGCGGGCGCAGCCGTAGCCGGCCAGCGCCAGCACCGGCAAGGCCAACAGGGTGGCCGGCACCGAGAGTTGATCGACGATGTCTTTCAGGTACAAGGGCGTGCTGACCGCGGCCACCTTGGCCAAAATCATACAGGACAGCGCCAGCAGCACCCGCCACTTGAACACCCATAAATAGGGCACAAGCGTCTTGAGGGTGGCGATATCGTTGCGGCGGTCCGGAGCCGGGCCGGAATGGGTAAAACGCATATTTGGGATTGCCTGTTGCGTCAAGCTGTTCCAAAGTGAGAGTTGAGTTGTCTTGCGAACATCATCAACGCTCGCCAGGGGGCGCGGACATGTGGATATTATTGCTGGAAGCGGCGATTGCCGGCGGATTGGCCACCTTCATCGTGTGGTGGACCTGGCCCAGGGAAAAATAGCGCCGCCGGCTTTGCGAAGTCTCAGAGCCTGTTCAAAGTCCAGCGAGCGGGGGCGAGACAAGGCGTTGCGGCCGAAAATGCGCAATGGCCAAGCGGCGCATTGAGCATTCCTAAGCCGGTTTCAACGCCGTATCGCCAGAGCTCGGCGGACTTTGAACGGGTTCTCAATGCAGCACGCGCGGCGCCACCAGATTCATCTCGGGGATTTCCGCCTCGAAACGCTTGCCGTCGTCGGCCAGAAACTGATAGCTGCCCTTCATTGAGCCGTAAGGCGTTTTCAGATGGGTGGCGCTGGAATAGTCGAAAGACTGGCCCGGCTCGATGCGCGGCTGCTCGCCCACCACCCCCATGCCGCGCACTTCCTGAACCTGCTCGTTGGCGTCGGCGATGATCCAGTGGCGACTGACCAGCTGCGCCGGCTCGCTGCCGGTATTGGTGATGCGGATGCGGTAGCCAAACACATAAATGTCGTTGGCCATATTGGATTGTTCTTCGATGTAATGCGGTTCGGCTTCCACTTCGACACGGTAGGTTTTTTCCGCCATGTTCAGCGCTCCTTTTGTTGTTTGTGCTTCATTTTATCCCGCCGGAACGCTTTTGGCGCGGTAGAATGTGGCCATCCCGTGTTCATCCTTGCCCAAAGCAACGCCCTATGCGCACTTTCCGTATTGCTCCCAGCATTCTTTCCGCCGATTTTTCCTGTCTTGGCCAAGAGGTTCGCGACGTGATCTCCGCCGGCGCCGACATCATCCATTTCGACGTGATGGACAATCACTACGTGCCCAACCTGACCATAGGGCCTATGGTGTGCGAAGCCATCCGCCCGCACTGCGAGGGCACGCCCATCGACGTGCATCTGATGGTGAAACCGGTGGACAGCCTGGCCGCCGCCTTCGCCAAGGCCGGCGCGGACATCATCACCTTCCATCCGGAAGCCTCCGAGCACGTCGACCGCACGCTGGGCCTGATCAAGGACACCGGCTGCAAGGCCGGCCTGGTGTTCAACCCGGCTACCTCCTTGTCCTATCTGGACCATGTGATGGACAAGATAGACATGGTGCTGATCATGTCGGTGAACCCGGGCTTCGGCGGCCAGAAGTTCATCCTGCATGCGCTGGACAAGGTGCGCGAGGCGCGCCGCCGCATCGATGAATACACCGCCAGGCACGGCAGCGAAATCTGGCTGGAAGTGGACGGCGGCATCAAGACCGACAATATCCGCGCGGTGGCCGAAGCCGGCGCCGACACCTTCGTCGCCGGTTCCGCCATCTACGGCCAGGCCGATTACAAAACCGTGATCGACGAGATGCGCGCCGAACTGGCCCAACTCCGCTGAAGCCGGCCCTCACCCCAGGAGCACAGAATATGCACGCCTTCATCGTGACCGGCGCCTCCCGCGGCCTTGGCCTGGCGCTGACCGAAGCCCTGCTCGCCGACGGCTACCGCGTCGCCGGCCTGGCGCGCGGCGCCGTGGACGCGCTGGCCGCGCTGACGCGCCGTTACCCGGAACGCCTGAGCGCCATAGACGCCGACCTCTCCGACGCCGCCGCGGTGGCGCCGGCCATCGCCGCCGCGCTGGAACAGCTGAAGCCGGCCGACTGCGCCAGCCTCAACCTGATCAACAACGCCGGCGTGGTGACGCCCATCGCCCAGGCCGGCCATTACCCGGCCGAAGACCTGGTCCGCGCGCTGGCGATCAATCTGGCGGCGCCGATGCTGGCCACGGACGCGCTGCTGCGCGCCAGCGCCGGCCTCAAGGCCCGCCGCCGCATCCTGAACATTTCCTCAGGCGCCGCCGCCAAACCCTACCCGGGCTGGAGCGTGTATTGCACCACCAAGGCCGGGCTGGACCACTTCAGCCGCAGCGTGGCCGCGGAACAGGCCGGCCAGGACAACGCCGCGCACATCGTCGCGCTCTATCCCGGCGTGGTGGACACCGACATGCAGGCCAGCATCCGCGGCAGCGACGCCGAGCAGTTCCCGCAAAAAGCCCGTTTCGACGCGCTGAAGGCGGACGGCGAACTGAGCACCCCGGCCGCCGCCGCGCGCCGCATCGTCGACCATCTGCTGTCGCCGGCTTTTGGCCTGCAAACCGTGGTGGACATCCGCAACCTGGGCTGACGCCTGTTTACGAAATCTGTCGCGCGCGGACGCGCGCGACACGTCACAAGTGGCGGCCAAGGCCGCCGCGCTGAAACGCTTATGAACCTGAAACACATCAAAGCCGTCGCCTTCGATCTGGACGGCACCCTGGTCGATTCCATCCCGGATCTGGCCGCCGCCGCCAACGCCATGCGCGAACATCTGGACCTGCCGCCGCTGCCGGCGCTGCGCATTCAAGAACACGTCGGCGACGGCATCGCCAGCCTGGTGCACCGCGCGCTGACCAATGAGCGCGACGGCCAGGCCGATCCGGCGCTGTGGGAACGCGGCTACGTCTTCTTCATCCAGTACTACCGCGAGCACCTGAGCGACAACACCACCATCTATCCGGGCGTGACCGACGGCCTGGGCCTGCTGCGCGCGCTGCAGCTGCCGCTGGCGGTGATCACCAATAAATCCGAACGGCTGGCGCTGCCGCTGCTGGAACAACTGGGGCTGCGCGATTGCTTCAGCCTGATCATCGGCGGCGACACCCTGGCGGAAAAGAAACCGTCGGCGCTGCCCTTGCTGCACGTTTGCCAGGTTTTGGGCATACAGCCTGAACAGATGGCCATGGTCGGCGACTCCACCAACGACGTGCTGGCCGCCCGCAATGCCGGCTGCGCCGCCGTGGCCGTCAGCTACGGCTATGCCGACGCCGCCGCGCTGGGCGCCGATCTCACGGTGTCCAATATTGCCGAACTATACGATTTGATGAAGAATAGCTGATCAGCTGATAACTTCTTTTACGGATGACGACTTCATGACGAAGCAAGGATACCGGCTTGGATGCCGATGGCGCCGCTCAATGCCTGTTTGACAAGCTGCATTCGACCTCACCACGACCACAAGAGCGCAGGACCCGCCATGACCCATGAAGAATTCAACCGCCTGGCCGCCGCCGGCTACAACCGCATTCCGGTCAGCCTGGAATTGTTCGCCGATCTCGACACTCCGATGTCGGTCTACCTGAAGCTGGCCAACCAGCCCTATTCCTATCTTTTGGAGTCCGTCGTCGGCGGCGAGCGCTTTGGCCGCTACTCCTTCATCGGCCTGCCGTCCACCACCCGCTTGCGGGTCAACGGCCAGCAGGTGCAGGTGGAATACGGCGACAAGGTGATCGAGCGTCACAGCGGCGATCCGCTGGCCTTCATCGAAGCCTTCCAACAGCGCTTCCGCACCCCGCCGCAACCCGGCCTGCCGCGCTTCGCCGGCGGCCTGGTCGGCTATTTCGGCTACGACACCATACGCCACATCGAAAAGCGGCTGTCCGAAACCAGCAAGCCCGACACCATAGGCACGCCGGACATGCTGCTGATGGTGTCCGAGGAATTGGCCGTGGTGGACAATCTGTCCGGCAAGCTTTATCTGATCGTCTACGCCGATCCGGAAGTGCCCAACGCCTTGCTGAAAGCCGAGGCGCGGCTGGCGCAACTGCGCGCCCGCCTGCGCGAGCCGCTGGAAGCGCCCTTGTCCTTGCCGGCCCAAGGCACGCAATCGGCGTCGGAATACGGCGAACAAGCGTTCAAGGACGCGGTGTCCGCCTGCAAGCGCTACATCCACGACGGCGACATCATGCAGGTGGTGCTGTCGCAGCGCATGCAGATGCCGTTCGCGGAGTCCCCGCTCAGCCTCTACCGCGCGCTGCGCAGCCTGAACCCGTCGCCCTATATGTTCCTCTATCACTTCGACGACTTCCACGTGGTGGGCGCCTCGCCGGAAATCCTGGTGCGCCGCGAACAGGACACCGTCACCGTGCGCCCCATCGCCGGCACCCGCCCGCGCGGCCAGACCCGCGAGCAGGACGAGGCGCTGGCGGCCGAATTGCTGGCCGACCCCAAGGAAATCGCCGAACACGTGATGCTGATGGACCTGGGCCGCAACGACGTGGGCCGCGTCGCCGCCACCGGCAGCGTTCGCGTCACCGACAATATGGCGATCGAGCGCTATTCCCATGTGATGCACATCGTGTCCAGCGTGGAAGGCAAGGTCGGCCCCGAGGTGTCGAACATCGACGTGCTCAAGGCCACTTTTCCGGCCGGCACCCTGTCCGGCGCGCCCAAGGTGCGGGCGATGGAGATCATCGACCAGTTCGAACCCAGCAAGCGCGGCATCTACGGCGGCGCGGTCGGCTATCTGGGCTTCAACGGCGATATGGACCTGTGCATCGCCATCCGCACCGCGGTGTTGAAGAACCGCATGCTCTATGTGCAGGCCGGCGCCGGCATCGTCGCCGACTCCTCGCCGGACATGGAATGGCAGGAAACCCAGAACAAGGCGCGCGCCGTTCTGCGCGCCGCGGCGCTGGCCCAGCAAGGACTGGACGCCTGATCCGAGCAAACGGCCCGCCTAGGCGGGCCGTTCTCTATGGTGCAAAGCACCGCGTCTCCAAGCTCGACTTCAGGAGAAAAACGCTGAGCCAACCCATCGCCTTGCGCCCGGCCGTCCGCGGCGACCTCGCCTTCCTACTGGCGCTGCGCCGCGCCAGCATGGGTCCCCATCTGCAAACGGCGGGCCGCCCCTGTGATGAAGATGCACTCCTGAGCCGAGTCCACGATGGTTTCGAACACGCCTCCATCATCCTCGAAGGCGAACGGGACATCGGTCTGCTCAAAGTCGCGCGCCGGCTCCCCGCCTGGCGGTTGATCCAGTTGCAACTGCTGCCGGACTGCCATGGCCGCGGCCTGGGCGGCAAGCTGATCCGCAGTCTGCAACGCGAGGCCGAACACGCAGGAGCCGCCTTGGAACTCAGCGTGCTGGAGCGTAATCCGGTGCGACGGCTCTACCTGCGCCTAGGCTTTGTCGATATCCAATACGCCGACGGCGAATTCCTGATGCGCTGGACCGCCTGACAGACCTCAGGCCGCCGGCCACAGCACCGGAAACCAATCCTCGCGCAGGCGCTGGCCCGGCCTCATGCCGTGCTCCGGATACGGCGGCGAGGTGCGTCCCGGACGCTCGGCGTAACGCGCGTCGTCGCCCAGCCAGCGCAAGGACAGCGCCCGCCGCCGTCCGCCGCCGGGATTGCCGCGCGCGCCGTGCACGGTGCGGAAATCGAACAGCACCGCGTCGCCCGGCTCCAAAGCCCACTCCAGCACCCGCATGCCCGGCTCGCTGTCCGGATCCGGCGCGTCGCGGTAGCGGCGCGCGTCGCCCTCGTAGAAGCCGGAATCGTCTTTCCAGCGCACCGGCCGCACCCATTCCTCCCAGCGATGCGAGCCGGCGACCAGCCGCAAAGTGGCTTCGCGCACCGGGTCCACCGGAATCCAGAAACTGGCGGTCTGTTCACCGTCGACGAAGTAATACGGGATGTCCTGATGCCAGGGCGTGGGCTTGTGGGTGCCGGGCTCCTTGACCAGCACATGCTCGTGGAAGAATTGCGCACGGGTCGAGCGCATCAGGGTAGCCGCGGCGGCCGCGGCCGGCGACTCCGTCACCACCACCTCGAACTCGGGAATACGCCGCCAGTTGCAATAATCCTCGAAGAAGGAGCCCGGCTCGCCGGCGGCGACCACATTGCCGGCGTAGGGGCCGGGCGCATGCAGATTACGCTCGATGCCGGCGGCGATGACATCCACCCAATCGCGGAACAGGCCGCGCAGGCAGACGGCGCCGTCGCGCTGAAAGGCGGCGATGTCGGCGATGGACATTTCGGGACAGGCTGACATGAGCTTCTCCTCCTCTTGTATGGATACACGCCGCCACTGCGGGCGACTGCCCTCACTATCAGCGCAAGTCCATGCCAAAATAAAATAATATGTTTTGATCATTCTCCTCGGAAAAAGCGATGAAGCTGACCTTACGTCAATTGCGCTACGCGCTGGCCGTGGCCCGTCACGGCGGCATCAGCGCCGCGGCCGAACGGCTGAACGTCTCCCAGCCGGCGGTATCCGCCGCCGTCGGAGAGCTGGAAGGCATCCTGGGACAGGCCTTGTTCGTGCGCACCCGCGGCTCCGGCATGGCGACGACGCCGTTTGGCCGGCAAGCGCTGGCGCAGGCGCGGCGGACCGTGGAAGCCGCGCTGGCGCTGGAGGGGCTGGCCGACGGCGCGGACGCCTTGGCCGGGGAATTGGCCTTGGCTTGCTTCGAGGATCTGGCGCCCTACTGCCTGCCGCCCTTGCTGCGCGCGCTGCGCGAGCGGCATCCGTCCTTGCGCGTGGAACCGCGGGAGTGCGGCTTCGACCTGATCGGACCGCAATTGCTGCAAGGCGGGCTGGACGTCGCCATCAGCTACGATCTGGCGCTGCCGCCCGCGCTGGCGCTGACCGAACTACGCACACTGGCGCCCCACGCGCTGCTGGCGGCCGATCATCCGCTGGCGCGAAACGAACAGGTGGGCTTGAGGGAATTATGCGAATGGCCGCTCTTGCTGACCGAGCAGGCGCACAGCGGCCCGCATTTTCTGGACTTGCTGCGCATGCACGGCCTGCGGCCGGCCCGGCTGGAGTCGGTCCGCAGCCTTGAGCTGCAACGCGGCATGGTGGCTCACGGCCTGGGCGTGGCCATCGCCTACACCCGGCCCAGCGGCGACCACAGCTATGACGGCCGGCCGCTGGCGCTGCGGCCCATCGCCGATCCGCTGCCGGCGCAACGCATCGTGCTGGCCTGCCTGCGGGAGCGCGCGGAGACGCCGGCCGTCGCCGCCTTGCGCGAACGGGCGCTGGCCTGGTTCGCGGCCAGACCGGAGTTTGGCGTCGGCACGCCAGACGAAAGCGGCTGAGATTTGCGCCGCCTCATCACGACGCGGACCGCGGTTCAGCCGGCCTGGGCTTGCAGATACTGGCCTATCTTGGCCGCGCTGATCTTCTGCATGCCGCACAGCTGGCCGTGCTCACACAGATGCGCGCCATAGCGGCTGCTCAGTTCGCCCTGCAAATGCGATAGCAAATGCGCGGCCATTTCCGCGTCGGCCAGCGCGCGGTGGGCGCGGCCGGTGTCCGGCAGGCTCAGCCAGCGCGCCAAAGTGCCCAGCTTGTGGTCCGGCGCCTGCGGCAGCACCCGGCGCGACAGCAGCAGGGTGCAGGCGAAGTCCTGGCTGCGCGACAGGCCCAGCTGGGCCAGCTCGTAATCCCAGAACTTGCGGTCGAAGCTGGCGTTGTGAGCGGCCAGCGGCGTGTCGCCGACGAAGCGCGCCGCTTCGGCCATCGCCACCGCCGGCGGCGGCGCGTCGCGCAGCATCGCGTTGCTGATGCCGGTCAGCCGCTCAATCATCGGCGGAATCCACACCCCGGCGTTGATCAGGCTTTGGTAACGGCCGACGATGCGGCCGTCCTCCAGCAGCGCCACGCCGATTTCGGTGGCGCGACAGTCGCGTCCCGGGGACGCGCCGTTGGTTTCGAAATCGATAACGGCGATGCGTCGACTCATTTCAGCGCCGCCCGCGCCGCCTCTTCCGGGCTCAGGCCGTCGTAGTACTGGTCGGTGTACCACTCCGCCTGTTCCTCGATATGCTCCTGCGCCTCCGCCACCGTGGCGCCGGCCGCCACCAGATGGGTTTCCACCTCGGCGCACCATTCCAGCAACGCGCGGGTTTCCTCGTCCAACTCGTCTTGTTTTTGTTTCTTGGCCATGGCCGAATCCTCACATCGCTTTCGCGTGTCGAAAAACCGTGCATTCTACCCGCGCCGTCCGTGACGGCCAAACCGGATCAGACCCGCATATGGCGGATAGACTCGCTCAGTTCGCCAAAATGGCCGCGCAGCTGCAGCAATTCGTCCTGCACCTGCTCCACCGAACGGCTGGTGGTCCCGGCATGCTGGGTCACCGCGTCGACGTTGACCAGGATTTGCGCGCCGGCCTCTTTTTGATTGTCCAGCAGCCGGGAAATGTTGCGGATGCGCTCCTCCGCCACCCCGGCCTGGCGGCCGATCTGGTCCACCATGCCGCCCAGCTGCTTCACCAGCTCCACGCCCTGCTCCACCTGGCCTACGCCGTTTTCCATGCCGCTGACCACTTGCTCCGAGGTGGCTTGCAGCTGGGAAATGACGTTGACGATGTCCGCCGTCGCCTGCGAAGTGCGCTCCGCCAGCGCGCGCACCTCGTCGGCCACCACGGCGAAACCGCGGCCGGATTCGCCGGCGCGCGCGGCTTCGATGGCGGCGTTCAAGGCCAGGAGATTGGTTTGCTCGGCAATGCCGCGGATCGAATCCACCATGCCGCCTATCTTGCGGATGTCGCCCTCCAGCAATTGCACGCTGTTGGCGCTGTGATGAATGGTCTGGGCCAGGTTGCCGATATTGCCCACGGTCTGCTGCACCGCCTTGCTGCCCTCGCTCGAGCATTGACCCACTTCGCCGGCGATCCGCAAGGTGCTGTCGGCGTGCTCGGCCACGCTGGCCAGGTGGTCCGCCAATTGCTGGATGGCGCCGGCCATGGACTGCGCCGAATCGGTTTGCAGCCGGCTGGCCTGCTCCACGCTCTGGGTGAGCTGGGAAATCTCGTCGACGGAGTCTCCCAGCGCGCCGGAAGTCTGGCCCACCTTGCCGACAATGCCTTGCAAGGTGTCCATCAAGGTGTTGAATTCGCCGATGGCGGCGCCCAGCTCGTCGCGCCGCCCCGCCTGCGCGCGGATGGACAGATCGCCGCTGCGCTCTATGCGTTGCGCCGCGTCCTTGAAACGCTCGATCGGCGGCAGCACCGAACGCGCCACCCACCAGCACAGCAAGGCCATCAGCAAGGCCGCGGCCAGCGCCGCGACGATGATGAGCACGGCGGCCACGCCCACCTGCGCCACCGTGCTGTCGTTCTGCCGCCGCGAACCGTTGTCGATGGCGTCGGCCAGTTTTTCCATCTTGTCTTCCAGCAGCGCGAAGTCCTGCTGGAAATCCTTCAGCTTGGCCGTCGCCTGTTCCGGCTGGTCGAAGCCGACCGCGACGATGGCGGCGGCGGCGGCGGTGTAGCGCTCCACCACAGGCAGGATCTGCTGCAGCAAGGCGCGGGCGTCGGGATCGTTGATCTTGTCCTGGTTTTCCTTCATCGCGCCGAGAAAGCGCTTGCGGTGCTCGTCCACGTCCTTGCGGATTTCCGTCAGCGCGGCTCGATCGCCGTTCTTCTGCGCCAGCATCAGCGCCAGAACGTCGCCGTGCACCGCGTCGTGCATCATGTCGGCGTCCATCTGCCGGCGCACCGCGCCCTGGCTGTCCAACAACTCATTGATGCTGCGCGCCAGGTGCGCCGTGCTTTGGTAGCCGACCGCGCCGATCAGCAGGCAGGACACCACTATGCCGAAAGCCAGCAGCTGCAGCTGCGCCCTAATCGTCAAGCCTTTCATCGCGGCCCCTTTGCCTCAATATTAATGCCCACAGCATTAACACTAATACATTCCCGCGATTCCGCCGAAGCAATTGGGCCGGCTATAGATCCACTTTACCGCGCAGGGACTTGACCTCGCCGCGCCGCGTCTTGCCGGCCAGCCGCCGCTGCTTGGAGCCGTAAGTGGGTTTGGTGGCGCGGCGCGCCTTGGGGATGTGGCTGGCGGCGTCGACCCAGGCCTGCAGGCGCTGCAGCGCGTCGGCGCGGTTCAATTCCTGGGTGCGGTGCTGCTGCGCCTTGATCACCAGCACCCCGTCCTTGTTCAAGCGTTGGTCCGGCTGAGCCAGCAGCCGCTCGCGCAGCCATTCCGGCAAGGAGGAGGCGCGCACATCGAAGCGCAGGTGCACCGCCGATGACACTTTGTTGACGTTTTGCCCGCCCGCGCCTTGCGCGCGCATCGCGCTGAATTCCACTTCGCGCTCGCTGATCGGATACCGCGGCTTGTCCATGATGCAGACCAACAATCAAAAGAGATAATTGTAGCGCACCCGCCGCATCCCATGGCATGGGGCAGCGTTTTATTTCAGAGTGAAATTGTATGAATATCAATAGACTGCTATTGTCGTGCGCTTGCCTGGCCGATACCCTGCCAGACGCTCCTTGCCCATAGAACACGATGTCATTTTTCCTCGACCCACGGACAACGCTGGCTTGCACCGCCGGCTACAGCCTGGTCATCTCCCTGGTCACCTTCCTGTTCTGGCGACGCAGCCAGCGCCAGCCCGCCGTATTGGCGCTCGCCATCGGCGGCCTGCTGGACGCGGCGGCCGGCCTGCTCTACCTGGCCCCGCTGGATCTGGACCCCGCCTTGATCTCCATCGGCGCCAAGCTGTTGATCCAGCTGGCCGCCTTGCAGGTGCTGATCAGCATCGAGCGTTTTTACAATCATTCCAGCCAATACAGCCTGCCCTTGGGACTGGCCTTGATCTTCATTCCGCTGCTGCTGTTCGCCCACGACGGACTGGCGCATTCGGCGCTGGCCCGCCACGCCATCTTCTCGCTGGGCGGCTGCCTGCTGTGGGGGCTGATTGCCTGGCGGCTGTGGCAGGCGGAACAAGACAGCCCGCGCGCCGGCAAATCCCTGGCCTCGGCGCTGGCGGTGCTGACCCTGCTGCTGGAGCTGACGCAGTTGGCGCTGGCCCTGTCTTCCGGACAGCCGGAAATGGAAGTGGCCAGCCAAAGACAGAATCTCTTGCTGCTGATGACGCAGTGGTCCGGCTACGGCGTGGTGGTGTGCCAGCTCTACCTGGTGTACGAACGGGCGATGGATCAGTTGTTGCAGCAATCGCGCAGCGACAGCCTGACCCGCTTGCTGAACCGGCGCAGCTTCGACGAGGAGGCGGTGACGGCCTTCCGCCTGGCTCAGCGCGAGCGGCGCGCCTTGTCGCTGATCGTGCTGGATCTGGACCACTTCAAAAGCATCAACGACCGCCACGGCCACCTGGCCGGCGACCAGGCGCTGACCGCGCTGGCGGACTGTCTGCGCCGGCAGGCGCGGCAGACCGATCTGATCGGCCGCCACGGCGGCGAGGAGTTTTGCATTCTGCTGCCGGACACCGGCCGCGAGCAGGCGGCGCAGGTGGCGGAGCGCTTGCGCGCCGCCATCGCCCGCATCGAACTGCCGCTGCCGGACGCCGGCGCGCGGCTGCGTTTCACCGCCAGCCTGGGCGTGGCCTGTCTGAACAGCAGCCACGCCTCGCTGGAAAGCCTGTTCTGCGAGGCCGACGCCATGCTCTACCAGGCCAAGCATCACGGCCGCGACAAGGTGATGCTGTCGGCGCTGCCCGCCGCCGGTTGACTCAAGAGCGAGCGGACTGCGCCAGGCCCTCGCACACCGGCTTTTGCGGATCGCCGGCCGGCAATTTGCCGCACACCTCGTCCAGCTGTCCGGCCAGCCGCGCCAGCGCCGCCGCCTGCTGTTGCTGCCGGCCCCAGGCCTTGAGCCGGTTCACCGCTTTTTCCAGCGAGCGCCGGTTGCGCTCGTAGAAGGCGCTGGGCGTGCCGCCCGCCTCCTTGAAAATGGCGCTGGCGGTGCTCTCTATCCGTTTCTCGTCTCCCGGCGCCAGTTCAATCGCCCCGCTCAGATAGCTGACGCCCCATTGCAGCCGCGTGGCCGGGCCGTTGGCCGCTTCGTAAGCCTGCCGGTACCAGTCCAGCGCCGCGGCCTTGTCGCCGCGCTGCTTGGCGTTGGAGGCCAGGATCAGCATGTGGTAGTACGGCGCGTGGGAACGGCTCAGTTCCGCCTTCAGCAGCGTATCGGATTCGTCCAGCCAGCCGGCTTGCGTCAGCAGGTCGGCGCCGGCGGTGATCACCGCCTGGCGTTCGTAAGGATTGGCTGTGGCCTTGTCCGCGGCCGCCACCCGCTGTTTGACTTCCTCGCGCAAGGATCGCGGCAGCTCGCCCTTGGGCTGGTTCAGACGCGCCAGCGCCAGCCGCGACGACAAGGCGCCCAGGCGGTCCGCGGTGGACAAACCCGCGTCCGCGGCCAGTTTTTCCAGCGCGGCGTCCCATTGCGCCGCCAAGGCCTGGCGCTCCGCCCCGTCCGCGCTCAGCGCCTTGACGATGTCGGCGGCGCTATTGATCAGGATGTCGGCGTTGGCGCGCGGCTGCGCCAAGGCGGCGCGCGCGACGGCCAGCCCCGCTGCGCGGTCCGGCGCCGGAGCGTCCTCGCCGGCAGCCGCGGCCAGCGCTTTCAGCTTCAGCCGCAGCGCGGTGGCCGCCGGCTGCGCCGGCGCCTTGTCCGCCAAACCCGCCAGCGTCGCCGCCACCTGTTTCTCCGGCACGATCTGCGCCTGATCGGTGTCCCAGGAATAATCCGCCAGCAATTGCCAATCGCCGTCCGCCAGCTTGTCCCCGGCCAAGGCCGCCTGCAGCAGCGCCTTCACCGGCCGCGCCGCCGCCAGCCCCAGTTCCAGCGTGCGCAGATAGCGCTCCGGGTCCACCTCGCCCGGCAGGCGAGTGATCTCGGCGCCGTCCGGCCGGAACAGAATCATGGTTGGATAGCCGCGCACCTTGAACTCGCTGCCCAGTTTTTGCGCGTCCGGGCTGTCCCCGTCCAGGTAGACCGGCACGAACTGGCGGGTGCGGGCGATGAAGTCCTGGCGGTTGAAAATGGTGGCCTTGACCTGGTTGCACGGCGGGCACCATACCGCGCCCCAGTACAGGAACAGCGGCTTGTTTTCCGATTTGGCCTTGGCGAAGGCCGCCGGCACATCGCCCTGCAGCCAGGCGATGCCGGGCGGCAAGGCGTGGCCGTCAACCGGCGCGGAGGCCGCCTGCGCCGGCAAGGCCAGGCTGGCGGCGACAAAAGCCAGCGAGATCAAGGTAAGCTTCATCGCAGAATTCTCTTAGAGTTGGTTTGTCGAACCATGCTAACGCAATTATTCGAACGTAATAAAGTGCAATCCCTTCTGTGCTTAGCGATAAAAAATCCATTGTCGCGCGCGCGCCGCGCAACACCGCCACTCCCGCCGCAAGGACACCGCGCATGACCGCCCTACCCGCCTACTGGCTTGGCCCCTTATTGCTGGAAGACGGCTTCGAACGCGACGCCGCCGGCCAGATCGTCACCACCGCCACCCGCCGCGCCCATTTGCTGATCGCCGACGGCCGCATCGCCGAACTGCGCTTCGACGCCGTCCCGGAAGACGGGCGGCCGCGCCGGGACGCGCGCGGCTGGCTGGCGCTGCCGGCCTTCGCCGACATGCACATCCACCTGGACAAAGGCCATTACGGCGGGCCTTGGCGCGCCGCCACGCCCTTCGTCAGCGTGGCGGAACGCATCCGCGAGGAACAAGGTTTCCTGCTGGATTTCCTGCCTGACACCCGGCGCCGCGCCGAAGCGCTGCTGGACCTGATCGCCGCCGACGGCGTCGCCTTCGCCCGCGTGCATTGCAATGTGGACCCGGTGGCCGGTCTCGCCACCATGGAGCAAGTGCGCCTGGCGCTGGACAGCCGCAAGCATTGGCTGGATTACGAGCTGGTCGCCTTCCCGCAGCACGGCCTGCTGTCCGGCGGCACCCTCAAGCTGATGGACCAGGCGCTGGCCTCCGGTTTCAATGTGGTGGGCGGGCTGGACCCGGCCAGCGTGGACGGCGACATCGAACGCTCGCTCCACGCCACGCTGGAGCTGGCGGTCAAGCACGGCGCACCGGTGGACCTGCATCTGCACGAGCGCGGCGAGCTGGGCGCCTATACGCTGGAACGGCTGGCGCGGCTGAGCGAATCGGCCGGCCTGGCCGGCCGGGTCAGCGTCAGCCACGCTTACTGTCTGGGGGAACTGGAACCGGCCCGGCTGGACCAGGTGTGCGCGGCGCTGGCCGCCAGCGGCATCGCCATCGTGTCGGCGGCGCCCATCGACGTGCCGATGCCGCCGCCGCGCGTCCTGGCCGCGCACGGCATTCCGCTGAGCCTGGGCAACGACAATATCAACGACCACTGGACGCCCTACAACAGCGGCAGCATCGTCGAGCGCGCCAGCCGTCTGGGCGAGCGCCACGGCTGGAACGATGAATACTCGCTGAGCCGCGCCTTGCGCCACATCAGCCGCGGCCTGACGCCGCTGGACGACGCCGGCCGCCGCGTGTGGCCGCAAGTCGGCGATGCCGCCGATCTGACCCTGGTGGACGCCTGTTGCTCCGCCGAGCTGATCGCCCGCCGCAAGCCGGTGCGCGGCGTGCTGCGCGGCGGCCGGCCGGGCTGGTGGGCCGAGGGCTAGGCCCAACCAAGCTTCGCCGCCTGAAAAACTCTTACAGCAACTCCAGCGCCATTGCCGTCGCCTCGCCGCCGCCTATGCACAGGCTGGCCACGCCGCGCTTGCCGCCGCGCTGACGCAGCGCCGACAGCAAGGTGATGATGATGCGCGCGCCGGAGGCGCCGATGGGGTGGCCCAGCGCGCAGGCGCCGCCGTGGACGTTGACCTTGTCGTGCGGCAGGCCCAAGTCCTGCATCGCCGCCATGGTCACCACGGCGAAGGCTTCGTTGATCTCGTAGAGATCGACGTCGCCGGCGCTCCAGCCCGCCTGGGCCAGCAGCTTGCGGATCGCCTCCACCGGCGCGGTGGTGAACCAGCCCGGCTCCTGGGCATGGGTGGCGTGGCCGACGATGCGGGCCAGCGGGCGGAGGCCGCGGCGCGCCGCCTCCTCCGCCGTCATCAACACCAGCGCGGCGGCGCCGTCGGAAATGGAGCTGGCGTTGGCCGGCGTCACCGTGCCGTCCTTCTTGAACGCCGGTTTCAGCGTTGGAATCTTGTCGACATTGGCCTTCAAGGGCTGCTCGTCGGTGTCCACCACCTGCTCGCCGCCGCGGCCGCTAACCGTCACCGGCGCGATCTCGTCGCGGAACAGGCCGTCGCGGATGGCTGCCTGGGCGCGGTTCAGCGAGGCGATGGCGAAGGCGTCCTGGGCCTCGCGGCTGAAGCCGTACTTCTCCGCGCACCATTCGGCGAACACCCCCATCAGCTTGCCCTTGTCGTAAGCGTCCTCCAGGCCGTCCAGGAACATATGGTCCTTGATTTCGCCATGGCCCAGGCGCAGGCCGGCCCGCGCCTTGGTCATCAGATAGGGCGCGTTGCTCATGCTCTCCATGCCGCCGGCCACCATCACCCGCGCGCTGCCGGCGCGCAAGAGATCATGGGCCAGCATCGCCGCCTTCATGCCGGAGCCGCACATCTTGTTGACCGTGGTGCAGTTCACCGCCAGCGGCAGGCCCGCGCCCAGCGCCGCCTGACGCGCCGGCGCCTGGCCCTGACCGGCCGGCAGCACGCAGCCGACGATGGCTTCGTCGATGTCCGCCGCCGGCACGCCGGCGCGCTCCACCGCGGCCTGGATCGCCGCCGCGCCCAGCTCCGCCGCCGTCTTGGCCGCCAAAGCGCCCTGGAAGCCGCCCATGGCGGTGCGCGCCATGCCCACGATCACGATGTCTTGCTGTTGCATTGCTCACTCCTCAAGTCGATTGCCGGGCATCCGCGCCGCGCTTGTCCAGCGTTTTCTCGCACTGATGCCGCAATTGGGAAATTTCGCTCAATACCACCTTGATGTCTTCCATCTGCTCCAGCAGCTGCTGTTCCTTGCGTTGCAGGATGCGGATGAATTCGTGCAGCTGCGGCGCGTCGTCGCTGGCCGCGTCGTAGAGCGCGAACAGCTCGCGGATTTCCTGCAGGGACAGGCCGATGCGCTTGCCGCGCAGAATCAGCATCAGCCGCACCCGGTCGCGCCGGCTGTAGATGCGGCGCTGCCCCGCCCGCAGCGGCTCCAGCAATTGCTGGTCTTCGTAAAAGCGGATGGTGCGCGTGGTCACGTCGAACTCCTGCGCCAATTCGGTAATGCTGTAGGTCTGCTCCGCCATCTTCCTCTCCCGCCTCCCCGGCGCCGCCGGACCATTCGCGCAACATTCGCCGTTGCGCTTGTCATTGTTGATTGACGTTAACGTAAACGTCAAGCTATCTTGAATACAGCATAGAGCAAATAGTCGAGGAAACAACATGCAAGCCAAAATCGCAGTGGTGGGCGCCGGCACCATGGGCAACGGCATCGCCCAGGTCTTCGCCAGCCACGGTTACGAAGTGCGCCTGGCCGACGTCAGCCAGGCCGCGCTGGACAAGGGCCTGGCCGCCGTCGCCTCCAGCCTGGCGCGCCTGGTGAAGAAGGATCAGCTGGCCGAGGCCGACGTCCCCGCCATTCTCGCCCGCATCCAGACCACCACCCGCCTGGCCGATCTGGCCGACCGCGACCTGGTGGTGGAAGCCGCCACCGAGAACGCCGCGGTCAAAGAAAGCATCTTCCGCGAACTGGCCGCCGTGGTGCGCCCTGACGCGGTGCTGGCGTCCAACACCTCGTCGATTTCGCTGACCCGCATCGCCAGCTGGGTCAGCCAGCCGGAGCGCGTGGTGGGCATGCACTTCATGAACCCGGTGCCGGTGATGCAGCTGGTGGAAATCATTCGCGCGCTGCAAACCGGCGACGCCGCCTACCGGCTGGTCTACGAATTGAGCCAGGCGCTGGGCAAGACCCCGGTCACGGTCAAGGACGCCGCCGGCTTCGTTTCCAACCGGGTGCTGATGCCGATGATCAACGAGGCCGCTTTCACGCTGCACGAAAACCTGGCCAGCGCCGAGGACATCGACACCGTGATGAAACTGGGCATGAACCATCCCATCGGCCCGCTGGCCTTGGCGGACCTGATCGGCCTGGACACCTGCTTGTCCATCATGGACATCCTCTACACCGAATTCCGCGACAGCAAATACCGCGCCTGCCCGCTGCTGGCCCAACTGGTGCAGGCCGGCCACCTGGGCCGCAAGAGCGGCAAGGGCTTTTACAGCTACGCCTGAGCCGGCGCCGCCGGCAACGGGCTTTACTCAAGATCAGACGGAGGCAGCACCATGACCCAGGCAGTCCCCACCATCAAATTGCTGATCGGCGGTGAATTCGTCGAATCCCGCAGCGCCGAATGGCGTGACATCGTCAACCCGGCCACCCAGGAAGTGCTGGCGCGGGTGCCGATGGCCACCCAGGACGAAGTCGACGCCGCCGTCAGCGCCGCCAAGACCGCCTTCGCCGGCTGGAAGAAAACCGCCATCGGCGCGCGCGCGCGCATCTTCCTGAAATACCAGCAGCTGATCCGCGAGCACATGAAGGAGCTGGCGGCGCTGCTGACCGCCGAGCAAGGCAAGACCCTGGCCGACGCCGAGGGCGACATCTTCCGCGGTCTGGAAGTGGTGGAGCACGCGTCCGCCATCGGCAATCTGCAACTGGGCGAATACGCGGAGAACGTCGCCGGCGGCGTCGACACCTATACCGTGCTGCAGCCGCTGGGCGTCTGCGCCGGCATCACCCCGTTCAACTTCCCGGCGATGATTCCGCTGTGGATGTTCCCGATGGCCATCGCCACCGGCAACACCTTTGTGCTCAAACCGTCGGAACAAGACCCGATGGTGACCATGCGCCTGGTGGAACTGGCGCTGGAAGCCGGCATCCCGCCCGGCGTGCTCAATGTGGTGCACGGCGGCGAACAGGTGGTCAACGCGCTGTGCGACCACCGCGACATCAAGGCGGTGTCCTTCGTCGGCTCCACCAAGGTGGGCACCCATGTGCACCAGCGCGCCAGCCTCAACGGCAAGCGCACCCAGTGCATGATGGGCGCCAAGAACCACGCCATCGTGCTGCCGGACGCCAATAAGGAACAGGCGCTGAACCAACTGGCCGGAGCCGCTTTCGGCGCCGCCGGCCAGCGCTGCATGGCGCTATCGGTGGCGGTGCTGGTGGGCGAGGCCCAGCAGTGGATTCCGGAGCTGGTGGCCAAGGCGCGCGGCCTGAGCGTGGGCGCCGGCAAGGACAACCCGGACCTGGGCCCGCTGATCTCCTGCGCCGCCCGTGAACGCGTGGCCGGCCTGATCGCCCGCGGCGTGGAAGAAGGCGCGCGCCTGGAGCTGGACGGCCGCGACATCCAGGTGGCCGGCTACGAGCGCGGCAACTTCGTCGGTCCCACCATCTTCTCCGGCGTCAAACCGGAAATGAGCGTCTACCACCAGGAAGTCTTCGGCCCGGTGCTGTGTCTGATGGCGGCGGACTCGCTGGACGACGCCATCGCCATCGTCAACGCCAACCCCAACGGCAACGGCACCGCGGTGTTCACCCAGAGCGGCGCGGCGGCGCGCAAATTCCAGGAAGAAATCGACGTCGGCCAGGTGGGCATCAACGTGCCCATCCCGGTGCCGGTGCCGCTGTTCAGCTTCACCGGCTCGCGCGGCTCCAAGCTGGGCGACCTCGGTCCTTACGGCAAACAGGTCGTGCTGTTCTACACCCAGACCAAGACCGTCACCAGCCGCTGGTTCGACGACGCCGCCAGCGGCGGCAAGGTCAACACCACCATTTCGCTGCGCTGACCGGGAGCCCGCCATGGATTTCGCACTGACCGAAGAACAAATCGCCTTTCAGGACAGCGCCCGCGACTTCGCCGCCAGCGAGCTCGCGCCGCGCGCCGCCGAATGGGACGAAGAGGAAACCTTCCCGCTGGAAGTGATCCGCCGCAGCGGCGAGATGGGTTTTCTCGGCCTGTACACGCCGGAAGCCTACGGCGGCCTGGGCCTGTCGCGGCAGGACTCCGCCATCGTCTTCGAAGAGCTGGCCGCTGGCTGCACCTCCACCGCCGCCTATCTGACCATCCACAATATGGTGGCCTGGATGATAGCCAGCTTCGGCAGCCCGGAACTGGCCGAGCGCTGGGTGCCGCGCATGGTCAGCGGCGAGTTGCTGGGCAGCTACTGCCTGACCGAGCCCGGCGCCGGCTCCGACGCCGCCTCGCTGAAGACCCGCGCCGAGCGCAAGGGCGAGCACTACGTGCTCAACGGCTCCAAGATGTTCATCTCCGGCGCCGGCAGCACCCAGGTGCTGGTGGTAATGGCGCGCACCGGCGGCCCCGGCCCCAAGGGCGTGTCCGCCTTCGTGGTGCCGGCGGACGCGCCCGGCGTGCAATACGGCAAGAAAGAGAAAAAAATGGGCTGGAACAGCCAGCCCACCCGCGCCATCACCTTCGACAATGTGGAAATCCCGGCCGCCAACCGGCTGGGCGAGGAAGGCCAGGGCTTCGCCTTCGCGATGAAGGGCCTGGACGGCGGCCGCATCAATATCGCCACCTGCGCGGTGGGCACCGCCCAGGCCGCGCTGGCCGCCGCCCAGCGCTATGTGCAGGAACGCCAGCAATTCGGCCAGCCGCTGGCCGAGCTGCAAAGCGTGCAGTTCCGGCTGGCGGACATGCTGACCGAGCTGGTGGCCGCGCGGCAGATGGTGCGGCTGGCGGCGTGGAAACTGGACCAGGCCAGCCCGGACACAGGCGCTTATTGCGCCATGGCAAAGCGGCTGGCCACCGATTTGAGTTTCAATGTGGCCAACAACGCGCTGCAACTGTTCGGCGGCTACGGCTATCTGAAAGACTTCCCCCTGGAACGCCATGTGCGCGACCTGCGCGTGCACCAGATTCTGGAAGGCACCAATGAAGTGATGCGGATGATCGTGGCGCGCAAGCTGTTGCAGGACGGCGCGCTGGAAACCCTGCGCTGAGCGAAGCCGGAAACATCCCTGATGCTGCGTTGCGCCGGCTCGCCGCGGGGTTTTCCGGCCTCCCTCATCCACACCGAATCCATAAAGGCATACGCTATGAACCACTACGCCCACCTGAACCTGGAAAAACGCGGCCACACCGCCGTGATCACCATAGACAATCCGCCCGCCAACACCTGGAACCGCGACAGCCTGAGCGCGCTGAAGCGGCTGGTGGCGGACCTGAACGCCGACCGCGACATCTACGCGCTGGTGATCACCGGCCAGGGTGAGAAGTTCTTCTCCGCCGGCGCCGACCTCAAGCTGTTCGCCGACGGCGACAAAAAGGTGGCCACTGAGATGACCATGCTGTTCGGCGAGGCCTTCGAGGCCTTGTCCGCCTTCCGCGGCGTCAGCATCGCCGCCGTCAACGGCTATGCGATGGGCGGCGGCCTGGAGTGCGCGCTGGCCTGCGACATCCGCATCGCCGAAGAACAGGCGCAAATGGCGCTGCCGGAAGCCGGCGTCGGCCTGCTGCCCTGCGCCGGCGGCACCCAGAACCTGCCCTGGCTGGTGGGCGAAGGCTGGGCCAAACGCATGATTCTGTGCGGCGAGCGCATCGACGCGCGCACCGCCGAGCGCATCGGCCTGGTGGAAGAAGTGGTGGCCAAGGGCCAGGCGCTGGACGCCGCGCTCAAGCTGGCGGAACAAGCCGCGCGCCAGTCGCCGTCCTCGGTGACGGTGTGCAAGCAACTGGTGCAGCGCGCGCGGCTGCAGCCGCCGGCGCACAATCTGATCCACGAGCGCGAAGGCTTCATCAAGCTGTTCGACACCCAGGACCAGGGCGAAGGCACTCGCGCCTTCCTGGAAAAACGCGCGCCGCAATGGAAGAACGCCTGACCCTCACCCAAGGACGAATCCGCCATGTCCAACCTGGTACTGTTTGAAGAACTGCCGGTCCGCGGCGGCCAGCGCATCGCCATCGCCACGCTGAACGCGGAAAAATCGCTGAACGCGCTGACGCTGGACATGATACGGCTGCTGGACGCGCGCTTGAGCGCCTGGGAGAACGACGACGCCGTGGTGGCCGTGCTGCTGCGCGGCGCCGGCGACAAGGCCTTCTGCGCCGGCGGCGACGTGCGCTCGCTGCGCGCCGCGCTGCTGGAAGACGGCGAGGTCTATCCCAACCCGCACGCCGTCGCCTTCTTCAGCGAGGAATACCGGCTCGACTACCGCATCCACCGCTACCGCAAGCCGCTGATCGTATGGGGCGGCGGCATCGTCATGGGCGGCGGCCTGGGCCTGATGGCCGGCGCCAGCCACCGCGTGACCACCCCGGCCACCCGCATCGCGATGCCGGAAATCACCATAGGCCTGTACCCGGACGTGGCCGGCAGCTGGTTCCTGCAACGGATGCCGGCCAAGCTCGGCCTGTTCCTGGGCCTGACCGGCGCGCCGCTGAACGCCGGCGACGCCTTGCTGTGCAATCTGGCCGACCACGTGCTGCCGGCCGACGGCCAGACCCCGCTGCTGACCGCGCTGCGCGATCTGGCCTGGGAGCAGCCGGCGGAACGCCACCACGGCCTGGTCAGCGCCCTGCTCAACGAGATGGAGCGCGACGTGGCGCTGCCGGAGGCCAACGCCGGCCGCAATCTGCTGGCGGTGCATCAGCTGATGAACCGCGGCAGCCTGGAAGCGGTGGCCGCCGCGCTGCGCGACACCGCCTTTGAAGACCCGTGGCTGGCCGGCGCCGCCAAGAGCTTCGCTCACGGCTGCCCGACGTCCGCCGCCGTCTGCTGGGAAATCTTCCAGCGCGCCAAACACCTGTCCCTGGCCGAGGTCCTGCGCATGGAGCTGGCGCTGTCGGTCAACTTCTGCGCCAAGCCGGACTTCCGCGAAGGCGTGCGCGCGCTGCTGGTGGACAAGGACCGCGCGCCGCAATGGCATTGCCGCGAGCTGGGCGATATTCCGCCGGGCTGGGTGGACAGCCATTTCGATTCGCCATGGACGGAGGCCGACCACCCGCTGGCCGCGCTCCAATAACAATCGAGGAGAGAGAAGATGCAAACCATCGCCTTCATCGGCCTGGGCAATATGGGCGGCCCCATGGCCGCCAACCTGCTGAAGCAGGGTTATCAGCTGAACGTGTTCGACCTGTCCGCCGACGCGCTGGCCAAGCTGGTCGCCGCCGGCGCGCGCGCGGCCGCCAGCGCCGCCGACGCCGTCCGCGGCGCCGACGCGGTGATTTCCATGCTGCCGGCCGGCCGCCACGTGGAAGGCCTGTACCTGGGCGAGTCCGGCCTGTTCGCGCAACTGCCGGCCGGCGCCCTGGTCATCGATTGCAGCACCATAGACGCCGCCACCGCGCGCAAGGTGGCCGCCGCGGCCGACGCCGCCGGCCTCAAGATGCTGGACGCGCCGGTATCCGGCGGCACCGCCGCCGCCGCCGCCGGCACCTTGACCTTCATCGTCGGCGGCGCCGCCGCCGAGCTGGAACGGGCGCGGCCTCTGCTGCAAGCCATGGGCAAGAACATCTTCCACGCCGGCGCCGCCGGCGCCGGCCAGACCGCCAAGATCTGCAACAATATGCTGCTGGGCATCCTGATGGCCGGCACCGCGGAGGCGCTGGCGCTGGGCGTGAAGAACGGGCTGGACCCCAAGGTGCTGTCCGACATCATCAGCCAGAGCTCCGGCCGCAACTGGGCCACCGAGCTGTACAACCCCTGGCCCGGCGTGATGGAGAACGCGCCGGCCAGCCGCGGCTACAGCGGCGGCTTCATGACCGAACTGATGCTGAAAGACCTGGGTCTGGCCGAGGAAACCGCGCTGCACAGCCACGCGGCCAATCCGCTGGGATCGCTGGCCCGCAATCTGTACGAGGAACACGCGCAGGCCGGCTTCGGCAAACTGGACTTCTCCAGCATCCTCAAGCACTTCCACCCGCTGGATTGAGTACTGTCGCGCGGCCCCGCCTTGGGGCCGCTGACAAGGCTCCGGAGACCAGCCGCCACGCATTTGGCGCGGCAAGCCCATCCGGGCGGTGCTGAATGACGGTCAATGCTTGGCCAGGCCGAAGAAACGCCGGATCTTGTCCACCAGCTCCGCCCGCTGCGGCGAGCCGTGGCCCTCCTGCCAATCCTGCGGCAGCTTGCGGGTGCGCTCGGCCAGGCGTTCCGCCAGAATCGACGAGATCGCCTCGGCCAACTCCTTGCGCGAACTCAGAATAGACTGGAAGGACTCCTTGTCCAGCCGCAGGCACTCCACATTGGAACGCGCGATCACGGTGCCGCTGCGCGCCTCGCCGGTCATCAAGCCCATTTCGCCGAAGAAGTTGCCGCCTTCCAGCACGTCCACCAGCTTGCGGCTGCCGTCCGGCAGGTTCACCCACACCTCTACCTCGCCGCTGAGCATGATGTAGAGCCAATGCGCGACCGCGCCCTGATGCATGATGATGTCGCCGGTGACGAAGGGCGTGAACTTGAGCTGATCGGCCAACACCACCATTTCCTCGTCGTTGAGGCTGGTCAGCAGCTCCACCTTGCGCAGCGCCTGCACCCTCTCCTCCAGGTGCTTCTTCATCCGCGCTTCCATATACTTTTCATTGTCCTTGATGGTCAGCACATTGTAGTGCGGCGAGGACATTTTCAGATTATGGCGGCGCAAGGCGGCGTCGATATGGGTGCGCACCACGGAATCGGTCAGATCGTCGGCGGCGAGATCCGTCAGCCAGTAACGCACCGCGTACTTGCTGTAGCCGTTCTCGAAACCCATCAAAATACAGTTGGGCTCCGGCGACAAGGCCACGCCGGGCAGTTGCGCCTCGCGCAAGGAGCGCTCCACCACGGTGATGATCTGATTGGGCAGCGTGTCCCAGTTGATGTTGAACCACACCCAGCGCCGCCATTGCAGCGGGCCGCCCTGGTGCTTGCCCAGGATGGCGAACTGCCCCTTCATCAGCTGGCTGTTGGGAATCACCACGGTTTCCCAGTTGCGGGTTTCCACCAGGGTGGCGCGCCAATTGATTTCCACCACCCGGCCGGACAGCTCGCCGGACTTGATCCAGTCCCCCACCTCCACCGAATTATCCAGTTGCAGCGACAGACCGGCCAGGATATTGCCCAGCGTGTCCTGCATGGAAAACGCCAGCACGCCGGTGATCACCGCCGAGGTGGTGACGATGTGGCTCAGGTCCAGGCCGGCCAGGCGCAAGAGCACCAGGCCCCAGCCCACGCAGCCCAGCACCAGCAGGATGTCTTCCAGAATGCGCGGCGGATGCAGGCGCAGCAAGGGCAGGAACAAGCGCATCAACATCATCGCCCACAGCCGGATCAGCGCCAGGCCCAGCACGATGATGGCCACCTGCTTGATCCACTCCGCCACCGCCTGATCGCCCTGCGGGCCCAGATTGATCACCACCAGCGCAACGGCGGCGGCTAGCAGCGAACGCAGCGTCGACTTGCGGGCTTCCGGCCGCAGCAGATAGAGCAAGGCGGCGCAGGCGGCCGTCAGCGCCACGAACAGCGTCAGACTGTCGTGCCACGCCTGAGGGATCAGCTTTTCCAGCCAGCTAACCGTCGGGGCCGTATCCATGCCGCCTCCGCGATGAAATCTTTGATGGGAAACCGCCGATGGCGGCGCCGCTGCGGCAGGGAAGAGGGGAAAACAACAGGCCGGCCGCTTTTCATTGATAGTCCATCGCGGCGGATAAAAAAAATCCCTCCCGTGTAGGGAGGGCTGCAAGGTATCGGGGAAGTGTAATCGCCGGAGCTGGGGAGCCGCCGGAATCACAGCGCCCTGCTATACCAGTGCAGCGCGCAATTGAATGCTACACATTCCCATAGCATTTAGATATGAGTACATTTACTTAGCAAGCATGTCTCGCAGTACAGGTTCCACATCGTCCGGCGTGGTCAGCCTGCGGATGCGCTCGAACAAGGCGCCGGCCTCGGGCCAGGTGCGCTTGAGCTGCCCCAGCCATTGCTTGGTGCGCGCCACCGGGTAGCGTCCGTCTTCGGACTGGACGCGGCACTGCAGAAACAGGTCCAGCACCCAGGGCTGCATCTCGCTCCAGGGCATGGCTTCGGCGCCGTCCCCGCGCTTGATGCGCAGCGCCAGGTCCGGGCAGGCCACCAGGCCGCGGCCTATCATCACCGTGTCGCAGCCGCTTTGCTCGCGGATGGCGCGGTAATCGTCCAGCGTCCACACCTCGCCGTTGGCCACCACCGGCACCGCCACGCTCTCGCGGATGCGGGCGATCCAGTCCCAATGCGCCGGCGGCCGGTAGCCCTCCACCTTGGTGCGGCCGTGCACCGCCAGTTCCTGCGCGCCGCCGGCTTCCAGCGCCCGCGCGCATTCCAAGGCCCGGCTTTTGTCTTCATAGCCCAGCCGCATTTTGGCGGTGACCGGTATTTCGGCCGGCACCGCCGCGCGCACCGCCTGGACGATCTGGAACAACAGCTCGGGATCGTTGAGCAGGACGGCACCGCCGCGATGGCGGTTGACAGTGGGCGCCGGACAGCCGAAATTCAGGTCTATGCCCGGCGCGCCCAGGCTGGCGGCCTTGGCGGCGTTCTCGGCCAGACAGGCCGGGTCCGAACCCAGCAACTGCACCCGCACCGTGACGCCGGCGCGGGTCTTGCCGCCGCGCGCCAGCTCCGGGGCCAACCGCATGAAAGTGCGGGTGGGCAGGAGCGCCGAGGTGACGCGGACGAACTCGGTCACACACAGATCAATGCCGCCCACCCGGGTCAGCACATCGCGCATCGCCTCGTCCACCAGGCCCTCCATCGGGGCAAGAACCAATTTCATTGCAAACATCGCCGGAAAAAAGGCGAATATTGTACCGCAAAGCGGGGAAAGGCATTCAATGCAAATCGCCATCCGCCAGGCCGGCGCGGAATCCGTCCGCTGCTGGCTGCCCTTATTCCTGGCCTACCTCGATTTCTATCAGGTCGCGCAGCCGGCGGAAGCCTGCGCCGCCTTCCTGGAACAGCGGCTGAGCACGGGCGAAGCGGTGGTCTTCCTGGCGGAAGACGCCGCCGGCGTCCAAGGCTTCGCCCTGCTCTATCCCGGCTTCTCCTCGCTCGCCCTGCGCCCGCACTGGCTGCTGCACGACTTGTTCGTATCGCCGGCCTGCCGCGGCGGCGGCGTCGGCCGCGTATTGCTGGAGCGTTGCCAGGCCCATGTCGCCGCGCTGGGCGGCGGCCTCACGCTGCAAACCGCGCACGGCAATCTGAACGCGCAGCGGCTGTACGAACAATCCGGATTTAAACTGGATAGCGAATTCCGGGTCTATGAATGGAGCCCCGGATAAGCCGGGCGCGCCGGAGCTCGCCTTGACGCGCCGCCAAGCGCTGCGGCATCCTTCGCCCCCTTGATGACATTGCCCAATGGAGCCGACATGAAACAGCATCGCGTCATCTTCGACACGGACCCTGGCCTCGACGACGCGGTCGCCATCCTGTTCCTGCTGGGCGCAAGCGCCGACATCGAGCTGCTCGGCCTGACCACGGTGGCCGGCAACGTGGGCGTGGAACTGACCACCCGCAACGCCCGCATCGTCTGCGAATGGGCCGGCCGCGGCGACGTGCCGGTCTACGCCGGCGCCGACCGGCCGCTGGTCCAGCCCTACCAGGGCGCCGAACACGTGCACGGCGCCAGCGGCCTGGACGGCGCGCCGCTGCACGAGCCCGCCATGCCGGTGCGCGCCGAACACGCGGTGGACTTCATCGTGGACACCCTGCGCCGCGAACCGGCCGGCAGCGTCACCCTGTGCCCGGTGGGCCCGCTGAGCAATATCGCGCTGGCCTTGCGCCGCGCGCCGGACATCGCCGCGCGCATCGGCCGCATCGTGCTGATGGGCGGCGGCTATTTCGCCGGCGGCAATATGACTCCGGCGGCGGAGTTCAACATCCACACCGACCCGCACGCGGCCGACATCGTGCTGCGCTGCGGCGCGCCCATCGTGATCTTGCCGCTGGACGTCACCCACCAGGCCACGACCACGCCGGCGCGCGTGGAATGGCTGCGCGGCCTGCCCAACCGCTGCGGCCCGCTGGCGGCCGCGCTGCTGACTTCGCTGGAGCGCTACGACGTGCAAAAGCTGGGCCAGGACGGCGCGCCGGTGCACGACCCCTGCGTGATCGCCTATCTGCTGCGCCCCGAGCTGTTCCGCGGCCGCGAAGTCAACGTGGTGGTGGAACTGGCCGGCCACTACACCACCGGCGCCACCGTGGTGGACTGGCACGGCGAATCCGGCCGCGCGCCCAACGCGCTCTACCTGACCGAGGTGGACGCCGACGGCCTGTTCCAGCTGATGGCCGACGCCCTCTCCCATCTGCCGTAAACCCAAGGAGGCCCCATGAAAATCGCTCCCGGCATTTATCGCCATTACAAAGGCCCGCTCTATGAAGTGCTGGGCACCGCCACCCACTCCGAAACCGGCGAACTGCTGGTGATGTACCGCGCGCTCTACGGCGAATTCGGCCTGTGGGCGCGCCCGGCCGGCATGTTCGAGGAAAGCGTCGCGCACGAGGGCCAGACCCTGCCGCGCTTCGCCCTGGTCAAGGCGTTCTGAGCGCCACGATGCGCATTTTCCGCACCGATCAGTTCCCGCTGCCGCTGCCGCCCGGACACCGTTTCCCGGCGCAGAAGTACGCCTTGCTGGCGCAGGCGGTGGCCGGCTTCGCCGCCGAGGCGATGGACGCCGCGCCGGCGGCCAGCCGCTACGAGCTGGCGCTGGCCCACGACGACGCCTACCTGGACAAGGTGTTCAACGGCGCGCTCAGCGCCGCCGAGCAGCGCGAGATCGGCCTGCCCTGGAGCCCGCAGCTGCTGGAACGCAGCCGCCGCTCGGTGGGCGCCACCATCGCCGCCGCCCGCTGGGCGTTGACGCGCGGCTGCGGCGTCAACCTGGCCGGCGGCACCCACCACGCCGGCCGCGCGATGGGCAGCGGGTTTTGCGTGTTCAACGATATCGCCGTGGCCGCGCGGCTGATGCTGGACGAGGGCCTGGCCCGCCGCGCGCTGGTGCTGGACCTGGACGTGCACCAGGGCGACGGCACCGCCGCCATCACCCGCGGCGACGCGCGCATCTTCACCTTCTCCATGCACGGCGCCGGCAATTTCCCCTTCCGCCGCGAAGCCGGCGATCTGGACATCGAACTGCCGGACGGAACCGGCGACCAGACCTATCTCGCCGCCCTGGCCGAACACCTGCCGCGCCTGTTCGCCGCCGATCCGGACCTGGTCTTCTACCTGGCCGGCGCCGATCCCTACGCCGGCGACCGCCTGGGCAAGCTGGCGCTGAGCCGGGACGGCCTGGCCGCGCGCGACCGCATGGTGCTGGAAGCCTGTCGCCAGTCCAAAGCCGCCGTCGCCGTGGTCATGGGCGGCGGCTACGCGGTGCCCATAGAAGACACCGTGGCGATCCAGACCGAAACCGTGCGCCTGGCCTGGCAAATCTTCGGCGCCGAGGGACAGATCGCCCGCCCCGGCGCGACTCATACACACCCACCCCGTCAATGGAGTCCGACATGAAAACCGCAACCTTCGCCGGCGGCTGCTTCTGGTGCATCGAAAGCGCCTACAACCGCCTGGCCGGCGTCCACAGCGCCGTATCCGGCTATAGCGGCGGCCCCGGCGCCCACCCCAGTTACAAGGAAGTCTGCGCCGGCCGCAGCGGCCACGTGGAAGCCGTGCAAATCCGCTACGATCCCGCCCAGATAGACTACGACACCCTGCTGCGCGCCTTCTTCGCCCTGCACGACCCCACCACCCTCAACCGCCAGGGCAACGACGTCGGCCCGCAATACGCGTCGGTGCTGTTCTATCACGACGAGGAACAACGCCAGGCGGCGGAGCGCATGATGGCGGAGCGGGCCGGCGATTACCCGGCCCCCATCGTCACCCGGCTGGAAGCCGCCGCGCCCTTTTATCCGGCCGAAGACTATCACCAGCAATACTTTGATCAACATGGCCACGAACCCTATTGTCAAATGGTGGTTGCGCCAAAATTGGCCAAGTTTCAGCAATATTTTTCTGTTTACTTGAAGAAATAAGCCACACCCTGCCAGGGGCGAGCCCAGCTCCCGGCTTGGTTCGCGCGCCCCGGACATCGCCGCTATAATCCGGCTCAGTAGCGGCGATGCCCAGATTGGCTGCGCGCCGGACGAACCCAATCTCCCCATGGCAGACAAGCACAGCATCATCACTGCATTCCGCACCGCCCTCACCCGTCACCTGGACCTGTTGCGCACCGCCTCCCCGCGCGGACGCCTGGCCTGCGCCGTGTTGTGGCTGCTCACCTTCGCCCTCTTGCTGGGCCAATCGGTGGCGCTGGACCTCAACCAGCAGCATCAGGAGCACCAGCAGGTGCACGGCCTGATTCTCTCCAGCCTGCAGACCCGGCTGCAGGAAAGCGAGATGCTGCAACAAAGCGTGGTCGACATCGTCGATCAGGAAAACAGCCTGCGCGAACAACGCATCCGCCTCTTGGTGGAATCGCTGGCGCGCGAACAGCCGCAGCTCTACTTCATCGGCTACCAGCCGCTGGTCAGCCACGCCTACCGCCGCGAGTTCGAGCGCATGCGCAGCCAGCTGCAAGGCCAGCCCTACCGCATCCGCGACTACCAGCACCAGCAGGACAACGCCTGGGACCAGCAGCAAGCCTGGCGGCTGGCGGCCAAACGGCCGCGCTACCTGCCGCTGAGCATGGCCGAACCCGGCCTCGCCTCGGACGACTGGCGCGAAATGGGCCTGGACCTGCTGGCCGACAGCGTGCTGGCGCCCACCGTCCACCGCGCGATGGGCCAGGGCGAAGCGGTGTCCCCGGTGTTACGCCTCAACAACGGCAAACAGGGCCTGGCCTTCTTCTCCGCCGTCTACAACACCGAAGCGCCGTCCCCGGTGCCGCTGGTGCGCAGCGAACAGACCGCCGGCATGGTGGTGCAAGTGCTGTCCCTGGACAGACTGGTCAGCCTGACCCCCAATATGGCGACGCGCTACAGCGTGGCGCTGCAACGCAAGGACAGCGCGCCCAGCGGCTACGACCCGCTGATCTACCGCCACCAACAGCAGGACCGGCCCGGCTGGCTGGCGCAATGGCTGCTGCCGGCGCTGGAAATCCGCAAAAGCCTGGACACCCCCTATCTGCCCTACGAGCTGACGGTGCGCCGCCAGCTCAGCTTCGACCGCACCGCGCCGCTGGAGCTCTTGCTCAGCGCCCTCTTCTCCATGGTGCCGGCCTACCTGCTGCTGATCATCCTGGCGCTGCTGGCGCAAAACCGCCAGGCGCAGGAACAGGCGCAAGACCGGCTGCACCGCGAGCGCGAATACGCGATGGTGGCGCTCAGCGGCATCAGCGACGCGGTGATCAGCATCGACATCGATCTGAGCATCCGCTACCTCAACCCGGCGGCGGAAACCCTCCTCGGCCTGAAGGCGCTCGACGCCGCGCAACGCAAGCTGCACCAAGTGGTGAGGCTCAACTACGAATTTGCACGCCAGGTGGAAGAAGACCCGGTGCACAAGGCCATCCAGCGCCGCGAAACCGTGCTGCTGGCGCAAAACTGCTACCTGATACGCAGCGACGGCGAAAAACTGCTGATCGAAGGCTCGGTGTCCCCGCTGCCCGGCCGCGACGGCCGGCTGATGGGCGCGGTGCTGACCTTCCGCGACACCGCCCCCATCCGCCGCCGCATGCTGGCGGCGCTGGAAGCCAGCGAAACCCGGCTGCGCCAGCACGAAATGGAGCTGGCCCGCGTCGCCCGCATCAACACCATGGGCGAAATGGCCTCCGGCATCGCCCACGAGATCAACCAGCCGCTGTCCGCCATCATGAGTTACTGCCAGGCCGGGCTCAGCCTGCTGGAAGACGAAGAACCGGACATGGCCATGCTGCGCCGCGCGCTGGACTCCTCCGTCACCCAGGCCAGCCGCGCCGGCCAGATCATCCAGCGCCTGCGCGAGTTCGTGATCAAGAAAACCCAGCAATTCAACCCCATAGACCTGAACCAGGTGGTGGGCAATGCGCTCAACCTGCTGGAATACGAACTGAAAACCCACGATATTCATATTGAGCAGAATATTTGCCACGACCTGCCATTGGTCTACGCTGACAACATACAACTGGAACAAGTGGTGCTGAACCTGATGCGCAACGCGCTGGACGCCATGGAAACCGTCGCCCCCTGGGGGCGGCTCAGCATCGCCACCAGCCTGAACGGCCGCTGGATCCGGCTGAGCATAGGCGACAACGGCGCCGGCATCGCGCCGGAATTGCTGGACCGCATCTTCGCGCCCTTCTTCAGCACCAAGGCCAGCGGCATGGGATTAGGCCTGGCCATCTGCCAGACCGCCATAGAAGCGTTCGGCGGCAAGCTGAGCGCGCGCAATAAATCAACCGGCGGCGCGGAATTCATCATTGAACTGCCGCAACGGGACGCGCCGCCGTCAACGGGGTAACCGGCAGGAGTCAAAAACACAATGCAAAACACCACGCCAACCGTCTATATCGTCGACGACGACCCAGCCGTGCTGGACTCGCTGGCCATGCTGATCGCCGCGCAAGGCATGCGCACCGTCACCTTTCCCAACGCGATGGAGTTTCTCGCCCACTACGGCGGCAACGACATCGCCTGCCTGGTGCTGGACATCCGCATGCCGCAAATCACCGGCCTGGCGCTGCAAGAACAGCTGATCGACAAAAACGTGACCCTGCCCATCGTCTTCATCACCGGCCACGGCGACATCGAACAATGCCGCCGCGCCTTCCAGACCGGCGCCATCGACTTTCTGACCAAGCCCATAGACCAGGCGCGGCTGATAGAAAGCCTGCGCAAAGGCATACGGCTGAGCATTCTGCAACACCGCAAGGAAGAGGAAACCCAGGAAGTGATGGGCCTGCTCGCCCGCATCAGCGGCCGCGAGCGCGAAGTGCTGGAACTGGTGGCGGACGGCATGTCCAGCAAGGAAATCGCCCGGGTGCTGGACCTGTCCCCGCGCACCATAGAAGTACATAGGGCCAACCTGTTCAACAAACTCGGTGTAGACTCTCTGGCGGACCTGGTGCGCTTCTACCTGAAAGCGCTGGAAGCCACCGGCAAGAAACCCAACGACGACAGTTTTTTGAACGATACGCCCACCCCTTACTGAAACAACGCCATGGAACGACTGTTCAAACACGTCTGCCTGGTGGCGCGGCACAGCAAGCCCGCCATCGTTGAATCCCTGCGCCAGCTGGCCGACCACCTGTCCGCCTCCGGCGCCACCGTGCTGATCGACAAGGACAGCGCCACCCAGCAGGAAGCCGGCCCGCACGCGCTGATAGACCGCAACGACATGGGCAAGCTGGCCGACATCGTCATCGTGCTGGGCGGCGACGGCACCATGCTGTCCATCGCCCGGCTGCTGGCCCCCTACCGCGTGCCGCTGATCGGCATCAACCAGGGCCGGCTGGGCTTCATGACCGACATCCCGCTGCACGAGATGCTGGACTCCGTGGACGCCATCCTGCGCGGCGACTTCGTGCCGGAAGACCGCATCCTGCTGCAGGCCGCGGTGATACGCGAAGACGCCGAAGTGGCCAACGCGCTGGCCTTCAACGACGTGGTGTTCAGCCGCGGCGCCATGGGCTCGATGATAGAGTTCGAAGTCTTCATCGATAACCAGTTCGTCTACAGCCAGCGTTCGGACGGCCTGATCGTCTCCACCCCCACCGGCTCCACCGCCTACTCGCTGGCCTCCGGCGGCCCCATCCTGCACCCCACGCTGCAGGCCATCGCCCTGGTGCCCATCTGCCCGCAATCGCTGAGCAACCGCCCGATCGCGGTCAACGACTCCTGCGAAGTGGAATTCATGCTCACCCGCGGCCTGGACGCGCGCGTGCACTTCGACGGCCAATCTCATTGTGACCTGATGGAAATGGACCGCGTGCTGATCCGCCGCTACCGCAACCCGCTGCGCATCCTGCACCCGGTGGGTTACAACTACTACGACATGCTGCGCCACAAGCTCCACTGGGGCGAGCGCCTGCTCTGACACCTGACGCGAACACCCCATGCTCCTATCGCTGACCGTTAAAGACTTCGTCATCGTCGACAGCATCTCGCTGGACTTCCAAGCCGGCTTCACCGTGCTCACCGGCGAAACCGGCGCCGGCAAATCCATTCTGCTGGACGCCCTGAGCCTGCTGCTGGGCGACCGCGCCGAAGGCGCGCAAGTGCGCGAAGGCGCGGAGCGCGCCGAGATCACCGCCGAATTCGACACCCGCGGCCGTCCTGAAATCGACGCCTGGCTGGACGAAAACGGCCTCAACGGCGACGACGACGTGCTCCTGCTGCGCCGGCTGCTGGACAAATCCGGCCGCTCGCGCAGCTTCGTCAACGGCCAGGCCGCCACCCTCAGCCAGCTCAAGCAGCTGGGCGAATTCCTGGTCGACATCCACGGCCAGCACGCCCACCAATCGCTGATGAAGGCGGACGCCCAGCGCCAGCTGCTGGACGCCTACGCCGGCTCCGTCGCGCTGGCCCGCGACGTGAACAAGGCCTGGCAAGACTGGCAGACCGCCCGCCGCGCCCGCGCCGACGCCGAACGGCTGTCGCGCGAATCCGAAGTCGAGCGCGAACGGCTGAACTGGCAGATCAACGAACTGAGCGAGCTCAAGCTGCAGCCGGACGAATGGAGCGCGCTGAACCAGAGCCACTCCCGGCTGGCCAACGCCGCCGAACTGGCGCAAAGCGCCCAGCTGGCGGTGGACACCCTGTCCGAGATGGACAATAGCTGCCTGACCATGCTGTCCCAGGTGCAAACCCGGCTCAGCAAGCTGGCCAATCTGGACCCGCGGCTGGCGGACACCCTGTCGCTGCTCGACTCCGTGGACGCTGAGTTGCGCGAAGTGGTCTACAGCCTGCGCGACTACGCCAGCGACATCGACGAAAACCCCGGCCAGCTGGCCGAAGTGGAAGGCCGGCTGGAAGCGCTGATGAGCACCGCGCGCAAATACCGGGTGCAGCCGCAAGACCTGCAGGAAAAACTGGACGACTGGCAGCAACAGCTGCAAGCGCTGGAAGCCTCCGCCGACATCGAAGCGCTGGCGCTGGCCGAAGCCTCCACGCTGGCGCGCTACCGCGCGCAGGCCGAGGCCCTGTCCGGCAAGCGCCGCCAGGCCGCCAGCGAGCTGTCCGCCCGCATCGGCGCGGAAATGCAGCACCTGGCGATGAGCGGCGCACGCTTCGCCATCGAACTGGCCGCCCTGTCCGAACCCGGCGCCCACGGCCTGGAGTCCATCGAATACCTGGTGGCCGCCAACGCCGGCACCAGCCTGCGCCCGCTGGCCAAAGTGGCCTCCGGCGGCGAACTGTCCCGCATCAGCCTGGCCATGCAAGTGGTGATCAGCCAGGTGGCCAGCGTGCCCACGCTGATCTTCGACGAAGTGGACGTCGGCATCGGCGGCCGCGTCGCCGAAGTCATCGGCCACATGCTGCGCCAGCTGGGCCAGCGCTACCAGGTGCTGTGCATCACCCACCTGCCCCAAGTGGCCTCCTGCGGCAGCCATCACTGGCAAGTCAGCAAGAGCGAGCACAAGGGCCGGGTCAAGAGCCGCATCGAGCCGCTGAACAGCGAACAACGGGTGCTGGAAATCGCCCGCATGCTGGGCGGCGTGGAGCTGACCCAGACCACGCGCGAGCACGCGGCGGAAATGCTGGCGTCAAATGCGCCGGCCCTATAGGGTCTGTTAACGCTTGTTTTGCAGCTGCGCTGGCCGAGAACAGCCCACACTGCCCTCCTGGCAGCGCAGCAAAGGGCTTTCCCCGGTCAACCCTCCGGGTTCGCTCCCAGCCGACGCTTCGCTTTGTCGGCCGCCTCTGGCAGTGAAGGCACTGCGGCGAGGCGACCTTCGCGCCTAGCATTCGGCTGAGAACGAACGCAGCCGCAAAATAAGCGTCATCAGACCCTAGGCAAACCCGGCAAGACCCGCTAAAATTGCGCCCTCTTACCGAATCGGGAAGCGTGGCAGAGTGGTTTAATGCAACGGTCTTGAAAACCGTCGTGGGTGCGAGCCCACCGTGAGTTCGAATCTCACCGCTTCCGCCAAAATAGCTTAGAAATCAAGGCACTTCACACCGCAGTGCCTTTTTCTTTTCTTCTTCGTGCACTTCACACCGTTGTAGGTGTGTCGTATTTGTACCGCTATCCAAAAGCCCATCCACCTTCTCTATGTGCATCTCTTAGATGCTTAGGAGCAAGGTGCGTATAGCGCTTTACTATTTCAAAAGACTGCCAGCCACCGAGCTCTTGAATGATGTGTAGCGGTACTCCTGTGAAACCTAATCGACAGATAAAAAATTGCCCCACACTTTCCAGTGTGCGGCTTGATATTTTCGTTTTGGCGATTATATTAGCGCATACACTGTGGAGTGTCTTATTCCTAAAGTAAGTATTTTCGGGTTTGTCAAATTTTGGGAATTAAAAGAATAAAGCCCCAATGCAAATTGGAGCTTTTTATTTTGTGCGCCCTGCGGCCTTCAACCTATCAGCAATGACTTGATCTCCGTCATTATGTTTTGCTAAACAGAGATATGTGTTTATATCGTTTGCTCTTTCGTAGATTACCCACTCCCCTGTAACTTTCCCTTCTGCAATTCTCACCATCATTGCCTCCATAGGATTAAAATTAACAGCCTTATGTTTTTTTCTTTCGTTCTCAACGTTCGGTGTCAAGAAGTCAGCTTGATGAACATAGTAATGCTTATGGCACAACCCACAAAGAGGGGAATTCTTTGAGGAAAATTGAGTTGGATTCTTAGTTGCCGAAGGGCTTCTATTCAAGTACGTATCTGGCTTGACAGAATTGCTCGAACCTAACCAAATTGGAATCGGTTCGTCACCCTCAATTTCCATTATTGGTTTTTTCAAACCTTCCAATACACGAAGCTCCCTAAGAACAACTTCAGGTGAAATGAAATCCCGCTGCCAAAGGTTGAATATATCCTCGAAAAACAAATCGCTGCACTTACCAGTGGAAAGCGATTTATCTAATTCGATTTTGAGTTTTTCTCTTGCTTCTTCAATCATTTTTTTACCAAACCCTTGAATTTAAATATGGCATCGATAATAAAAAAACACCCTAGGATGTTTTTTGTTTTACGGATTAACATGGGGTCACGCTCGGTTTCAACTCTAAAGGTAGCCATGCTGTCTCCTGTGGTGGTGGATAGTACCAATATGGGGACAGTAGTCAACACCTCAAGAGCTGATCACTTCCTCTGCATCACTCAATTACCGTGCAGGCTCTTTTGAAGGTCTGGAATTGGTCTGTCCTACGAGGTACCATTTGTGCTAGAGTATATGCAGGCCAACCTTCCTCAGGTGATCCACTTTGGGGTTCACAACTTCTTTCAAGTAGGCGAGAATCTTCAAAAAAATTAAGCACTTACAATAGATTGGAAACGGGCCTTTAATTTCTCACCGCTTCCGCCAAATTCAAACCGCCTTGATCCGCACAAATCAACGTTAAACTTAGACGCGGAGCGGATGTAAGGCGGTTTCATTTTTTGTTGTCTTGCTGGATAGGGCTGATTTACACGGCTTAGCGTGTCCCAAGTCTGCCCCAAATTTTTGGCAGATCAAGCTGTCCCTCATCAACTGGTGGCAAATCCGGAATAGTCACCGCGCAGCACGATGCCGTTCGGCTGCTTGATGTACTTCCCATAGTGCCCTCCTGACCATCTCCGCCGTCGTGTGCCCCAGCAAAGTGGCCGCCAACAGTTCAGGCTCTCCATCCATCAGCAGCCGCGACGCGAACGTATGCAGCGTCTGGTTTTGATTCCAATGCCACACGCCACTGTCCTGCAATATTTTTGTCCAATGATCAAGCGTCACCCCCCCTACTCCAGCACCAGAGAATGTTGGACTTCACTTAACTACCACCAGAAATTCACCTGCAGTTTCAATAGTCCTTAATATGATTAGTGACCATGCTGTGTTATGCAATATTTAGGCAATCCACTTTATATTGCCTCATTTACATGAGACCGCTTGCATTGCGAGTAAATTTTTTCATGGCACATGAATCTACAACATTGGTTTAGATCATCAAAATTAGAAACCGCCTTAATCACAAGGCAACCTTTTACATTTTAATTTATCTAGGCGTTATCACCACTCCCTTACCTATCATCCCCTTATAGCAAGCCGACATCACCCCGCAGGAAATCCTCTACGGCCTGCCGGGGACACATTGACCGCCATGAGTTATTCAACCTGCAGGCATCCTCATCAATTCCGTTGCCCAGTTCCTACTGCAAAATTATCTTACAGCTGCGCCGCCCCCCCATCCTCTGAAAAACCGCACCGCCCGGGAGCCTGCCTTGGGCATCATCAGCTGCACTGCCATGAAGGATAGGCCTGGGATCTTACGCTGCCATAGATATTCCTCCGCGGGTCGAAATTTGAAAGTCTCGTCCGGTAGCTGATGCAATGATCCTTCATCCACCACAACTAGCCCAACCTCATGTCGCACAAAGAATACGAGAAGCCAAATAAGTGAGACAAGCCTTGCTGTGTGGCCAACATTGGTATCTACACGCGCATCCCAACTTCACAAGTAGCATAAGGAGGAGGGGCAACGTCGACTAGGGATTTGTTAATAGCTCTTGAGCCGCGCCATTACCCACCACTCTGAAAATCAATGAATATGAATTGCTTTACATTAACATCATCTTCTCCATTAAAAACAGACCACCAATAGAATCCATACTCATAACAACACTGCCTGCACGCCACGGAAGCATAAATAAAAAACAATTTACAACCCACTGCAAAAAGTCTTATTTACCGTCCAAAACCAAACAATGCACAATGCATTGCAATCACAAAAAATGAATGAGGCCACCAATGTCCGCTGGAAGGAAAATAGTTAAAGAAGCATTAGTTTCATATGGATTCCCACAAGCAATTATCGACAGTACAGACTCCTACCCATCCATATCAATGCATTTGAAAGATATGCCTGACGTTTTACTATCACATGACGATGACAGGCTATGGATATGGAGCCCGTTGCCATTCGAAATTAGTAAAATTGATAGTTCAGCAGCCATCGCGATTATCAACACATTAACAGATGAACTTAAAGGAGCAGATGGATCTGGAACTTTTCTGCTACGCACAGACATTGGGCTTGAGCTAAAGGCCTCCATCTTAGAAAAAAATATCACTTCAAGTGATGATTTGATGTCAATCATTCTTGATTTCATCAAAAAGCTGAAAAAAATAATGTCATCCATCAATTAAGCAATACGGAGCAACACATGCAAAACACATCCATACAAGCCAATCAACCTCTCTTTTCATACAACAACAAAAGTGAGTCAACCACTCCATTAAAAATAATAATGGGGATAAATGGATCAAACAATAGTCAACCCACATCCAACCAGCATGAGCGCGTAACATTATATCTGGGCATACCGGCAAAAGATAAGATAGTCGAGACAGACCTCCTATCTGCTTTTGGAGGATATCTTCACCGCATTGGCGAAAAAGACCTCGCCCAATATCCTTTAGTTTTTAGCAGCAGAGAAGGATTTGATCAGTTTTGCAAAATCAGAGAGCAAATACCCAATATTTCAGACACCCCACCCCCCAGAGGTAGTAATGACGAGAATGTTGGCAGAGCTTTTGTCTATGCGTTGCACCACGTCCCAGTTTACTGTGCCGATGATTTTGACTTCAAGTCCAATCAAAAAATATATATTACTGGACATGGGACTAGCGGATCAGACCAATTGCAGATTGATGGCAAGATGTTCAGCATGAATGAAGTGGCTCAAAATCTTCACAAGATTGGAGTAAGCAAAGACATTCGGGATATACGTCTGACAAGTTGTGACTCTGCCGATGCAAAATCAGTAAACAACTTAAAAGAGAGTGACTTAAACAAATATTCATCAAGTTACAATGAAAAGGTTACGTTGCTTGGCTTTACACTGTCTGAAAAAAACACGATGGCGCCTGCGCAACATTTAGCGTACGCCCTTCACGAAAACGGATTCAACCATGCAACAGTAACGGGGTACCATGGAAAAGGAATATACACCAGCAAAAACAATTACCCTGAACATTTCTTAAGAAACCCTAACCTGCCAACGGATAGTGAATTTAAACACGACAACACCGTTAGGCGCAGCGAAGTAAAAGAAAAGTTCACAAGTGATATAGATTGAATCTCGTTTACGTAAATCCATATGGCAAGACATAAGCAGCCTCCGCCTCGTGCGCAGCTCAAAAGCCCGGACGCATCGTCCGGGCTTTTCTCATTCCCGCCCTCTCACCGGCGGCAATCTATTTGACGGTTTCTGTCTGCGCCGCCGCCAGCAGCAGGCGTAGTCGCTCATACGCGCACTCCACGCCATACCGCGCCTCCAGCAGGCTCCACAAAACCTCCGGGGACAGTTCTACGATGAACGGCGTTTGACGCGGCGGTTGACGGGACATCTCCCGGCGCAGCGCCTCGGGCAATTGTTTGAAATGGGATTGGGCGGCACGAATATGCCTGAGGGCGCGACGCGCCTCGCGGAGGGTGTCGATCTTGGCCATGGCGGCCTCCTGTTTGGACCTTTTGAGGGTTTCGCCCCTTTTGAGAGGGCGGCCGGGTGCTCAAAACCGCAAACAGACGGCGGGCGTATTCCCCTTGCGGGTATTGTATTAGCCGCACACCCGGCCATGGACGCGCATTGTCCCACAAGTGGGAGTTTGCCAAAACCATGGACGCAAAAAAACCGCGAATCTTACGGGTGCGGTAGCCGCTGTTTGTATGGTGTTTTGAGCACCGGGAATGACCATAGCCCGTTGGCGCGAAGCATGTCAACGGCACATGGTCCGCCATCGCCTACACTCAAGTAGCATCGCCGTATTGGAGAATCCCATGTCCACGCCGCCGCGCCATCTCAGCGTCAGTATTGCCTGCCCTTTCGCCCGCGCCTACGCCTTGCTGGCGCCGCCGGAAAACTTTCCGCGCTGGGCGTCCGGCCTGGCCGGGGCCTTGCGCCGCGACGGCGACGGCTGGCTGGCGGACACGCCGCAGGGCGTGATGCCCTTGCGCTTTTCGCCGGCCAACGACTACGGCGTGCTGGATCACTGGGTGTCGCCGCCCGGGCAGGCGGAGGTCTACGTCCCCTTGCGCCTGCTGGCGCGGGACGAGGGTTGCGAGCTGCTGTTGACCCTGTTTCGCCAAGCAGGCGTCGACGACGCGCAATTCGAGGCCGACGCCGACTGGGTGGCGCGCGACCTGGCCGCGGCCAAAGCCTGGCTGGAGCGGGATGAATCCGCAGGGCTCAGTGCGCCGCCCGCGGCGACTCCGCGGTGAAGCAGTGCAGCACATGGCGGCCGATGCTGCCGGCCAGCTCCTCATCGGCCAGGAACACCGCGCCCAGCCCTTCTCCGCGCAATAGTTCGGCTTCCTCCCCGTTGCGCGCGCGCAGCGCGATGCGCAACTCCGGGTTCAAGGTGCGCGCCACCTCCACCATCTGTCGCAGATTGAGCGCGTCCGCCGTGGTCACCGCCAACACCGAGGCGTTGACGATATGCGCCTGGATCAACACGGCCGCCTCGGCGGCGTCGCCGGTCACCGCCGCCCGGCCCTGATTGCGCAGCGTTTCCACCAGCTCGCGATTATGGTCCACCACCACAAAGGGCACCCGGTTGCGCTCCAGCTCCGCCGCCACGCCGCGGCCGATGCGGCCGTAGCCCACCAGCACCACCTGGCCTTCCAGATATTTGCGTTCGGTGCTCATCGGCAGCTCGGCGTAGGGGTCCGCTCGGCGCTCCAGGCTGCGCGCCCATTCCGAGCGCGCCAGCAGCCAGCCGCGCAAGGGCTCCAGCAAGGCGAACAACAGCGGGTTGAGGCCAATGGAGATCAAGGCGCTGGCCAGCACCAGGCTCATGCCCTGCGCCGACAGCAGGCCCAGGGACACGCCCAGCCCGGCCAGGATGAAGGAGAATTCCCCGATCTGCGCCAGGCTGGCGGCAATGGTCAGCGCCGTGCTCAAGGGATAGCGGTACAGAATGACCAGGGCCAGCGCCGCCAGGGTTTTGCCCAGCATGATGACGGCCACCGCGCTCAGCACCATCAGCGGCTGTTCCAGCAGAATCGCCGGATCGAACAGCATGCCCACCGACACGAAGAACAATACGGAGAAGGCGTCGCGCAGCGGCAGCGATTCGCGGGCGGCGCGGTGGCTGAATTCGGACTCCCGCATCATCATGCCGGCGAAGAAAGCGCCCAGCGCGAAGGAGACGTTAAACAGATGGGCGGCGCCGAAGGCGATGCCGATGGCCGCCGCCGTCACGGCCAGCGTGAACAGCTCGCGCGATCCGGTCTTGGCCACCCGCCACAGCAGCCACGGCAAGGCGCGCCGGCCGGCGATCAGCATCAGGGCGATGAAGGCGGCCACTTGCAGCAAGGTCAGCATGATGGTCTGCCACAGCGGCGCGGCGTTGGCGGCGGCGGGCGCGCCGCTCAACAACGCCGCCATCGGCGGCATCAGCACCAGCACCAACACGCAGGCCAGGTCCTCCACCACCAGCCAGCCCACGGCGATGCGGCCGTTGATGGTGTCCAGGATGCCGCGCACTTCCAGCGCCTTGAGCAGCACCACGGTGCTGGCGCAGGACAGCGACAGGCCGAAGATCAGGCCGCTGGACCAGCTCCAGCCCCAGCACCAGGCGATGAACAGCGCCAGCCCGGTGGCGGCGCTCATTTGCACGATGGCGCCCGGCACGGCGATGCGCCGGACCGACAGCAGGTCCTTCATCGAAAAGTGCAAGCCGACGCCGAACATCAGCAGCATCACGCCGATTTCGGACAGCTGCGCGGCGATCTTCATATCGGCGACGAAGCCCGGCGTGGCCGGGCCGATGACGATGCCGGCCAGCAGATAGCCGACCAGGGCCGGGATGCGCATCCGCTCGCAGAGCAGGCCCAGAATCAGAGACAGGCCGAGGCCCGCCGCAATGGTGGAAATCAAGGACACATCATGGACCATGGCGGCCGCCTCCCTAGTGTGGATTTTTTATTTAGGCGCACAGGATGCTGCGCAGTTTGTTTTCAGACTAGAGGGGCATGAAAAGTGAAAGTTCCGCTGTAAAAATCACGTGGACAAGCGGGCGCGCCGCTCCGGGAAGCCGCCCGCGGCTAGCGTTTGGCGGCCTTGATCGAATACATCAGCTCGTCGCCCTCCGCCAGCAGCGCCTCGATGGAGAAGTGGCGCTCCGCGTCCAGCTCCACGATGCCGTCGGAAAACGCCAGCCGATAAGGCTGGCCGGCGCCGGCGTTGTAAGCCTCCAGGTGACGCGCGAATTTGGCCATCGCCGCCTGCGCCCGCTCATGCTCGACATCGGACAGCAAGACCACGAACTCGTCCCCGCCCAGCCGCGCCAGCAGGTCCGCGGAGCGGAAGGAGGCGCGCATCTGTTCGGCGAAAGCCGCCAGCGCATGGTCCCCGGCGGCGTGGCCGAAGCTGTCGTTGATCGCCTTGAACTTGTCCAGGTCCATGAAGGCCAGGCTGACCGGCAGGTTTTGCCGCGCGCAGAAATTGAGGCTGTACTGCGCCAGCAGCCGGAAGCCGCGCCGGTTGGAGAGACCGGTCAGCTCATCGGTGGTGGCGGCCTGGAAGGCGATCAGCTCAGCCTCCACCATGCGCGCCAGATCGTGCAGCGCCTGCGCGTCGTCGTGATCGAACTCGCGCGGCTGGACATCGATCACGCACAGGGTGCCCACCTTGGCGCCGTTGGCCGCGTGCAGCGGGCAGCCGGCGTAGAAGCGAATATACGGCGCGTCCGTCACCAGCGGGTTGTCGGCGAAGCGCTCGTCCGCCAGCGCGTCCGGGATGTAGAAGATGTCGTCGCCCAGTATGGCGTGGCCGCAAAAAGAAATATCGCGTCCGGTTTCCGCCGCCGACAGCCCGACGCAGGACTTGAACCACTGACGGTTCTCGTCCACCAGGCTGACCAGGGCGATGGGCACCCGAAACAAACGCTTGGCCATGCGGGTCAGGCGGTCGAAACGTTCCTCCGCCGCCGTGTCCAGCACGCCCAGCGCGCGCAGGGTCGCCAAACGCTGCGGTTCGTCGGCCGGGCTGTCCGGTGTCTTCATCTCCGCCTCCTGCTGTGTGTCCGCCGCCGATGCGGCCCCATGCCATGATAATAGCATTTCATGACGCAAACAAAACACCGGGGCCGCGCGCCGACGCGCCGGTCAGCGTGGACGCCAGCCGCTTTCCCGCAAAGCGGCCAGCAAGCGCTCGGCCTTGAGGCCATGCGCCGCGTGGCCGTGGTGGCCGCTCAGATCGCCCGCCGCCAGCAAGGCGTTGACGATGGCTTCTTCCACCGCTTCCGCCGCCGCCTCGAACAAGGGCGAGAGATGGTCCGCGTTCACCATTTCCACCGCGCAGGTCAAAGCGCCCTTGCCGGCGTAATCGGTCATCGGCAGGCCTTGGTTGCCGGTGGCGAAGGCCACGAAGATGTCGCCGCTGGAGTCCTCGGTGCCGCCGCCGGTGCGGGCGATGCCGATGCCGGCGCGCTGCGCCAGCCGCCGGCATTGATCCGGCAGCAAGGGCGCGTCGGTGGCCAGCACCGCCACGATGGAGCCCATGCCCGGCTGCGGCAGCCGTCCGGCGTCAAACGGCGAGGGAATCTCCGCGCAGCTCAGATGGCGGCCCACCGGGTAGCCCTCCACCAGCAAGGAGCCGCGCTTGCCGTGATTGGCCTGCACCAGCGCCCCCACCGTCCAGCCGCCCGCCTCCGCCGGCAGCCGTCGCGAAGCGGTGCCGATGCCGCCCTTGAACTCATGGCAGATCATGCCGCTGCCGCCGCCCACGCTGCCCTCGACCGGCAGGCCGCCGCTGGCCGCCGCTTGCGCGGCGCGCGCGTGTTCCGCCTTCACGTGGAAGCCGTTGATGTCGTTGAGCAGGCCGTCGAAGGTTTCCAGCACCACCGGCATGGTCCAATACAGCTGCGGCTCGCCGGCCACCGCCTCGCGCTCGCCGGCGATCAAGGCGTCCCGCACCACGCCCACGCTATGGGTATTGGTCAGCGCGATCGGCGTGCTCAGCACGCCGGCCTCGCGCAGCCACTCCAGGCCGCTGGCGTCGCCGTTGCCGTTCAACACATGCACGCCGGCAAAGCACGGCATGCGCCGCGCCAGACCCGGCCGCGGTTCGATCACCGTGACCCCGGTGCGCGCGCGGCGGCCGTCGTCGAAATCCGCCCAGGCGGCGGCGTGCCCCACCCTCACGCCGGGCACGTCCGTAATCGCATTCAGGGGGCCGGGCTCGCCCTGGCCGATGCGAATGCCCAATGCTCTGGCTCGTTTCAACATACTCACCTCTCTTTCTGTTCTTCAACGATCAATACGGCGGCGGGCTGCTTACGGCCCGCCAGCAAAAGCCCGGTCAGCGCGATGCCGCCGATAATCCACCAGTCCCGCGCGGGCGCGTCTCGCAGCACCGCCCATAATAGGGAGAGGCTGCCCGCCGCCGCCAACAAGGGCGGCCACGGCCAGCCGGGCATGCGGTAAGGGTGCGGATACCGGCCCAGGCGGCTGCGCAGGGCCGCCAGCGCCAGCAATAGATAGTTCAGCATCAGGATGATCACGGTGAAGGACGCCAGATCGCCCAGGCTGGAATGAAAGGTCAGCAAGGCGGACGGGACGGCCAGCGCCAGCGTGGCCACCCAGGGCGTGCCGAAGCGCGGATGGATGCGTTGCAGCGCCCGGCTCGCCGGCGCCGGCCACAAGCCGTCCCGGCCGCTGGAGTACAAGAAGCGGCCGCTTTGCACCACGATGGCGATGATGGCGTTGAACACCGATAGAAAGATGCCGCCGCTGATCACCCGCGCCAGCCCCGGGCTGCTCAAATGACTGAGCACGTAGTTGATCGGATCGGCCTGCCGGCTCATTTCCGCCAGCGAGGGCGTGCCCAGGATCAGCGCGGTCACCGGTATCAGTTCCACCAGCACCACGATGGACAGTGCCGCCAGCACCGCCTTCGCCACTGGCCGGCCGCTTTCGCGCATGTCCTCGGCAAAGTACACCGCCCCGCCGAAGCCGTTGTAGGCGAACACCGCCGTCCCCACCATGGCGATGATCGCCGCGGCGGGCACCGCGGCGAGGCCGCCGTCCGCCGCCGCCTTCACCGGCTGCCACAGCACCGTCGCCGGCTGCTGCGCTTCGCTGAAGCCCAGCCAGGCGATCAAGGCCAGCGCGGCCAGCTCCAGCAGCAGGAAGGAGCCGGTCAGCCAGGCGTTCAACTTGATGTCCAGCACCGCGATGCCGAAACACAGCACGATCATGGTCAGCGCCACTTCGGCGCCGTCCAGCCGGGTGCCCAGAGCGGAGTTCAGATAGGGCGCGGCCCCGGTGGCCAGCACCGCCGGGATGAACAGCAGCAGGCATAGAATCAGCAGATACATTTGCAGGCTGAGCGCGCGGCCGAACACCCGCTCGATGATCACGTACTCGCCGCCGGCGTTGGGGTGGGCCGCGCCCAGCTCGGCGTAGCACAGCGCGAACGCGACGGCCAGCGCCGCCGCCAGCGCGAAGGCCAGAAAAGCCCCGCTGCCGGCGCCTTGCAGCGCAAACGGCGCGATCACGAAAATGGAACTGGCCGGCGTCACACCGGACACGGTTATCAACACGACGTCCGTCACGCTCAATGAACGGCGCAATCCGGGGCGGCTTGCGGCTTGGCTCATAGTGTTCTCCTCTTATCGCTATGGTCTTGTAGTCAGACTTGCGGGAGACAGTGTATTTTGACGCGGGAGGGCGCCCAATCACCGTGATGGGTTACCCCGAGCGGGGATTGCCGGATGGAAGCTTTGTTGAAGGAACTGCCGCTGCACCATCATCTGGCGCAGCTGATGGCGCACATCGGTCTGCCCGGGTTTTGGCGTCAGCTGGTCTTGCTGTTGCGCGGCAGCGTGCCGCTGGACAATGCGCTGGCCGCCTGTTTCCACGCGAACGCGCCGCCGCAGATTCTGGAAGAATGCGATTTTCAGCACTTGGCCGCGCCGTCGCCGATGGCGCTTTACTGCCAGGGCCTGTATCTGCTGGACCCCTTCTATCAATACGCGCAGCGGCCTTTTCCCGACGGCCTCCACCACTTGCCCGACATCGCGCCAGACCACTTTCGCCAAAGCGAGTATTTTCAGCGTTATATGAGCGGCGAGGTGGGCGTGGACGAGGTCCAGCTGCTGCTGCGCCTGGCTCCGGACCAGGTGTTGACCTTGTCGCTGGGCAAGGCCAGCGCATTCGAGCCGGCCGACATCGGCAAGCTGCGCGTGATGCAGCCCTGGCTGCTGTCCGCGATGCGGCGTCACTGGCAGCTGAGCTCCGCGCCCACGCCGCCATCGCAGCGCCTGGCTGATCAACTGACGCAGACGCTGAGTCATTTTGGCCACGGCAGGCTGTCCGAGCGCGAGGCCGAGGTGGCGCGGCTGACGCTGTGCGGCCTGTCCAGCAAGGCCATCGCCCAACAGCTGGCCATTTCGCCGGAAACGGTCAAGGTTCACCGCCGCAATCTGTATCTGAAGCTCGGCGTGGCCAGCCACGCCGAGCTGTTCAATTGCTATATCGAGCAACTGCGAGGCAGCGAAGCCTAGGTCAGACTCACTTCCCCAGCCACTTGGCCGACAGGCCGGCGAATTCGCCGTTTTGCAGGCTCTGGCTCAGCCATTGATCCACCCAGGCTTTCCAGCGCCAGTCGTTGGGCAGCAGATAGGCTTTTTGCGAAAAGTCGAACGGCTGCTCCGGGTGCACCGCGCACAGCTCCGGATGCAGCTTCTGCTGATAACGGGTTTCCACCGCGTCGGTCACCATCAGATCGGCCTTGCCGTCTATGATCTGCCGGAAAATGGTGACGTTGTCCGGATGCACGGTCAGCGCGGCCGCCGGCAAGCGGGCGCGCGCGAACTTTTCATTGGTGCCGCCCGGATTGACGATCAGCTTGACCCGGGGCTGGTTGATCTGGGCGATGGTTTGAAAACGCTGGACGTTTTCGCAGCGGGTGATCGGCGTCTTGCCGTCGTTCAGATAGGGCTGCGAATACAGCGCCCGCTTCTGCCGCTCCAGATTGATCGACACCCCGCTCATCGCGATGTCGAACTTGCCGGCCTCGTGGTCGCGCATCAAGGTCGGCCAGCTGGTGGCCACCAGCTCCAGCTTGACGCCCAGCGCCCGCGCCAGGCTCTCGGCCATCTCGATGTCCAGGCCGCGATAGGCGCCGCTGGCCGCGTCCCGCTCGCTGAACGGACGGTAATCGCCGGTGGTGCCCACCCGCACGCTGCCGCGTTGCAGGATATCGTCCAGGCGGTCCGCCAGCGCCGGCTGGCCGGCGATCAGGCCGGCCAAGAGCAGGCCGCCCAGTTTCTGTGTTTTCTTCATCATGCTTGCTTTCTTCTTCTGTTGTTTGCGCAGCGGACGCTGCCAGCGCCCTGCTCGCAAGACTCGTTCGACGCGGCCTCAATAGGCCAGCGGGAAGGCGAAGACGTCTCGCTGATACGTCTCCACCACCACGCTGAACGGCGCGTTGTCGCTGCCGCGGTAGAGCACGGCGCGGTGTTGCAACACTTCCGGCGCGATATCCAGGCCGCCGGCGGCGACGCCCTGGGCGGCGGGCTTCATTTCCCAGCCCGCCGGCAACGGCGACCACAGCAATTTGACTTCCTCGGTTTGCCGGCGGAAGTTCAGCGCCGCCACCGCGCGGCCAAACGGCACGTCGCTGCCGTCCAGTTGGCGGTTCATCTCCGCGCTCAGCTTGGACGGCAAATACCAGTTGTCGGCCTCGGACAACACATGCTCGCCGCAAGCCAGCCGCACCCGGCGGTAGGCGATGCGCTCGTCCGGCCGCGCCTGCAACTGGGCGCGCACTTCCGGGCTGGCTTCCTTGTGATCCGCCGGATTGCGCAAGGCGCGAATCTGCGCCGGCGACGCCATCCGGTGATCCGCGCACCATTGCTGCAAGGTGCGGGTGGCGCTGCTATTGCTCAGCAAGGTGGCGTTCAAGGTCTGCAGCAGGGCCAGCGCCTTGACGCGGGTGTCTCGGCCGTCCTGCCAACCGGGATAGGACCAGGCCTCCGCCAAGGCCGGACCGGCGGCCAGCCATAGACAGCCGGCGGCCAAAAGCGTTTTCTTATGCATGGGGATTCCTAAGGAAATCAAGGAGCGGAAAATAATAAAGCAAAAGCTTTAACTTTGATAGCAAGCAGTCGCTGAACAATCCATCATCATTTGTGCGCCGCGCCGCCGGCGTCGCGGTGCGCGCCCAGCGCCCGCAGCTGGGCGAGAAAGGCCGGCGACTCGCGTTGCCGCTCCAGCTCCGCCCAGATCCTGCCCGGCAGGCTGGGTTCGCGGTGCGCCAATTGGCGCGACAACATCAGGAAATAGGGCTTTTCTTCCAAGGGCAGCCGGCAGCGCTCTATCGTCTCCGTCAGCTCGGGATGCTCGCGCAGGATCTGCTCCGCGCGCGGCGTCTGCAAGGCCGCTCCGCTCAAACGCCGCAGGCGCAGCTTTTGCAGAATGGCCAGCGGATCGCGGTTGCTGTCGTCTATCTCCACCTGCTGCTTGCGCAAAAAGAGGCCGATGGAGAAATCGGTCTGCATGCCTATCGGCGCCATGCCGCTGGACAGGCGCGCGCCGTCCCAATCCACCGTGGTGCCCTTGAGCCGATACAAGGAATAACTGGCGCTGTGCAGCCGTTGGCCGGCGTCCGGTCCGCCGTCCGGCAGCATGGGGTACAGCCCCCATTGCGAACGCTCCGGCACGAAGCTGGCGGCGAAAGCGCCGTCCATCTTGCCTTGGCGCAGCATATTGATGCAGCGCCGCCACGGCATCGGATGCAAATACAGCTCCAGCTTCAAGGCGCTCTGCACATGCTTGATCAGCTGAATGTCCAGCCCGCCGCCGCGGCCGTCCAGCCAGGGATAGGAAGCCTGATCCTCATAGCAGAACGACAAGGGCTCCGCCGCCGCGCCCAGCGGCCACGCCAGCGCCAACACCGCCGCCGCGCGGCTCAATGCCCGCCTCTTCATTGCCTTATCCATGGAGGAACGATGGTTCCGTTATCGCTCATGCCGCGGCCGCATGCCAAGCCGGCTATTTCCGGACCAGCGCCTGTTCCCGCTCCAGCATGTCGAAGATGCCGGGGCGCGCCGGCTCGCCGTCGTAGTACGGCGCGCTTTCCAGCCGCCCCACCTGCTTCAGATGGCGGACCAGCACCTTGCCGCTGTCCGGATAGACGCAGACCTCGTGCGGGTCGTTGACGCCGATGCCGAGGTAGACCAGGTCCTGATCGAAGGGGTTGGCGATTTGATGCGCGACGCCGGTGCCGGCCGGACAGGAAATGCAGTCGCCGGGCCCGATTTCCTGCAGGCTGTCGCCCAGTCGCAGCACGCCGCGCCCGGACAGCACATAGAAAATCTCGTCCTCGCGGGCGTGGGAATGAAAGGGGCAGCCCGCATGCCCCGGCGGCAGACGGGTCAGATTGGCGCCCAGCCGGCCGGGCAAGGCGTCCAGCGCCGGCGTCAGCGGATGATAGCTGCCGCCCCACCCTTCGCCCTCCCGGTAGTCCACGGCTTCCACTTGGTCGATATTGACCACATGCGACGGCTTGCTCATCTTGCGCTCCTTAAAACCGCTGACAAAACCCCTGATCCTGCATTGCGCTTCCTGGTCGTACGGCTTGCGCTGCCTGCGTCGGCGCGCCTTGGTTCAGGTTTTGGTCCGCGGCTCTTGAATGGTCCGCGGCCGGGAAATGTCAGCATCATCCTGCAAATGCGTGCCGTCCGACAAGCGTCAATCCAGGCCGCGCAGCAAATCCGTCATGGTCCGTATGGTTTCGGCGCAGCTTTCCCGTCTGTCGTACTCGTCCTGACCCGCCGCGCCCATGCTGATCCCGGTCTGGCGGTAGCGCATCGCGCTGGCCACCTTGACCCGGGCCGAGGCGTGGAATTCGCGGCAGCCGGTGGCGCGCGCGAGTTCGGCCAGATTGTCCGGCCGCACGCCGCCGCCCGGCATCAGGATCAGCCGCCCGCCCGCCTGGCGGCTCAGCCGACGGATCAGGGCCGCGCCCGCCAGCGCGTCCGGCGCCTGGCCGGAGCTCAGCAAGCGCCGGCAGCCGCTGGCGATGATCTGTTCCAGCGCCTGCTCGGGATCCCGCGCCATGTCGAAGGCGCGATGAAAGGTGGTCGTCATCGGCCCGGCCAGCTGGACCAGTTCTCGGCTGCGCGCCACGTCCACCTCGCCGTCCGCGGTCAGCAGGCCCAACACCACGCCGTCCGCCCCCAGTTCGCGGCAGGCCAGCACGTCGCGGCGCATCACGTCGAACTCCTCGTCCGAATACAGAAAATCGCCGCCGCGCGGACGCACGATCACATGCAGGCCAATGTCCAGCCTCTGCCTCGCCAGCGCGATCATGCCAGGCGACGGCGTGAGCCCGCCGGTTTCCAGGCTGGCGCACAATTCCACCCTGGCCGCGCCGCCCTGCGCGGCGGCCAGGCAAGACGCCAGCGAGCCGGCGCACACTTCCAACTGTCTATCTTGCGACAAAATATCCCCCTTGCTGGGCTGAACGCACCAGGGATTTTGACCCGTTTCGCCGGCCGCGTTAAGCTGCGCGCTCGAGATGACGCAAACGTAAGTCGATATGCTCTATTTTGAAGATTTGAAAGCCGGACAGCTGTTCCACAGCCCCACCCATGTATTGAGCGAGGACGAGTTGATCGGCTTCGCCCGGCAGTATGATCCGCAATACTTCCACACTGATCCGCAGCGCGCGGCGGACAGCCTGTTCGGCGGCCTGGCCGCCAGCGGCTGGCAGACCAGCAGCCTGAGCATGCGGCTGGTGACCCAGACCGAGCTGGGCAAGATGGCCAACGGCTTGATCGGCATGCAGATCGACAAGATGCGTTGGCCCCAGCCCACCCGCGCCGGCGACGCCTTGCGCGTCACCGTGGAGGTGCTGGACAAGCGCCGCTCCAACAGCCAGCCCGGCTTCGGCGTGGTGAAGGTGCGCTGGACCACCGTCAATCAGCGCGACGAGGTGGCGATGCAGCTGGAGTGCTCGATCTGGGCGCAATGCCGCGCCCAGCCGCAAGCAGAAGAAGCGCCGCACCCGGCGGCGCAGCACGCCTGAGCCGCGCCGCCCGGATCAGCGGCGAACCTGGATCAGTTCCGCCCCGCGCAAGGCCTGCAGGGTGTTGCCGCCGGCGTAGCTGATCGAGGACTGCAGGTCTTCCTGCAGTTCGCGCAGCAGCTTGCCGATGCTGCCCTTGTACTCAACCAGAATCTTCTTGCCTTCCACGTTGACGTAGGCGCCCTTGTTGAACTGAGAGGCGCTGCCGAAGTATTCCTTGTAGTGCTTGCCGTTGATCTCGACGATCTCGCCGGCGGATTCGTCGTAGCCGGCGAACAGCGAGCCCGCCATGACCATGCTGGCGCCGCAGGCCAGCGCCTTGGCGATATCGCCGTGCTCGACGATGCCGCCGTCGGCGATCACCGGCACGGACACCGCGGCCACACAGTCCTGCACCGTGGAAATCATCGGGCGGTGGAAACCGGTCTTGTTCTTGGTGATGCAGACGCGGCCGCCGGCGATGCCGGCCTTGATCGCGTCGCAGCCCCAGCTTTCCAGATCGCGCGCGGCTTCGCCGGTGGCGATGTTGCCGCCGATCAGAAAGGTCTCGGGGAAGGTCTGCTTGATGTGCTTGATCATGCGCTCCGCCTTCACGCACCAGGCGTTGGCGATGTCGAGCGTCATGTATTCAGGAGTGAGGCCGGCCTGCTTGAGCGCGGCCAGCTGTTCCAGCGTGTCGTCGTTGACGCCGACGCTGATGGAGGCGAACAGGCCCTTGTCCTGCATGGCGCGGGTAAAGGCCACCGCGTCCACATTGAAGCGGTGCATGGTGTAGAACCAGTTCCGAGCGGCGAAGAGCTCGCTGGTTTCGGCGCAGACCACCGACTTCATGTTCGACGCGTAAACCGGCATGTCGAAACGGCGCGGGCCGAATTGCACCGAGGTGTCGCACTCCTTGCGGCTGTCCACCACGGTTTTTTTCGGCACCAGGTAAACGTCGCCGTAATTGAGTTCTGTCTTGATCATGCGTGTGCTCCCAAAGCGGAAAAGAGTCAAAAAACAAGGGGCCCCAAACATAAACGGGAGCCCGACGGCTCCCGTTTACAGTGTCCCCTGCGACGCTCTCGTTTGGCTCGCACGCACTTACCGGCACACCTTACGCCGCAGGTTTCTTCACGTCAAGCAATTTTATTTCAGATCAAGACAAAACATTTCATTTGTCGCACCAGCTGCCGTCCTCCTCGCCCAGCCAGTTGAGCAGAGGCTGCCAAGCCTCGCGGTCGCGCTGCGCGCGCGATGGCGGCAGGTCGAACAGGGACAAGCCGCTGGACGCCGCCTGCACGTAAAGCTGAGTGTCGCGCAGCCAGGTCAGCACCGGCACCTGATGCTCCGCCAGGAATTTCTCCAGTTCGCGCGCGGAGCGGGTGCGCGGGTCCACCCGCATGCCCACCACCGCCATGAAGGCCTTGTTCTTGCGGATGGCCTTCTCTTCCAGCAGCTGTTCGAAAAAAGCCTCGCTCGCCCACATGTCGAACGGCGACGGCTGGATGGGCACCAGGATGCGCTCCACCCGGGACACCAGGGCCGCCAGCTTTTTGCCGTGCAGGCCCGCGGCGCTGTCCAGCACCACCACCTCCGTGCCCTTGGGCGGCCGCGCCGCTTCTCCGGCCTTGACCTCCCAGCCGGCGATGGAAGGCAGCGCCGCGTCGCGTTGCGCCAGCCAGCCCAGCGAGGATTGCTGCCGGTCCACATCGCCCAGCATCACGCGCTTGCCGCGCGCGGCGTAATAGCCGGCCAGATTGGTCGCCAAGGTCGATTTGCCGCTGCCGCCCTTGGGGTTGGCCACCAATACCGATTGCACATCCGCCTCCTCTGCCGTTTGCGATGGCCCACTATACCAGAGGGGAAGCGCTTGCCGCAGCCGGGCGATCGGGTTAAGGTCGAAGCCCGGAAAAGGAGTCCGCATGCCGCAAAACTATGACGCCATCCTGTTCGACATGGATGGTTTGATGATAGACACCGAAAGAATTTCCATGGAGTCCTGGCGCCGCGCCGCCGACGAACTGGACATGACGCTCAGCGATCAGCTGCTGCTGGACATGGTGGGCCTGTCCATGCGCCGCTGCACCGAATTCCTCAGTGAAAGGCTGGGCAGCCAGGACGACGCCGTCGCGCTGCAGAATGTGGGCCGCCGGCATTACTGGCAGATGCTGGAACATGAGGAGATTCCGCTGAAGCGCGGCATCGAAGCGCTGCTGGACTGGGCGCGCGGACAAAACCTGCCGCGCGCGGTGGCCACGTCCACCCAGCGTCAGCTGGCGGACATCAAACTGGGCCGCACCGGGCTATCGCGTTATTTCGACACCGTGGTGGCCGGCGACGAAGTCGCCCACACTAAGCCGGCGCCGGACGTCTACCTAGCCGCCGCGCGCAAGCTGGGCGTCGATCCGCTGCGCTGCGTGGTGCTGGAAGACTCGATCTATGGCCTGCACGCCGGCGTCGCCGCCGGCATGCGGGTGATTCTGGTGCCGGACCTGGTCACGCCGCCGGCGGACCAGACCCATCACGCGCTGGCGGTATGCCAGGATCTGCATCAGGCGCTGGAAGTGCTGCAACAGCTGGCCTGATACGAGCGGCTGCGCGTGATGAGGCGCGGCACGGCGAGTTCAGCCGCACCGCCTTGTCACGCCTTAATCCGCACCATTGTCAACCGGCGCTCAGCCGTGGCCGCGGATGCGCGCGACCAGCTCGTCGCGCACATCTTCGGCCTGGTCGTTGCCCACCTGGCAGGTGCCGGCCGCCTCATGGCCGCCGCCGCCGTACTGCAGCATCAGCGCGCCCACATTGGTGCGCGAGCTGCGGTTGATGATGGACTTGCCCACCGCGAACACCGTGTTCTGCCGATTGACGCCCCATAGCTGGTGGATGGAGATATTGCAGTCCGGGAACAGCGCGTAAATCATGAAGCGGTTGGTGGGATGGATCACGTCCTCATGCAGCAGGTTCAACACCACCAGATTGCCGTAAACGCGGGAACAGCGCCGGATCTGCTCCTTGGCCAGCGCCTCGTGCTTGGCGTACAGCTCCACCCGCTCCTGCACGTCCGGCAAGGCCAGGATTTGATCGATGCTGTGGTCGCGGCAATAACGGATCAAGTCCAGCATCAGCTGGTAATTGCTTATGCGGAACTCCTTGAAGCGCCCCAGGCCGGTGCGCGCGTCCATCAGATAGTTGAGCAACACCCAGCCGGACGGATGCAGCACTTCTTGCAAGGTGTACTGCGCGGAATCCGCCTTGTCCACCGCCTCCATCATCTCGTCGCTGATATTGGGAAACACCTGCTTGCCGCCAAAGTGCTTGTACACCACCCGCGCCGCCGACGGCGCTTTGGGGTCGATCACGTAATTGTCCGCGCTGGAATTGCGCAGGGTTTCGGAAAGATGGTGGTCGATGACCAGGTGCGCCGCCGCCACGTAAGGCAGGTTGGTGGTGATGTCGTTCTCGGTGATCTCCACCTTGCCGTCCTGCATGTCCTTGGGGTGGGCGAACTTGATCTCGTTGATCATATTCAGTTCGTTGAGCAGCACCGCGCACACCAGTCCGTCGAAATCGCTGCGCGTCACCAGGCGATATTGCTGTTGCGACATGAGTTCCCTCTCTCCCTCTTGAAGGGCCGGCGCGGCCCCGCCCGCGCCGTACGGCGCCTCAGTCGGCCGGCGACACCTCCAGCGCGCCGGCCATCCCGTCCGTCAACGCCGCCAGCAAGGCCTCCGCCTCCGCGAGCGGCAGGCTCAGCGTCAAGCTCACCCGCTCGCCGTAAACGGGCGCCGATACCGGCACGCCCAGTTCTTGGCACAAATGGCGCAGCCGCGCCTCGCCGGCGAAATCCACCGTCGCCGCGTAATCGCCGCGCGGCACCACCGCCGTCAGGCTGGCCGCGTCCATCGCGGCGTTGACAGCTTGAGTGTAGGCTCTGACCAAGCCGCCCGCACCCAATTTAATTCCGCCGAAATAACGGACCACCACCGCCAGCACATCGCAAACGTCCTTATGCCGCAACACGTTGTACATCGGCCGCGCCGCGGTGCCGGAAGGCTCGCCGTCGTCGTCCAGCATGGAATCCGCCCCGCACAGCAGCACCGCGCAATAATGGCGCGCGTCCGGCCATTGCGCGCGGATCTCCGCCAGCCGCGCCAACGCCTCTTCCCGGCTGCTCACCGGCTGCACGATGCCGATGAAGCGGCTCTTCTTGATTTCGATCTCGGCCTGGGCCGACGCTTGCAAATGGAACATTCCGCCCCTCTGACTGTCCGAAGGAGTGGATTGTACCCCAGCGCCGGCAAAGCGCCCGGGCAAGCACTACAATGAAAACGGGAATGCGCCTTGTTCACCTTAGAGGAGCCAAAGCCATGATCATCCTGCTTGTCGTGCTCGCTTCGCTGCTTGCCGTAGTCTGGTTCATGCTGGACAAATTCTGGCTGGATGAGGAGGAAGAGGCTCGCCTGTCTCATTATCTGCCGGACAAGGATCATGTCTGAGAACCGGTTCAGGGTCTCGCGAGCAAGAGCGAGACCGTAAACCGGTTCTAGGCGTCCGCCTGTTTTTTTGACGGTCGACGCCCGCTCGCTTGTCATTCTGCGGCGATGGCATGAAAATGAGCGCTTCAATTTGACAAGGGCATTGTTTTGCCGCTAACCGCCATCTGGATTGCCAGCGCGCTGATCGCGCTGATCGCCGAGTTCTTCTCCGGCACCTTTTACCTGCTGGTCGTCGCCGTCGCCATGCTGTGCGGCGGCGCTGCCGCTTGGCTGGGCGCGGCCGAGGCCAGCCAATACGTGATCGCCAGCCTTGCCGGGGTGATCGGCGTGGCGCTGGTTTACGCTTACAAGCGCCGTCATCCGTCCGCCGCCGCCCAGCCGCGCGCAGACGATCCCGATCTGGGCCAGCCGGTGCAAATCCTCCACGCCTCCCCCGCCGGCCACGTCCGCGTGCAATACCGCGGCGCGGCCTGGGACGCGTCTCCCGTCGACGGCGCCGCGCTGGAAGCCGGCGCCACCGCCTACATCGTCGGCCGCGACGGCAATCTGCTCAAAATCAGTTCAACCCAACCGGAACAATAAGACCCATGGAACTCCTGCCCCTGATCCTGCTCGTCGCCGTCATCGTCTTCGTGTTCAAATCGCTAGCCGTGGTGCCGCAGCAGAACGCCTACATCGTCGAACGCCTCGGCCGCTATCACGGCACTCTGGCGCCCGGCCTCAACATCATCATTCCCTTCATCGACCGCATCGCCTACAAGCACAGCTTGAAGGAAGTGCCGCTGGACGTGCCCAGTCAGGTCTGCATCACCCGCGACAACACCCAGCTGAAAGTGGACGGCATCCTCTACTTCCAGGTGACCGACGCCCAGCGCGCCTCCTACGGCACCAGCAACTTCATCATCGCCATCACCCAGCTGTCGCAAACCACGCTGCGCTCGGTGATCGGCAAGATGGAGCTGGACAAGACCTTTGAGGAACGCGACGAGATCAACCAGACCGTGGTGGCGGCGCTGGACGAGGCCGCGGTCAACTGGGGCGTGAAAGTGCTGCGCTACGAGATCAAGGACCTGGTGCCGCCGCAGGACATCCTGCACGCGATGCAGGCGCAGATCACCGCGGAACGGGAGAAGCGCGCGCGCATCGCCCAGTCCGAAGGCTTGAAGATGGAGCAGATCAACCTGGCCAACGGCTCGCGCGAAGCGGCGATCCAAAAGTCCCAGGGCGAGATGCAGGCCACCATCAACAACTCCGAGGGCGACAAGCAAGCCGCCATCAACAAGGCGCTGGGCGAGGCCGAAGCGCTGCGCCTGGTGGCGGACGCCACCGCCGACGCGATCAAGCGCGTGGCCAGCTCCATCCACACCGAGGGCGGCCTGGAAGCGGTCAACCTGAAAGTGGCCGAACAATACGTGGCCGCCTTCGGCAAACTGGCCAAGGAAAACAACACCATCATCCTGCCGGCCAACGTCGCCGACGTCGGTTCGCTGGTGGCCAGCGCGATGAGCGTGGTCAAGCAGACCCAGGCCCCGCGCTAAAGGCCGCTCCGGCGGCGCCCCGTGCGCGGGCGCCGGCCGGATCAAGAACCCGCACCTCACTCTTCAACCCTTGCCCGGCTTGAATATCCGCCGGGCCGCCCCCATAATCGTGCGCATGAAATTCTTCACCGACCTGTTTCCCGTCGTCCTGTTCTTCGCCACTTACTGGCTGAGCCGCGACATGTTCATCGCCACCGGCGTCGCCATCGCCGCCACCACCTTGCTGGTGGGCTGGACCTGGCTGCGCCACCGCAAGGTGGACACCATGCAGTGGGTCAGCCTGGGCCTGATCGTGGTGCTGGGCGGCGCCACCCTGCTGCTGCACGACAAGCACTTCATCATGTGGAAGCCCACCGTGCTGTACTGGGTGATGGGCGCCGGCCTGCTGATCAGCGACTTCCTGGGCAAGAACGGCCTGAAGCTGATGATGGGCCAGCAGCTGCAATTGCCGGCCCCGGTCTGGCGCAAGCTGACCTGGGCCTGGGTGGGCTTCTTCGCCTTCATGGGCGCGCTCAACCTCTTTGTCGCCTATCGCTTCAGCGAAGACGTCTGGGTCAATTTCAAACTGTTTGGCGGCCTGGGCCTGATGCTGGCCTTCGTCATCGCCCAAAGCCTGTTCCTCGCCAAATACATTGAGGAAAAGAAATAATGCTTTACGCCATCATCGGCCAAGATCATGAAGATTCGCTGCCGCGCCGGCTGGAGGCCCGCCCGGCCCACCTGGCGCGCTTGCAGGCGCTGCAGGACGCCGGCCGCCTGGTGCTGGCCGGCCCCTGTCCCGCCATCGACAGCGCCAGCCCCGGCCCGGCCGGTTTCAGCGGCAGCCTGATCGTCGCGGAATTCGAATCGCTGGACGCCGCCCAGGCCTGGGCCGACGCCGATCCCTACGTGGCGGTCGGCGTCTACGCCGACGTCAGCGTCAAACCCTTCCTCAAGGTGTTTCCGCAATGAGCGCCACGGTTGAACTGCTCAGCGCCGCCTTGCAGGCCTTGACGCCGGAACACCTGGACATCCAGGACGACAGCGCCTTGCACGCCGGACACGCCGGCGCGCGCGACGGCGGCGGACATTACACGCTAACCATCGTCAGCGCCCGCTTTCAGGGATTGAGCCGCGTGCATCGCCACCGGCTGATCTACGAAACGCTGGGCGACTTGATGCAAACCAAGGTGCACGCTCTGGCCATCAGAGCGTTCACGCCAGAAGAAATCTGACTTGATTCCATAAGAAGGATAGATACCCCATGAAGCTTTCCCGCATCGCCGCCCTCGCGCTGGCCGCCTCCGTCGCCCTGCCCGCCGCCGCGGAATCCATCGCCGTGGTCAACGGCGCCGCCATCGACAAGAAGGAACTGGACGCGGCCGTCGCCAACATCGTGCAAAGCAGCGGCGGCAAGGCCCAGGACAACCCTGAGCTGCGCGAGCAATTGAAAACCTCGCTGATCACTCGCGAAGTGATTCTGCAGGAAGCGCGCAAGCGCCAGCTGGACAAGCAACCGCTGTTCACCCAGCGCCTGGACGACATCCGCAATGAAATGCTGCGCGAAGCGCTGTTCGCCGACATCGCCAAACAGGCGCCGGTGACCGACGCCCAGATCAAGGGCGTCTACGACAAGCTCGCCGCCCAGCAGACCGGTAGCAAGGAAGTCCACGCGCGCCAGATCACGCTGAAGAGCGAGGCCGACGCGCAGAAGGCGATCGCCGATCTGAAAAAAGGCGCCAAGTTCGACGAACTGGTGAAGACCCGCTCCATCGACCCCAACGCCAAGCAAAGCAACGGCGAAATGGGCTGGGGCAACCTCAACCGCATGGACCCGCCGCTGGCCGCCGCGCTGAAAGACATCCGCAAAGGCCAGACCAGCGGCAAGCCCTACCAGTCCCCGTTGGGCTGGCATGTGTTCAAGGTGGAAGACATTCGTGACGCCAAGCTTCCGTCGCTGGATGAGGCCAAGCCGCAAATCGGCCGCCAACTGCAAGAAGAAGCCATCGCCAAGGCAGTGGAAGACCTGCGCGCCAAGGCCAAGATCCAATAAACCAACCCATCAGGACATCTAAGAATATGCGTAAAATCTTGCTGACCAGCGCCCTCGTCGCCGCCTTCGCCGGCAGCGCCATCGTGGTTGCCGGCCCGGTCGTCAACGGCCAGGCCATCACCGACGCCCGCATCGACGCCGTGGTCAAGATGATGGAAGCCCAGGGCCAGCCGGCCAACCCGCAAGCGCGCGACATGGTCAAGGATCAACTGGTCACCGCCGAAGTGCTGCGCCAGGAAGCCGTGAAGAAGGGTCTGGACAAGTCGCCGGAATTCGCCGCCGAACTGGCCAATATGCAAGCGATGGCGCTGGCCAACCGCCTGATCAAGGATTATGAAAAGTCCAATCCGGTCAGCGACGCCGATCTGAAAGCCGAATACGACAAGCTGGTGGCCAGCGTGCCGGAAACCAAGCAATACCACGCTCGCCACATCCTGGTGAAGACCGAGGCCGAAGCCAAGGCGGTGATCGACGCGCTGAAGAAAGGCAAGTCTTTCGACAAGCTGGCCAAGGAGAAGTCCCAGGATCCGGGCAGCAAGGACAAGGGCGGCGATCTGGACTGGCAGGAAGCCGGCACCTTCGTGGCGCCGTTCTCCGAAGCCATGACCAAGCTGTCCAAAGGCGAAGTGACCGCCAAGCCGGTGAAGACCGAGTTCGGCTGGCACGTGATCAAGCTGGACGACGCCCGCGTGCAACGCAATGTGCCGGCGCTGGACGACATCCGCCCGCAACTGACCCAACGCATCATGGGCGGCCGCGTGGAAAAGCTGATCGCCGAGCTGAAAGCCAAGGCGCAAATCCAGAAGTAAGCCGCAAAACGCGGCAAGCCAGAGCAAGCGGACCCCGGTCCGCTTTTTTCATACCCGTCGCATAAGCGCCGCCGCCGCGCCGCGCCCCGGCCCGCCTCGCCGGCGCGCCGCCTCATGCCCATGGTTTTTGCGCGAAGACGCAAAAACGTCTCCAAAAATTTATCCGCTGTCCTATAAGTAATTATTCACTTTTTGATCACTTCATAAATATATTAAATTGGAAGCACCACAATAAAGTCACCACGGGACAAACTGATGAAAAACCTGCGCATTGGACAAAGACTCGCCCTCGCCTTCGGCGCGCTGATCGCCCTGGTGCTGATCATGAGTGTGGTCATGCTCAACGGGCTCTCCTCCATCAGCGACAGCATGGAGGACATCACCGACAACCGGCTGGAATCCTTGCTGATAGTCGCTCAGCTGGATCACCACCTGCAGCAGCAGCGCATCGGCGCGCGCGATCTGATCATTGAAACCGATCCGGCCAAGATGGCCGAGATCAAGGCGCAGACCGACCAGACCATCAAGGCCTTCAACAACGCCGAAAAGGCGCTGGAAGACCACTTCACCAAGTTCCCGCCGATACCGGCCACCGCCGCCCTGCTCAAAGACGTGGGCCAGGCCCAGGAGGCGCTGGACGCCCCCACTAAAAAGCTGATGGCGCTGGCGATGGCCAACCAGAACAAGGAGGCGGAAGCCTTCATGGTCGGGGAGCACCGCCCGCTGATCCACCAGCTGGAACAAAAGGTGGAAGCCCTCAGCAAGGCGCTGGCCGACCGCGCCCAGGACAGCCGCAAGGACGCGGAAACCAGCGCCACCGCCGTGCGCGCCACCTCGCTGACCATCACCGCCATCTGCCTGGGCGCGGCCGTGCTGATAGGCTGGCTGCTGACCCGTTCCATCACCCGCCCGCTGAACAGCGCGGTGGAAGCCGCGCGCGAAGTGGCCGCCGGCAATCTGCGCATCGAGCTGCAGCCGGACGGCAAGGACGAGCCGGCCCAGGTTATCGCCGCGCTGGCCGATATGCGCGAACAACTGGTGAAAGCCATCGGCAACGTCCAGCAAGGCGCGGAAGAAGCCAATAGCGTGGCCGGCCAGCTGTCCGAATCCGCCGATCAGGTGCTGACCGCCTCCCATCAGCAAAGCCAGGCCGCCGCCAGCTCCGCCGCCGCGGTGGAAGAGCTCACCGTCAGCATCAGCCACGTGGCCGAAGCCGCCCAGGAAGTGCGCGAACACGCGCAGACCAGCCTGGTCACAGCCAAGAACGGCACCGCCCAGCTCAGCCTGCTGATCAAGGAAGTCGACAATGTCGAGAAAGCGGTCAACGGCATCGCCGAAGCGGTGAAGAACTTCGTCGCCAACACCCGCAAGATCACCAGCATGACCAGCCAGGTGCGCGACATCGCCGATCAGACCAATCTGCTGGCGCTGAACGCCGCCATCGAAGCCGCGCGCGCCGGCGAACTGGGCCGCGGCTTCGCCGTGGTGGCCGACGAAGTGCGCGTGCTGGCGGAACGCTCGGCGGAATCCGCCAAGGAAATCGATCAGGTCACCCATGTGCTGGGCACCCAGTCGGTGGAACTGGAAGATGCCATCACCAGCAGCCTCGCCTCCCTGAGCAGCAGCCAATCCTTTGTCTCCACCGTTGAAGCCGCCTTGCAAGAGGGCGAACAGGCGGTGGCCAAATCCACCGACAGCACCGGCACCATCGTCAGCGCGGTGCAGGAGCAAAAGCTGGCCAGCACCGAGATTGCCCAGAACATGGAGAAAGTGGCGCAGATGGCCGAGGAAAACACCGCCATCGTCAGCAATGTGGCGGACAGCTCGCGCTCGATGTCCGACATCGCCCAGAATCTGCATCAGGCGGTGCGTTTCTTCCGCATCTGAGCCGCCGGCGCGAGTCAAACATCAAAGCCGCCCTCCCGGGCGGCTTTTCATTTGCGCGCGCTCAGCGGGTTTCAACGCCACCCCGCCGACGCGCAGCAGATCGCAAACAGATGCTCAGATTTTTTCGTCGAAGCTGAACACCGGCGTGCCCTTCTTCAGCACCTCGCCGCGGAAGAAGGCCGGATGCTTGCGGTACATGTACAGCATGAGCAGCAGGCCGACCAAGGCCACCGTCACGCCCAGGATGAACACCAGACCCAGGCCGCCGATATGCGAGCCGCTGCCGAAAGCCGGATCCATGCTGTCCAGCGTGGTGCGGATCAGGGCGACGAACAGCAGGACGCCGCCCAGCCCCGGGCACAGGCCGCGCAACAGGAAATGGCGCGCCGAAGTCAGCGCCTGCTTGCGGAAATACCAGACGCAGGCAAAGGCCGTCAGGCCGTAATAGAAACACACCATCATGCCCAGCGCGGTAATGGTGTCGGACAGCACGTTTTCGCTCAAGACCCGCATCACCGCGTAAAACGCCGAAGCCACCAGCGCGGACACCACGGTGGCGTAAGCCGGCGCCTTGAAGCGGGACTCCACCACCGCGTATCTGGCCGGCAAGGCCTGGTAATGGCCCATCGCCAGCATGGTGCGCGCCGGCGACATAAAGGTGGACTGCAGGGAGGCCGCGGAACTGGACATCACCGCCAGCGACAGCAGAATGGCCGCCGGCCCCATCACCGGCCCGGCCAGCGCGGTGAACACATTGGCGGCGATGGCCGGGTTGGCGAGGCCGGTGGCGTCCGTGCCCACGCCGGCGAAGGACACCACCGCCGCGCTAATCAACACATAAGAGCCCACCAGCAGCACCATCACCAGCGTGGCGGCCTTGCCGGACAGATTGGCGCGCTTGTCGCCGGTGGTCTCCTCGCTGATGGTCACCACCGTGTCCCAGCCCCAATAGGCGAAGATGGACACCGCCACCCCGGCGGCGAATTGGGAAAAGCTTTCCACGGCGAAGGGATTGAACCAGCTCCACTCCACCGGAATGGAATACGGATGGCCGCCGTCGGCGGCGGCGCTGAACGCCGCCCATGCGAACCAGGCCAGCACCAGCACCTGGAACGACACCAACACATACTGCACCCGTTTGGTGGATTGCAGGCCGCGACAGGAAATCCAGGTGGCCACCGCCATGAAGCCAAGGCAGGAGACGATGTTCACCACCGTGTTGTCAGGCAGGGCCGCGATGTCCGGCCGCCCCAGCGCCTGGCCCAAGGCCAGATACATGAAATCCATCGCCACCGCGGCGGTGTTGGACAGCACCAGCACCGTGGACACCACCAGCCCCCAGCCGGCGATCCAGCCTATCCACGGCCCGAAGGCGCGCGTGGCCCAGGTGAAGGACGTCCCGGCGTCCGGCATCTCGCGGTTCAGCTCGCGGTAGCCTATCGCCACCAACAGCATGGGAATGAAGCTGACGAAAAACACCGCCGGCATCTGCTTGCCCACCTGGGAGGCCGCCGGCCCCAGCGAGGCGGTCAGCGTGTACGCCGGCGCGCATACGGAAATGCCGATCACCACCAGCCCGAGAATGCCGATGGAGCCGGCGGGCAAACCCTTGGCGCTCAAGCCTCCCCCGTCCGGGGCCGGCAGCGCGTTGTCAACATTACGCATGGTGCATCTCCTTTGTCCGGGGCCGCGTCGCAACGTCGGCCCTCGCCTTGTTATGTGCCCGCGTCGGCGCTCAAGCGCCGTCGCGAATGCGCGCGTCCCGCCGTGTCCGCCGGCCGGTCCCGCTTATGGCAGGACCGCGCGCGTCAGGCGTGGTTGCATGGAGTATGCAGATAATTAACACAAAAACATCAAATGGCAAAAATAATAGACGCCACCAGCGCGGGGCGATATGCTGGCTCGGCAAGATCCGGCCCCGCGCCGGCGCCTTGCGCCAGAGCCGGGCCTACCGGCCGCCGCATAAGAACCTGCTTACGATCTGCCGCGCGTTGGCGATACGGCGCAGGAAAGAACCATGCAAAGAGAGAGAAGGAAGAGAACATGAATACCTGGAAGCACTGTCTGCTCGCGCTCGGCCTCGCCGGCGCCGCCCACGCCCAAGCCAATACCGTCAACGTCTACAACTGGTCCGACTACATCGCTCCCACCACCGTGCCGGCCTTCAGCAAGCAAACCGGCGTCAAGGTCAATTACAGCGTCTACGACAGCATGGAAACCCTGAACGCCAAGCTGATGACCGGCCGCTCCGGCTTCGATCTGGTGGTGCCGTCCAATAATGTGCTGGGCCTGGGCATCAAGGCCGGGCTGTTTCAGCCGCTGGACAAGAGCAAGATCCCCAACTACAAGAACATAGACCCGGCGCTGCTGAAAATGATGGAAGTGTCCGATCCGGGCAATAAATACGCGGTGCCGTATTTCTGGGGCGTGATCACCCTGGGCATCAATGAGGAAAAGGTCAAAAAAGCGCTGGGCGGCAAGCTGCCGGCCAATGAATGGGATCTGCTGTTCAAACCTGAGTACGTGTCCAAGCTCAAATCCTGCGGCGTCAGCATTCTGGACTCCCCGTCCGAATTCTTCCCGATGGCGCTGCACTACTTCGGCAAGGACCCGGGCAGCACCAAGGAAGCCGACTACCGCGCCATCATGCCGCAGCTCAACGCCATGCGCGCCAGCGTCACCCGCATCTCCTCCTCCGGCTACATCAACGACATGGCCAGCGGCGAAGTCTGCCTGGCCATGGGCTATGGCGGCGACCTCAACATCGCCAAGCGCCGCGCCGCGGACGCCAAGAACGGCGTCAAGGTGGTTCCGCTGATGCCCAAACAGGGCGTGGCCATCTGGGTGGACAGCATGGCCATCCCCAAGGACGCCAAGAACGTGGCCAACGCGCTGTCCTTCATCAACTACAGCCTGGAACCCAAGATCGCCGCGGACAACGCCAATACCGTGACCTTCGCCCCGGGCAGCCTGCCGGCGCGGCAGTTCGTCAACAAACAGTACCTGAACGACCGCTCCATCTTCCCCAATTCCGAAGACCTGAAAAACAGCTTCATTCAAAAGAGCGTGGGTCAGGAAACCCTGCGCATCTACGGCCGTTTCTGGCAGAACTTCAAGCTGGGCCGCAGCTGAAGCCGCGCGGCTCCGCCAAAGCACAACAGCCGCTCAAAGCGGCTGTTGTGCTTTAAAACGCGGTCAGATGTCGGCGCTCAAGCCAGCAACTGGCGCAACACATAGGGCAGGATGCCGCCGTGCCGGTAGTAATCCACCTCCACCGGCGTGTCGATGCGCAGCAGCAAGGGCAGTTCGCGTTCGCCACCGGCGGCGTCGCGGATCAGCAAATGCACCCGCTGCTGCGGCGCGATGCCGTCCTCCAGCCCGCGCAGCTCGAAGGTTTCGTCGCCCTTGAGGCCGGCGGCGCTGTCCCCGTCCAGGAACTGCAGCGGCAACACCCCCATGCCCACCAGATTGGAGCGGTGAATGCGTTCGAAGCTCTTGGCCACCACCGCGCGCACGCCCAGCAGGCGCGTGCCCTTGGCCGCCCAGTCCCGGCTGGAGCCGGTGCCGTACTCCTCGCCGGCGAAGATCAGCGTGGGCGTGCCGGCGCGCACATAACTCATCGCCGCGTCGTAGATGGCCATTTGCTCGCCGTCCGGCTGCAGCAGGGTCAGGCCGCCCTCCACCGGCTTGCCGTCGGCGTCCGGCGCCAGCATCAGGTTGCGGATGCGCACATTGGCGAAAGTGCCGCGCATCATCACCTCGTGATGGCCGCGCCGCGAGCCGTAGCTGTTGAAATCGCCGGGCGAGATGCCCTGCCCCTGCAGATACAGGCCGGCCGGCGAGCTCGGCTTGATCGAACCGGCCGGGCTGATGTGGTCGGTGGTCACCGAATCCCCGAAGATCGCCAAGGCGCGCGCGCCGCGGATCGGCGGCTGCGGCGCGGGCTGCATCGCGAAATCCTGGAAGAACGGCGGTTCGGCGATATAGCTGGACGCCTCCCAGCCGTAGACCTCGCCCGCGCTGGCGGCGATATCGTTCCACAGCGGGTTGCCGCTGGCGAAATCCTGGTACAAGCGGCGATACGTGGTCGCGTCCGTCGCTTGCAGCAAGGCGGCGCCCACCTCCTGCTGGCTGGGCCAGACATCGCGCAGATACACCGGCTTGCCGTCCACGCCGACGCCCAAGGGCTCATGCTCCAGATCGATGTCCACCCGGCCGGCGATGGCGAAGGCCACCACCAGCGGCGGACTCATCAGGAAGTTGGCCTTGATCGCCGGATGAATGCGCGCCTCGAAATTGCGGTTGCCGGACAGCACCGACGCGCAGATCAAATCCTGCCCGCTGACCTCGCTCTCCAGCTGCGGCTCCAGCGGGCCGGCGTTGCCGATGCAGGTGGTGCAGCCGTAGGCGGCTACGCGGAAACCCAGCTGCTCCAGCGGCGCCAGCAAATGCGCCTTGCCCAAGTAGTCGGTCACCACCCGCGAGCCGGGGGCCAGCGAGGTCTTGATGTGACCGGCCACGCTCAGGCCGCTGGCCACCGCCTTCTGCGCCAGCAGGCCGGCGGCCAGCATCACCCCGGGGTTGGAGGTGTTGGTGCAAGAGGTAATCGCCGCGATCAGCACCGAACCGTGACGCAGCTTGCCGCTGAAGCCGCCGGCGCCCTCCTTGCCGTAACCGCCGGTTTTGGCCGGCTGGTGCAAGAGCTCGTTGAAACGCGTCTTCAAGTCCGGCAGGGCGATGCGGTCCTGCGGCCGGCGCGGGCCGGCCACGCTGGGCGCGACCGTGGCCAGATCCAGCTCCAGCACGCTGCTGTAATCGATTTCGCCCTCCTGCGGCATGCCGAACATTTGCTGCGCCTGGAAATAGCGGCGGAACGCGTCCACTTCCGCCTCGCTGCGGCCGGTGGCGGTCAGATAGGCGGCGGTCTGCTCGTCCGGCGGGAAGAAGCCCATGGTGGCGCCGTACTCCGGCGCCATGTTCGCCAGCGTGGCGCGATCCTGCAGAGTCAGCGAGGCCGCGCCGGCGCCGTAGAACTCCACGAACTTGCCCACCACCTGCGCCTTGCGCAGCATCTCGGTCACGGTCAGCACCAGATCGGTGGCGGTCACGCCCTCGCGCAGCCGGCCCTTCAAATGCACGCCCACCACGTCCGGCGTCAGGAAATACACCGGCTGGCCCAACATGCCGGCCTCCGCCTCGATGCCGCCCACGCCCCAGCCCACCACGCCCAGGCCGTTGATCATGGTGGTGTGCGAATCCGTGCCCACCAGGCTGTCCGGGTAATAGACCCCGCCCTTGCTCAACACTCCGCGCGCCAGATACTCCAGGTTCACCTGGTGCACAATGCCGATGCCCGGCGGCACCACCTTGAAGGTGTCGAAGGCCTGCATCCCCCATTTGATGAAACGGTAGCGTTCCGCGTTGCGGCGGAATTCCAGTTTCATGTTAAGGTCCAAGGCGTTGTTCTCGCGGAAGTGGTCGATCTGCACCGAGTGGTCCACCACCAGGTCCACCGGCACCAGCGGTTCGATGCGCTTGGGCGGCTTGCCGAAGCGCTCGGCCACCGAACGCATCGCCGCCAGATCGCACAGCAGCGGCACGCCGGTGAAATCCTGCAGCACGATGCGCGCCACCACGAAGGGGATCTCCTCGCTGCGCGGCGCCTGCGGCCGCCAGCCGGCCAACTGCCGCACATGCTCCTCGGCTACGCGCTGGCCGTCCAGGTGGCGCAGCAAAGACTCCAGCACGATGCGCAGCGACACCGGCAGCCGGCCGACATCGCCGACGCCCAGCTCCGCCAGCGCCGGCAGCGAATGGAATTGACAGGACTGGCCCGAGGCCAGGGTAAAGGAACGCAAAGTGGATTCGGAACGAAGCGACATGAAGGACTCCTGTTGAAAGCCAAGATGCAAGCTAAGAACCTGTTTACGACCCGCCGCGCCGCGGCGGGATGTTAGACAAAGGCCTTGAAACCCGCTTCGAAACGCTCATGCGCCACCTGCGCATTTGCTTTCTCAGCGGTTTTCGCCTGGTCTCGCGAGATCGTAAACACGCACTCAAGGGCGAAAACCATGGGAGCGCCTCGACAAGCGGTCTGTCCGAGGCGCTCCGCCTCATGTTCAGACCGGGAAAAGGGTCAATGGTTCAGCCCTTAACTTGCATTTAGCATACAATCGAAACCTCATTCCCGTGCGAAAGGCATGCCATGACACACAGAATAGAACACGATTCCTTCGGCGACATCGAAGTCCCCGCCAACGCGCTGTGGGGCGCGCAGACCCAGCGCTCGCTCGGCCACTTCGCCATCTCCAGCGAAACCATGCCGCCGGAACTGATCCTGGCGCTGGCCCAGGTCAAACGCGCCGCCGCGCTGGCCAACCGCGAACTGGGCAAACTGCCGGCGAACAAGGCCGACGCCGTCGTCGCCGCCGCCGACGAAGTCCTGGCCGGCAAACATCCGGACGCCTTCCCGCTGTCGGTCTGGCAAACCGGCTCCGGCACTCAGAGCAATATGAATATGAACGAGGTGCTGGCCAACCGCGCGTCCGAACTGCTGGGCGGCGAGCGCGGCCCGGGCCGGCTCGTCCACCCCAACGACGACGTCAACCGCGGCCAGTCCTCCAACGATATCTACCCCACCGCCATGCACGTGGCCGCCGCGCGCGCGGTGCACGACAGGCTGCTGCCGGCGCTGGGCCGGCTGCGCGCCGCGCTGACGGACAAGGCGGCCGCCTTCGCCGACATCGTCAAGATAGGCCGCACCCATTTGCAGGACGCCACTCCGCTGACCCTGGGCCAGGAGCTGTCCGGCTGGGTGGACCAGCTGGAGCAAGCCGAACACGCCGTCCGCGCCGCGCTGCCCGGCCTCTACCAGCTGGCCGTGGGCGGCACCGCCGTCGGCACCGGCCTCAACACCCATCCGGAGTTCGGCCCGCGCGTGGCCGCGGAGCTCAATCGCGCCTGCGGCCTGCCCTTCGCCAGCGCCGGCAACAAGTTCGCCGCGCTGGCCGGCCACGACGCGCTGGTGCACTCCCACGGCGCGCTCAAGCAACTGGCCACGGCGCTGATCAAGATCGCCAACGACATCCGCTGGCTGGCCTCCGGCCCGCGCAGCGGCCTGGGCGAATTGCTGATCCCGGAAAACGAGCCGGGCAGCTCCATCATGCCGGGCAAGGTCAACCCCACTCAGTGCGAGGCGATGACCATGTTGTGCTGCCAGGTGCTGGGCAACGACGTGGCGCTGTCCATCGGCGCAGCCTCCGGCAATTTCGAATTGAACGTGTTCAAGCCGCTGATCGTCCACAACTTCCTGCAAAGCGCGCGCCTGCTGTCAGACGGCATGGACAGCCTCAACCATCATTGCGTGCGCGGCATGCTGGCCAACCGCCCGCGCATCGAGCAATTGCTGGAGCAATCGCTGATGCTGGTCACCGCGCTCAACCCGCACATCGGCTACGACAAGGCCGCCGCCATCGCCAAGCTGGCCCACGCCAACGGCGGCACCCTCAAGCAGGCGGCGCTGGAGCTGGGTTATGTGACGGCGGAGCAGTTTGATCAGTGGGTGGATCCGAAGGCGATGATCTAAGCTCTTTTTCAGTGCGCTGAACCTGGCTTGGCGCACAGAAAACCGCGCATCCTGGCTGCCCCAGGCTTCTGCGACAGTCCTCCGCGCGGATATCGCTACGCTCCACCCACCCTACCCATGGCAAACCACCGCGCGTAGGGTGGGTGGAGCCATAAGCGATACCCGCCAGCATTCGCGGCTTTGCTCATACGGCGTTCAGTCGAACAAACCCAAGGTTCGCGGCAGCGGCTGAGGCGCCGGCTTGGGCGCGCCCTGGCGCGGCGCCAGCGGCGCGTCCTCGGCGCGCATCTCCTCCGCCGGATACAGCCGCAGCAAGCGGTGCGCGTCCTCCGGCCTCCGCGCCGTCAGCCAGGCCTGGTAATCCTCCGGCCGCACAATCACCAGCGAACGCTTCTCATCCTCCGGCTTGTGGGTGCGGCGCATCAGCGCGTGCGCCTCGGCGTTGACCGTCAATTGGGTGAAAGCGTGGCTGATCGAACCGTCCGGTTCCGACCAGGCCCGCCACAGCCCGGCCACCGCGAACGGCGCGTCGTCGGCCAGGCCGATGCGCCAGCGCACCGCGCGGCCGCTTTCATACGAGGGTTCGAAAAAGGCCCGCATCGGCACCAGGCAACGCTGGCCGGCCCGCCACGGGTAGCGGAAGTTTTTCAGTTCGGCCACGGTTTCCGAACGCGCGTTGGTGGTGGACAGCCGCATGCCGTCCGGCTGATGACGCTTGGGCACCAGGCCATAATTGCCCAGCCGCGGCTCCAGGCCCCGGCGGCCGGCCACGATGAAGGGCGCGGCGTAATCCTGCCAGGCCTCTTCTTGCCAAAGCAGCTCGCCGGCCTCCACGCCGAACAACGGCAGTTGATCCGGATGGGGACATAGATAATTGACGCACATCGGTCCAGTCTACCGGATATCGCGCCGGCCGGCCCGCCTCAGCGGTTTGACAAGGCCGGCCCAAGCGGCCACCATAAGGCCACTATGCGCCGTTTCGCCCCCTTCTCCAGCCAAGATTGGATTGACGCCTTTTTTTGAGGCGGGTTGGCGCGCGGCCAGACGAAGCCCGGCAACCCGCCCCAACCGGCGGGTTTTTTCATATATGCCCCTCTCCCAAGGAGACTGTCATGCCAAGCAATGAACAATTCAAAGATACGGCCACTGAGGCGACACTGCACTTGGTTTGCGGCAAAATCGCGGCGGGCAAGTCCACGCTGACCCGCCGCCTGTCCGATCAGCCCCGCACCGTGCTGATCAGCGAAGACGACTGGCTGGCCAAGCTCTATCCCGGCGAGATCCGCACGCTGACCGACTATGTGCGCCGCTCGCAGTCGCTGAAAGACGCGCTGGCGCCCCATGTTTCCGCCCTGCTGCGGCAGGGCCTGTCCGTGGTGCTGGACATGCCGGCCAACACCCTGGACAGCCGTCGCTGGATGCGCGAGCTGATCGAGTCCAGCGGCGCCGCCCACCAGCTGCACCATCTGGACGTCAGCGACGAGGCCTGCAAGGCGCGCTTGCGCCAGCGCAACGCCAAGGGCTCCCACCCGTTCAGCGTCAGCGAAGCGGAGTTCGACCACATCACCCGCTACTTCGTGCCGCCCAGCCCGCAGGAAGGCTTCAACGTCGTGGCCCATCTCAGCGCCGAGGCTTGAAACGCGCCTGCCGCCCCTGCGAAAAACGCCGGCTTGCCGGCGTTTTTTCATGGCCGCGCAAGCGGCGGCGATCGCTCCTCCGCCCCAGGCATGGCCTGTCGGATATATAAATCAATAACCATATGACAGCTTACCAGCCGGATATATTTAGGCTTGAATAGCAAACATGAACACCACCGAAATCCGCCGCCACAAGCTGGGCCTGTTGATCGAACGCGATTTTGACGGAACCGTTTCCCGACTCGCGGAGCTGATCGATCGCCGCCCTCCGCAAATCTACCGCCTGTTCTCGGACGCCCCCAGCGGCCGCGGCATGGGAGAACACCTGGCCCGCCACATCGAAAACCGGCTGAACCTGCCCCGCTACTGGCTGGATCAGGAAGGCGACATCGACGCCCTGCCGCCGCTGCACGCGCGGGTGGCGGAGTTCGAGGCCGCGCTGTCGGAACGCGCCTTGCTGCAGTTGTTGATCGACGATCTGCATCGCGGCGTGCGCGGGCAGACTCTCAGCCGCAAAGCGCTGATCAGCCTGCGCGGCATGGTGGAAGCGCTGACTCAGGAGCCCCCTCAGCCACAGCCGGCGGACGCTTGGGCGGGCGGCGCGGCGGAATGAGCCGGCGCGCGGCCATGGGCCGATACGCAACACTCCGCTGTAGATAACCTAGTGGTTATTGTTGCTTAATATCTTTATTGATAGGCTATGCTGATCGCCTTGTGAGGAATGGAGATTGGCATGACCTTCCCGCCGCTTCGCCCCCGGCTTACCGACTACGGCAGCTGCATCGCCGTGGAGAGCCTGCGCCTGCTCAAACCCCTGCCCGTGGTCAAGGCCGCGCTGCACACCCCCAAGGGCGTGCTGCCGCGCCGGGTCTGCGCGGTCAGCATCCAGCGCCGGAGATTGTGGGCGGACCGCCACACCGGCGCGCTTTACTGCGCGGAAACCGGCTACAGCCTGCGCCACACCAATCTGCGCCTCCAGGTGTGCCCGCAAGCGCTCAGCGTTTGAACGCCGCCATGCCCTTATCCACTCAAGCGGAACGCGCCGTCGCCGCCAGCGCCATGGACACGCTGCAATCGCTGGCCTCGCTGATGCGCGCGATCGAACGCCTGAACGAAACGGCTGACTCTCAAACGCGCGAGCACATCGCCCAACTCTGCCGGCTGGCGGCGGAGATGGCGCAGGACGCCCACAATGAGCTGGATCTGATCCGGGAGCGGGCGGCCCAGGCCGGCCGCGACGCCGCGACGCGCGCTTAGAACCTGTTTACGATCTGCTGCGCTTCGTGAAACTGGGCGCGGCGAGTAGCACTTCGAAATACTCATTTCTCAGCGGTTTTCGCCTTGTCTCGCTCTTGCTCGCGAGATCGTAAACACGTTCTTAGAAGCGGCTTACGAAGCCGCTTAAACCCAGCCGCCCAGCATCAACACTCCGCACGCGGCGATGCCGCCGCCGGCGACGCGCCCCAGCCGCTCGCCCAAGGCAAGGCGCGTTTCCGTCCGTCCCAGCAGCAAGCCGGCCGCGTGCAGCAGGCCGGAGGCCAGCACGAAACCGGCGGCGTAAGCCAGGCCGGAGGCGTCGTGCGGCATTTCCTGGCCGTGGGCGACGCCGTGCAGCAAGGCGAAGCCGGTGATCGCCGCCAAGGCCAGGCCGCGCCGCGGCTGCAAGGCGAAGGTCAGCAGCAGGCCCAGCGCGATCACGCTGGCGGCGATGCCGCTTTCCAGCGCCGCCACGCTCACGCCCAGCCAGCCCAACACGCCGCCCGCGGCCAACATGGCCATGAAGGTCAAGGGCCCTTGCCAGCGAGCCGCGCCGCCCAGCCGCCACGACCACAAACCCACCGCCAGCATGGCCAGCAAATGGTCCAACCCGCCAAGCGGATGCGCGAGGCCGCTGGAAAAGCCGGCGACGGCGTGGCCGGGGTGGGCCTGGGCCAGTCCGCTGGCCAGCAATAGCGCCAGCGCGCCCGGCGTGAATTTACGCAGAAAGGTCATTTTCAGCTCCCGAGACCTCAAGTTGCAGCATGCCCTGGGTTTCGATGAAGGCGATGATGTCGTTCAGCCCCTGGCCAAGCTTGAGATTGGAGAACACGAAGGGCCGTTCGCCGCGCATGCGGCCGGCGTCGCGCGCCATCACCTCCAGCGAGGCCCCCACCAGCGGCGCCAGATCAATCTTGTTGATCACCAGCAGGTCCGACTTGCAGATGCCCGGCCCGCCCTTGCGCGGAATCTTGTCGCCGGCGGACACGTCGATCACGTACAGCGTCAGATCGGACAGCTCCGGGCTGAAGGTGGCGGCCAGATTGTCGCCGCCGCTTTCAATGAAGATCAGGTCCAGGCCGGGATGGCGCGCGTTCAGCCGCGCCACCGCCTCCAGATTGATGGACGCGTCTTCGCGGATGGCGGTGTGCGGGCAGCCTCCGGTCTCGACGCCGATGATGCGATCCGCCGCCAGCGCCTGGTGCTGGACCAGGAATTGCGCGTCTTCCTGGGTGTAGATGTCGTTGGTGACGGCGGCGACATTGTATTTGTCGCGCAGCGCCGCGCACAGCGCCCAGGTCAGGTGGGTCTTGCCCGAGCCCACCGGCCCGCCTATGCCCACCCGCAACGGCCCGCGCCCCTGGGCGAGTCCTGTCGTGTTCATTGCTTTCTCCTTGAGATAGCGGCCGCCGGCTCAAGACCGGAACAGCCTGCTGTACTGGGTTTCATGCTTCATCGCCGCCCAGGCGAGGCCGGGGGCGAAATTGCTCAGTTGGTCCGCCGGCAGCCGCCGCGCCTCGGCGCCGGCGGCCGCCGCCGCCGGCAACAAGGCCGACAATAATTGCTGGCCGGCCGTCTGCCCCATCGGCATCGCCTTGAGCAGAACCGTGACCTGGTTCTCCAGCCAGCCCCATAGATACGCGTCCACCGCGCCGGCCTCGTCCACGCCCAAGGCGCGCGCCGCCTGCGCCCAAACCGCCGGCAGCGCCAGCTCCGGCTGCTCCAGCCCGGCCGGCCACGGCAAACCGGCGCATTCCGGCAACGCTTGCAGCAGGCGGCGCAGCGAATACCCCATCTGCACGGTTTCCTGCCTCAGTTCGCGGCTGTCGCGGCTGGCCAGCAATTGCTGATTGATCCGCGTCAGCGCCGGCTGCTCGTCGGCGGCCAGCGCGCGCCAGGCCTGGGCCAGCAGCGCGGCTTCGAAACGAGACAGCGGTCCTTGCAGCGCATCGCCCAGCCAGGCGGCGGCGCTGGCGGCATCATGCACTAGGCCCAGCTCCAGCGCGCTCTCCAGCCCTTGCGAATAGCTATACGCGCCGATAGGCAGGCCGGGGCTGGCCAGCCGCATCAGTTGCAGCCGCGCCAGCGCGCTCATGCCGCGCCGTACTGATGCAGCCGCGGCGGATACTGGAAGGCCGCCTCCTTGCCGTGGGAGTGATGGTGGCCGCCGCCGTAAGCGCCGGACTCCGGCTGGAACGGCGCGTCGATTTTTCGCACCTGCGCGCCCATCTGCTCCAGCATCCGCGCCAGCACCTCGTCGTCCAGCAGCCGCAGCCAGCCCTCGCCCACTTGCAGATGCACATGGCGGTTGCCCAGGTGGTAGGCGGCGCGGGTCAGCGCGACGGCGTCGGCGCAACAGACATGCAGCAAGGCCTCCGCCGCGGCCGCCACCCGCACCCGGCGGCCATCCTCGGCCTGCAACACCTCACCGTCGGCCAGCGGCGGCCCCGGTTCCAGAAACAGGCCGCAGTCTTCGCCGGCGGCGCTGCGGGTGCGCAGCCGGCGCTTGCCGCGCAGTTCGTAACTCATCAGCAACTCATCGTCCCAGGCGCTCGCATCGTCGGCGCGGCGTGTCAACAACAACATGGCATCCTCTCAAAACAAGAAATAACGCTGCGCCAGCGGCAGACGCTCGGCCGGTTCGCACCACAGCAATTCGCCGTCGGCGCGCACCTGGTAGTTTTGCGGGTCCACCTCGATATGCGGCAGATAATCGTTGTGGATCAGATCGGCCTTGCTCAGCTGACGGCAGCCCCGCACCGCCACCAGCCGCTTGCGCAGGCCCAGTTCCGCGCCGACGCCGGCCTGCAGCGCCGCCTGCGACACAAAGGTGACGCTGCCGCGCGCCACCGCCGCGCCGCAGCTGCCGAACATCGGCCGGTAATGCACCGGCTGCGGCGTCGGAATGCTGGCGTTGGGATCGCCCATCGCGGCGGCGGCGATGACGCCGCCCTTGAGGATCAGGCTGGGTTTGACCGCGAAGAAGGCCGGCCGCCACAGCACCAGATCGGCCAGCTTGCCGGCTTCGACGCTGCCCACCTCGTGGGCGATGCCGTGGGTCAGGGCCGGGTTGATGGTGTACTTGGCCAGGTAGCGCTTGACCCGGAAATTGCTGTGGCCGGGGCCGTCGCCCGGCAAGGGGCCGCGCTGGCGCCGCATCTTGTCCGCCGTCTGCCAGCAGCGCAGTATGGTTTCCCCCACCCGCCCCATCGCCTGGCTGTCCGAGGACATCATCGCGAAGGCGCCCAGATCGTGCAGGATGTCCTCGGCGGCGATGGTTTCGCGCCGGATGCGGCTTTCGGCGAAGGCCACGTCCTCGGCGATGCCCGGGTCCAGGTGATGGCAGACCATCAACATGTCCAGGTGCTCGTCTATGGTGTTGACCGTGAACGGCCGGGTGGGATTGGTGGAGCTGGGCAGCACATTGGCGTGGCCGCAGGCCTTGATGATGTCCGGCGCGTGGCCGCCGCCGGCGCCCTCGGTGTGATAGGTGTGGATGGCGCGGCCCTTGAACGCGGCCAGCGTGGCCTCGACGAAGCCGGATTCGTTCAGGGTGTCGGTGTGGATGGCCACTTGCACGTCCATCTCGTCCGCCACCGTCAGACAGTTGTCTATCGCCGCCGGGGTGCTGCCCCAGTCTTCGTGCAGCTTGAGGCCGATGGCGCCGGCGCGCACTTGCTCGCGCAGCGGCTCCGGCAGGCTGGCGTTGCCCTTGCCGGTGAAGCCCAGATTCATCGGAAAGGCTTCCGCCGCTTCCAGCATCCGCGCCAGATGCCACGGCCCCGGCGTGCAGGTGGTGGCCTTGCTGCCGGTGGCCGGCCCGGTGCCGCCGCCTATCATGGTGGTGACGCCGGACATCAGGGCGTCTTCGATCTGCTGCGGGCAGATGAAATGGATATGGCTGTCGATGCCGCCGGCAGTGACGATCATGCCTTCGGCGGCGATGATTTCGGTGGCGGCGCCGATGGCGATGTCGACGCCGGGCTGGATGTCCGGATTGCCGGCCTTGCCGATGGCGGCGATGCGGCCGTCCTTGAGGCCGATGTCGGCCTTGACGATGCCCCAGTGATCCAGGATCAGCGCATTGGTCAGCACCGTGTCGGCCACCTCCGCCGCCAGGCCCTGGCCCTGGCCCATGCCGTCGCGTATCACCTTGCCGCCACCGAACTTCACCTCCTCGCCGTACACGGTGTAGTCGCGCTCCACTTCCACCCACAATTCGGTATCGGCCAAGCGCACCCGGTCGCCGACGGTGGGGCCGAACATCTCGGCGTACGCCTGTCTGCTGATTTTCATAAGGCCCCCATCACCTTGCCCTGAAAGCCGTACACCCGGCGCCGGCCGGCCAGCTCCACCAGCTCCACGCTGCGGACCTGCCCGGGCTCGAAGCGCACCGCGGTGCCCGCGGCGATGTTCAGCCGGCAACCGCGGGCGGCCTCGCGGTCAAACTGCAAGGCGTCGTTGGTTTCGGCGAAGTGATAATGCGAGCCCACCTGGATCGGCCTGTCGCCGGTATTGGCCACCGTCAGCGTCAGGGTGCGGCGGCCGGCGTTGAGCTCGATCTCGCCCTCGGCGGCCTGGATCTGTCCGGGAATCATCGCGGCCTCCTCATACAATGGGCTGGTGGACGGTGACCAGCTTGGTGCCGTCCGGAAAAGTGGCTTCCACCTGGATGTCGGCGATCATCTCGGCCACGCCGTCCATCACGTCCTCGCGGCCCAGCAAGGTGGCGCCGTAATGCATCAGCTCCGCCACGCTGCGCCCGTCGCGCGCGCCCTCCATGACGGCGGCGCTGATATAGGCCACCGCCTCCGGATAATTCAGCTTCAGGCCGCGCGCGCGGCGGCGTTCCGCCAGCAGGCCGGCGGTGAAGATCAAGAGCTTGTCTTTTTCTCTGGGCGTCAATTCCATCGTGAAGTCCCATTTCTCATTGAAGGGTCAAGTCGCCCAGATGCGCGGCTCCTGCGCCGCGCGGCCGTGGGTGAACGGGTAAAGCAAGCGCCGCGCCCGCCGCAGCCAATGATGGGCGGCTTCGGCGCTGTCGCCGATGAAGCGCGCCAGCCAGACGTCGGGCAGTTGGCTGGCGGCGGCGCGGCCCGCCAGCGGCAGCGCCAATACCGCCTGATGCAAGGCCTCCGGCAGCGCCGGCCCGGCCCACAGCAGCAGGCCGACCGCGGTCTGGCCGCCCATTCCGACCGCCGCGTCCAGCATGCGGTCGCCGCCGGCCAAGGCGGCGCGCTCGCACCAGATCAAGCGACCGTCGCGTTCTATGTCCAGGCTTTGACGCCAGAGACCGCGGTCGAAGCGCTCGCCGCAGGCCGGCCGCCCCAGGCAGAGCACGTCGCCATACAGCAGCGCGGCGTCGCCCAGCAGCTGGACGCGGCCTTGCAAGCTCACCTCGGCGCCGGCGAACAGAATGGTTTCCAGCGGCAGCCATTCCAACCGCGCGCCGGCGGCCAAAGACAGCTCCAGCCGCTGGCTGGCCGGGCGGCCGAAACCGTCGTACCACTTGGCGGCGCCGGGGCTGGTCAGCAACACCTCCGCGCCCTCCTCCAAAGTCACCGTCAGGCTCAGGCTGTCGCCGCCGGCCATGCCCCCCGGCGGATGCACGATGATGTGCTGGCACTGGCCGGCGTCGTCGGTGAAGTGGCGCTGCACCCGCAAGGGGCCGCAATGCCGCCGCCGCACCGGAATGGTGCGTCCGTCGCGGCGCCGGTAGCTCAGCTCCAGTTCGGCGGCCCAGGGCGGCGGCAGGCCGACGGCGGCGGCATCGCGTCGCATCGCTCAGATCGCCAGCAGCCCGCGCACGCCGTCCGCCCGCATGTCCCCGCCCAGGCCGCTTTGCACCACTTCGCCGCGCGCCATCACCAGGTAGCGGTCCGCCAGCGCCTCGGCGAAGTCGTAATACTGTTCCACCAGCAGGATGGTCATCTCGCCCCCGGCCGCCAATTGGCGGATCGCCGCGCCGATCTGCTTGATGACGGAGGGCTGAATGCCTTCGGTCGGCTCGTCCAACATCAGCAGCGACGGCCGCCCGGCCAAGGCGCGGCCAATCGCCAATTGCTGCTGCTGGCCGCCGGACAGGTCGCCGCCGCGGCGGCCGCGCATCTCGTACAGCACCGGAAACATCTCGAACACGCTGTCCGGCAAGCGGCGGCCGGCCGCGCCGGAGAAGCGCGCCAGACCCAGGCGCAGATTTTCCTCCACCGTCAGCCGCGGAAAGATTTCGCGCCCCTGCGGCACATAGGCGATGCCGCGCGCCGCGCGCTGATGCGGCGCCAGCGCCGCGACGTCCTCGCCGCGCCAGCGCATGCGCCCGCCGCGTATCGGCAATTGCCCGCTCAGGCATTTGAGCAGCGTGCTCTTGCCCGCGCCGTTGCGCCCCAGCAGGCAGGAGATCCGCCCCGTCTCGGCGCGCAGGCTGATCCCGCGCAGGATGCGGCTGCCGCCGTAATACTGTTCCAGTCCGTCGATTTCCAGCATGTCAGCGCCCCAGATACACTTCGATCACCCGCTCGTCCGCCTGCACCTGCCGCAGCGTCCCCTCCGCCAGCACCGCGCCTTCGGCCAGCACCGTCACCCGGCCGCCCAGGCTGGCGACGAAATCCATATCGTGTTCCACCACCATCAGGGAGTGCTCGCCCTTCAGGCTCAGCAGCAGCTCCGCGGTCTGTTCGGTTTCGGCGTCGCTCATGCCGGCCACCGGCTCGTCCAGCAAGAGCAGCTTGGGTTGCTGAGCAAGCAGCATGCCAATCTCCAGCCATTGCTTTTGGCCGTGCGACAGCAGGCCGGCCAGCCGGCCGCGCTGCTCCTGCAGCCGCACCCGTTCCAGCAGTTCGTCGACGCGGCGGCGCTGAGCCGCGCCCAGCCGCGCGCGCAGGCTGGCGCGCACCGAGCGGTCTCCGGCCAGCGCCAGCTCCAGGTTGTCCGCCACCGTCATCGCCTCGAACACCGTGGGCTTCTGGAATTTGCGCCCTATGCCCAGTTGGGCGATCTCGGCCTCGTCGTATCTGCGCAGGTCCAGGGTCTGGCCGAAGAACACGCTGCCGGCGTCCGGCCGGGTCTTGCCGGTGATCACATCCATCATCGTGGTCTTGCCGGCGCCGTTGGGGCCGATCACCACGCGCAATTCGCCGACGGCGATCGACAGCGTCAAACGGTTCAGCGCGCGGTAACCGTCGAAATCAACTATGACATCGTCAAGATATAATATCTGTCCATGCCGAATGTCCAGCCCCGGCGTCAATGGCCGGGACAAGCCCACCGCCTCGCCCTCCCACTGTCCGCGCGGAACGGGATTCTCCCTTGTTGTATTCATGTCGCATATCCGGGAAATCAATAAACGCGCGGCCGCCTCAAGCGCCGCGCCCCCGCGCCAGCCAGCCCATCAAGCCGCGCGGCAGCAACAGGGTGCCGGCGATGAACAGCCCGCCCAGAAAGAACAGCCAGTACTCCGGAAAGGCCACGGTGAACCAGCTCTTGGCGGCATTGACCAAGACGGCGCCCAGCACCGGTCCGATCAAGGTGCCACGGCCGCCCACCGCCACCCAGACGGCGGCCTCGATCGAATTGCCCGGCGACATCTCGCCCGGATTGATGATGCCGGCCTGCGGCACGTACAAGGCCCCGGCCAGGCCGCAGAGCATGGCGGACAACACCCATACCGCCAGCTTGTAGTCTTGCGGCCGGTAGCCGCAGAACATCAGCCGCGACTCGGCGTCGCGCACCGCGGTGAGCACACGGCCGAACTTGCCGCGCGTCAGCCGGAACGCCCCCAGCAAAGCCAGCGACAGCAGGAGCGCGCTGAGGACGAACAGCCAGGCGCGGGTGGCCGGCTCGGCGATGCCGAAGCCCAGGATGCGCTTGAAGCCGGTAAAGCCGTTATTGCCGCCAAAGCCGGTTTCGTTGCGGAAGAACAGCAGCATCGCCGCATAGGTCAGCGCCTGGGTGATGATGGAAAAATACACGCCGCGGATGCGGGAACGGAAAGCCAGCCAGCCAAAGCCCAGCGCCAACAATCCAGGCGCGCCCACCGCCAGGCACAGGGCCCAGGCCAGGTGTTCGCTGCCCTGCCAGAACCACGGCAGCGTCCGCCAGTCCAGCGACACCATGAAATCCGGCAGCGCGCTCTGGTAGACGCCATCGCCGCCGATCTGACGCATCAGATACATGCCCATGCCGTAGCCGCCCAGCGCGAAGAACAGGCCGTGGCCCAGGCTGAGCAAGCCGGCATAGCCCCAGACCAGGTCCAAGGCCAAGGCCAGCACCGCGTAGCACAGAATCTTGCCCGCCAGCGTCAGAACATAGGCCGACACCCGCCAGCCGCTGTCCGCCGGCGCGAACACATGCAGCAAGGGCAAGGCCAGCAGACCGAGCCAGACCAGCACCAGCGCCGCCGCGCCCCAGCGCCGTCGGCCCAGGCCGGACAAGAGCCGCAAAGAGTAAGGAAGATGCATGGCGGCTCCTAATCCACGGCCCGGCCCTTGAGGGCGAACAGGCCTTGCGGACGTTTTTGGATGAACAGAATGATGCCGGCCAGGATCAGAATCTTGCCCAGCACCGCGCCCAGCGCCGGCTCCAACAGCTTGTTGGCCACGCCCAGGCCCAGCGCGCCCCATGCCGCGCCGGCCAGCTGACCCACGCCGCCCAGCACCACCACCATGAAGCTGTCGACGATATAGCCCTGACCCAGGTCCGGGCCGACATTGCCGATCTGGCTCAGCGCCACCCCGCCCAGGCCGGCGATGCCGCTGCCCAGGCCGAAGGCCAACATGTCCACCCGCCCGGTGGCCACGCCCAGGCTGTCCGCCATGCGCCGGTTCTGAGTCACCGCGCGCACGAACAGGCCCAGCCGGCTGCGGTTCAGCGCCAGCCAGACCAGGCCCAGCGTCAGCGCGGAGAACAGAATGACGGCGATGCGGTTGTAGGGCAGCGTCAGCGCCGGGCTCAAGGCCCAGCCGCCGTTCAGCCAGCCGGGGTTGGCCACCGCCACGTTTTGCGCGCCGAACAAGGTCCGCACCAGCTGCATCAACACCAGGCTGATGCCCCAAGTGGCCAGCAGCGTTTCCAGCGGGCGGCCGTAGAGGTGGCGGATCACCAGCCTCTCCAGCGCCATGCCCACGGCGGCGGTCAGCAGGAAGGCCGCCGGCAGGGCCAGCGCCAGATAGGCGTCGGCGGCGGCCGGCCAGCGGCTGTGGAACAGGCTTTGCGCCGCGTAGGCGACATAGGCCCCCAGCATCAGCATCTCGCCGTGCGCCATATTGATCACGCCCAGCAGGCCGTAAGTGACGGCCAGGCCCAAGGCCGCCAGCAGCAGCACCGAACCCAGGCTGAGGCCGGCGAAGGCCGCGCCCAGCAGATTGTCTATCCGCACGCTGGCGCGGATGGCCGCTTGCGCCCTCATCGCGGCGGCGCGCACTTCGGCATCGTTTTCCGCGGCGGCGTCGGTCAAGGGCGCCAGCAAGGCCAAGGCCGCCGGATCGCCGCTGTCCGCCAGCGCCATGGCGGCGGCCCGCCGCTGCGCCGGGTCCGGACTGCTCAGCGACAGGCGGGCGCCGGCCCGTTCCAGCGCGCGCCGCAGCTCGGCGTCGCCCTCCCGCGCCAAGCGTTCCCTTAGCAAGGGCAGCAGCGCCGGGTTCCCGCTGTCGCCCAGCGCGCGGACCGCGGCCAGCCGCCGCCCGGGGTCCGCCGCGGCCAGTTCGTCGACCGCGTGAAACACCGCCAGGGCGCCGCGCAGCCGGTTGTTCAACGGCAGCGGTTCCAGGCTGGCGGCGTCGCCCGCCGCCGGCTGGCCGGACACCGCGTCGCCAAGCGCGCCGTCCGGCCGCTGCCACAGCACGCGCATACCGTCGGCGGACTGCAATAGCCGGCCCTGCTCCAAGGCGGCCACCGCCGCGCGGCGCTCGGCGTCCGGGCGCGGCGCCCAGCTTTCAATCAAGCCGGCGCGTTCGGCCGGATCGGCGCCGGCCAGCTCGGCCAAGGGGCCGGCGCCGGCCGCGGCGCACCACAGCGCCAGCGCCCAAGGCAGGGCTTTACTCCAGGACATGGCGGGCTCCTTTCCGGCTCACTTGCTTTTCACCGGGGTGTCCGGCCGCTTGTCGTTGCCGGGCAGATACGGGCTCCACGGCTGGGCGCGCACCACGCTCCGGCTCTTCCACACCACCGAGAACTGCCCGTTGGGCTGAATCTCGCCAATCATCACCGGCTTGCGCAAATGATGGTTGCGGGCGTCCATTTCCAGCTTGAAGCCGGACGGCGCGTCCATCCGCAGCCCGGCCAGGGCCTTGCTCACCGCGGCCGTATCGGTGCCGCCGGCCTTGCGCACAGCCTGCGCCCACAGCCGGACCCCTACATAGGTCGCCTCCATCGGATCGTTGGTCACCAGCTTGTCTGCCCCGGCAACGCCCTTCTTGCGCGCCCAGGCGCGATAGTCCGCCACCCACTTGGCGTTGACCGGATTTCTCACGCTCATGAAGTAATTCCAGGCCGCCAGATGGCCGGCCAGCGGTTTGGCGTCGATGCCCTTCAGCTCCTCCTCGCCCACCGAGAACGCCATCACCGGTACCTCGGCCGCCTTCAGGCCCTGATTGCCCAGCTCCTTGTAGAACGGCACATTGGAGTCGCCGTTGATGGTGGACACCACCGCGGTCTTGCCGCCGGCGGCGAACTTCTTGATGTTGGCGACGATGGTCTGGTAATCGTTATGGCCAAACGGGGTGTAGGCCTCCTGGATGTCCGCGTCCTTGACCCCCTTGGTTTTGAGGAAGGCGCGCAGAATCTTGTTGGTGGTGCGCGGATAGACGTAATCCGTGCCTAACAGGAAGAAGCGCCGCGCGCCGCCGCCCTCCTTGCTCATCAGGTATTCCACCGCCGGGATCGCCTGCTGATTGGGCGCGGCGCCGGTGTAGAACACATTGGGCGACATTTCCTCGCCCTCGTACTGCACCGGGTAGAACAGCAGGCCGTTCAGTTCCTCGAACACCGGCAACACCGATTTGCGCGACACCGAAGTCCAACAACCGAAGGTCGCCGCCACCTTGTCGCGGCTCAGCAATTGGCGCGCCTTCTCCGCGAACAGCGGCCAGTTGGACGCCGGGTCCACCACCACCGGCTCCAGCTTCTTGCCCAAGACCCCGCCTTCGGCGTTGATCTGGTCGATGGCGAACAGCGCCATATTCTTGAGCGAGGTTTCGGAAATGGCCATGGTGCCGGACAGGGAGTGCAGCACCCCCACCTTGATGGTGTCGGCGGCGAGAGCCGGCGCGGCGCCGAAGCCGCTCAGCGCCAGGCTCAGCGCAAGGGAAGACAAGACATGAGGGCGAATCAACATGGGAAGCTCCTGGGGCGATCCTGAAGCGCCGGGAGGCCGTCCGGCCGGCCCGGCGAGGAATTGTTGCACTGCAGGATCAGACTAAGCCCCGGCCCGCCCGGCCGGAATACGTTACATGACGTATGCCCCGTCACCCGCCGCCGGCGTTGCGCAAGGCCAGCGCCGCGGCCGAGGTGCGGGTTTCCACCCCCAGGCGGGCGAACACATGCTCCAGATGCTTGTTGACGGTGCGCGGACTCATGCCGAGGATGTCGCCGATATCGCGGTTGGTCTTGCCCAGGCTCAGCCAATGCAGCACCTCGGCCTGGCGCGGAGTCAGCCCCAGCGCCCGCATCAGGCGCCGCGGCGCCGCGCCGTCTCCCGCCTCGCTCAAGGCCAGCAGGCACTCGTCCCCGGCCAGCCGCCGCGCCAGCAAGGCCGCGCCGTCGCCTTCCTCCAAGGTCAGGCTGGCCCCCGCCGCGGCCTGGGCCAGCCAGGGCCGCCAACGCGCCGCCAGCGCCGCCTCGGACCAGCCGTGGGCTTGCAGCAGGCCGCGCGCTCGCTCGGTCAGCCACAGCGGCCGGCCGCTGGCCGGGTCCGCCGCCAGCAAGGCCTGCCCCGAAGCCTCCAGCGCCTGCCGCGCCCGGCACAGCTGGCGCGCGCTGCCGATATGGGCGGCCAGCCGCGCCAGCACCTCCGCCGGCCGCAGCGGCTTGATCACGTAATCCGCGCCGCCGGCGGCAAACGCCGCCAGCACGTGCTCGCTGTCGCTGAGCCCGGTCATGAACACGATGGGAATCGCCTGCGTTTCCGCCCCCGCCTTCAAGCGCCGCGCCGTCTCGAAACCGTCCATGCCCGGCATCAACGCGTCCAGCAGAATGATGTCCGGCCGGCACTCGGCGGCGCGGCCCAAGGCCGCCGCGCCGTCCGTGGCCAGCAAGACCCGGTAGCCGGCCAGGTCCAGCGCATCGTGCAGCAAGGCCAGGTTTTCCGGCTGATCGTCCACGATCAGCGCCGTCGCCCGCTCCGGCCGCGGCGCGCTCACGCCGGCGCTCCCGGCAGCCATCGCAGCAACTCGTCCAGCCGGCAGCCGTCCAGCAGGCTCCGCGCCCGCGCCAGAAACGGTCCGTAAGCCGGGTCCGCCCCCAGCGCGCCCACCTCCAAGCGCAGCAGGGCGGCGCGCGCGCCGCGCAGATAGCCGCGCCGCAAAGCCTGCCGCAACTCGTCCAGCGCCTCCTCCGGCGGCCAGCGCAGCGCCGGCTCCTCCCCGCTCAGCCACTCCAGCTGCAAGCGTCGGCCTATCCAGTCCAGCAGCTGCTCGACGCGGATGGGCTTGACGAAGAAATCCTCGGCGCGGATGCCCGCGTCGTTGTCCTGCCCTCGCTCGAAGGCGTTGGCGGAAATCACCGCCAGCGCAGGCGCGTCGCCGTGCCGGCGACGGATGCGCCGCAGGGTTTCCCAGCCGTCCAGGCCCGGCATCGCCAGATCCATGCACACCAGATCCGGCAACGTCCGCGCCTGCTCCAGCCAGTCCAGGCAAGCCTGGCCGCCGGCCGCCTGCTCCACCTCGAAACCCAAAGGCCGCAAGGCGCTGGCCAGCATCTCCCGGTCCTGCTCATGGTTGTCCACCAGCAGCACCCGCCGCCGCCGGCCCTGGTAGCCGACGCGCGCCGACAAGGGCGCCGCCGGCGCGGCGCCCAGCCGCGGCAGGAACAGGCGCAGCGTGAACACGCAGCCCCCGCCCGGCCGGCTGTCCAGCCTCAGCTCCCCGCCCATCAGCGAGGTCAGCATGCCCGCAATGGTCAGGCCCAGCCCGCTGCCGCTCTGGCCGGCGGCCCCGCCGCCGCGCTCAAACGGCTCGAACACGCGCTCGGCCTCCTCCGGCGCGATGCCGGGCCCGGTGTCGGCAATGTCAAAACACGCCACCTCGCCCTGATAACGCAGGCCCAGGCTGACCTCGCCATGCGCGGTGAACTTGACCGCGTTGCCCAGCAAATTGATCAGAATCTGCCGCAGCCGCCGTTCGTCGGCGCGCACCAGCGCCGGCCACTCGCCTTGCGGCAGGAAGCGGAAGCCTAGGCCCTTGTCCCGCGCCTGCAGCTGGAACATCGCCGTCAATTGGCCGATCAGCGCGGCGAAGTCTAGCGGCCGCGGCTCCAGGCTGAGCCGGCCGCTTTCTATCCGCGCCAGATCCAGCGTGCCCTCGATCACCGACAGCAGGTGATCCCCGCTGCGGCGGATCACCGCCAGCGCCGGCCGTTTCGACGGCGGAATCTCCGGGTCCCCGTCCAGGATCTGCGCATAGCCCAGCATGCTGTTCAGCGGCGTGCGCAGCTCATGACTGAGCGTGCTCACGTAGCGGCTCTTGGCCTGATTGGCCTGCTCCGCGTCGCGGCGCGCCTTTTGCAGCAAGGCGTCGGTGCGGCGGTGGGAAGCGATCTCGCGCAATAAGCGCTGGGTCTGCCGCTTGGATTCCTGCTGCGCCACCTGCCGGCTCTGCCGCAACAAGACCAGCCACCAGGCCAGCACGCTGCAACCCAGCAGCAGGCCCGCGCCCAATTGCGGCAGCCGCGCCGCCAGCCCCTCCAAGGCCGGGCGGCTCCGCGCCCAAAAGGACAAGCCGGCCATAAGCAGGCCCAGCCCCGCCAGCATGGGCGTCATCAGCAGCAGATAATCGGCCAGGCCGCGTTGCAGATACGGCCGGCAGCCCCGCGGCAGCAGCCGGCTCAGCCAGGCGCGCCACTGCTTGTCCAGCCGCGCCTTGGGCTTGCAGCGGTCCTCGCAGCGCGCGTCCAGCGTGCAGCACAGGGAGCAGATCCAGCCGCGATACGCCGGGCAACTGACCATGTCCGGCGGCTCGTACAGGCGGCGGCACAATGCGCAGCGCTGCGGCGGAGCCGGCGGCGACGCCGGCTGTCGCGCCAGGTAATAACGGCCGCCGCTGAGCCAGGCCAGCGCCGGCGTGGCCAGCAAGGCGGTCAGCAAGGACAGGAAGGGGGCCAGCGGCTGCATCTGCTCGCCCAGCGCCCCCAGGTGCGCCGACACCGAAACCGCCGAGGCCAGGAGCAGCGAACCCAGCCCCACCGGATTGACGTCGTAAAGATAGCCGCGGCGGAACTCAATGCCCGGCGGGCTCAGCCCCAGCGGCTTGTTGATGGCCAAATCCGCCGCCACAGTCACCATCCAGGCAATGGCCAGATTGGCGAACAGCGCCAGCACGTGCGCCAGCGCCTGGAAAATCTCCAGCTCCATCAGCAAGAGCGCGATCAAGAGATTGAAAGCCACCCACACCACCCGCCCCGGATGGCTATGGGTCAGCCGCGCGAAGAAATTGGACCAGGCCAGCGAACCGGCGTAGGCGTTGGTGACATTGATCTTCAGCTGCGACAGCAGCACGAACAGCACCGTCGCCGCCAGCGCCAGCCGGCCGTCGCCCCAGATCCGGGCGTAGCCGAACCAATACAGGCGCGCCGGATCCGGCGCCGGCCCGCCGGCCTGACCATGGTCCAGAACCAGCCAGGCCAGCAGCGCGCCGCCCAGCATCTTCAGCATGCCGGGCAATACCCAGCCCGGGCCGCCGGCCAGGCAGGCCAGCCACCAGCGGCGGCGCTGGCCGGTGGCGGGCGGCGGCATGAAGCGCAGATAGTCCGCCTGCTCCCCCATCTGCGCGATCAAGGCGATGCCGATGCCGAAAGCCGCACCAAAACGACGCAGATCAAAGCCGCCCGCACCGCCTTCCGCCCCGGCGTAGTGCCAAAAGCCGCTCAAGGCCTCCGGCTGGCGCGCCAGCACGAAACCATAGGGCAGCAACAACAAGCCCAGCCACAGCGGCTGGGTCCAGACTTGCAGCCGGCTGATGGCGGTGACGCCGTGGGCCACCAGCGGCAGCACCGCCACGGTGCACAGCACATAGCCCCAGGCCGGCGGCAGGCCAAAGCCCAACTCCAGCGCATAGGCCATGATGGCCGCTTCCAGCGCGAAGAAAATAAAGGTGAAGGCCGCGTACAGCAAAGAGGTGACGGCGGAACCCAGATAGCCGAAGCCGGCGCCGCGGGTCAGCAGATCCATGTCCACGCCGTAGCGGGCGGCGTAGACGCTGATAGGCAGGCCGGCCAGCAGAATCACCAGCCCCACCGCCAGAATGGCCCAGGCCGCATTGACGAAGCCGCCCGCCGTCAGCATCGCCGCGCCCACCGCCTCCAACACCAGAAAAGCGGCGGCGCCGCCCAGCGCGGTGTGCGCCACCCGCCACGGCGACCAGCGCCGAAAGCTCTGCGGGGTATAGCGCAAGGCATAGTCTTCCAGCGACTCGCGCGCCACCCAACTGTTGTAATCGCGGCGAACTTTCACCGCGTAAAGCGGCGCGGGATGGGAAGCGGACATGGCGGCGGCCTTGAGGTGATGCTAACAACTGCTTTAATGCAAAAAGCCTGCCAAGCGCCGCCGCGCGCGGCAAAAGGCCGCCGCTTCCCATCGCCTCCCTGCGCGCCGTTTTATACGATACGAATGGCGAATGTACTGATTCAGTGGAGAATTTCGCGCCGCCGCCTGCAAACAAGCTATTCACACAACATTAAGCAAGCGCTAATATTGATTGGCAACCACCACCCAGGCCGGCTCCGCCGGCCCGCCACATTAAGGAATTCCCGATGGATACCCTGCTGTTTCTGCTATTGGCCGCCTCATTGCTGGCCTTGATCCTGCGCAAGCGCCAATGGGCCTACGCCTGCTGGGGCCTGGCCTTCGCGCTCACGCTGTACTGGTTCAAGTTCCACGCCACCAGCAGTCTGCCCATTTCGCTGTGAGGAGCCCGACATGACGCACAACCTCACCGACAAGTTGAACCAACTGGGCCTGCTGCTGATCAACCTGATGCTGCTGGTCGCCTTCTACTTCCAGTTCGCCCAGCATGAGCTGCCCTGCCCGCTCTGCCTGCTGCAACGCGTGGCCTTGTGCGCCATCGCGGTGGCGCTGGCCGCCAATGTGCTGCTGGGCGACAAGCCCGGCCATTACGGCATGATGCTGCTGGCCGCCGCCGCCGGCTTCGCCGTGGCCGGCCGTCAAGTGCTGCTGCACATCGCCCCCGGCGACGCCGGCTTCGGCCCGCCCATCCTGGGCCTGCATTTCTACACCTGGGCCGCCATCGCCTTTTTCGCCGTCTTCATCGGCTGCGGCCTGCTGCTGATGCAGTGCCAGCGCGAACACAGCTTCGACCGTCAGCCCCCGGCGCAGCTGGGCCGGCTGGCCAAGGCCGGCGTCGCCCTGACCATGGCCCTGCTGCTGGGCAACGCCCTGTCCGTATTCCTGGAATGCGGGCTGGCGGCTTGCGGAGAAAGCCCGATCAGCTATCTGCTGCTCAATTAAGCCCGCGCCGCGCCGCCGCTAGATCGACCAATCCTCGTCCGGCGCGGCGGCGCGCGCCGCCGGCGCTTCCGGCCGCAGCACCAGCCACAGCGCCAGCGCGATCAAGGCGCCGCCCAGCGCCTGGGACAGCGTCGCCGTCTCTCCCAGCGCCAGCCAGCTCCAGAAAATGCCGAAAGGCGGAATCAGAAACGTCACCGTCAGCGCCTTCAGCGGGCCGACGTCGGCGATCAGTCGGAAATACAAGACATAGGCCAGCGACGTGCACAGCAGGCCCAAGGCCAGCATCGCCAGCCACACCTCCGCCCCCGCCTCCGGCCACCCCAGCGGCTGGGAGCTCGCCTGCCAGGCCATCAAGGGCAATAGCAGCAAGACCGCGCCCAACTGGCTGCCCAGAGCCACCACGCGGCTGTCCAGCCCGCCGCGGTCCGCAATCCAGCGCTTGGTCAGAAAACCGGCCAGGCCGTAACAGGCGGTGGCCGCCAGGCAGGCCGCCACGCCCCACAAAGCCGCCGTTCCCGTCGCCAGCGGGCCCGTCTGCGTCAGCACCGCCACGCCGGCCAGACCGATCAGCACGCCGGCCAGCTTGTTGGCGCTAATGCGCTCCCCAAACGCCGCCGCGCCGATCAACACCCCCATCAGCGGCGTGCTGGCGTTCAGGATCGCGCTATAGCCGGCCGGCAACACCCGGGCCGCCAGCGCGAACAAGAGAAAGGGCAAGCCGGAATTGATCACCCCCAGCAGCAAGGTGGCGGCCAGCTTGCCCTTGAAGGACAGCCCCACCCGCAACAAGGCGATCAGCCCCAGCAGGCCCGCCGCCCCCAGCGCCACCCGGCCAAACGCCGTCGGCAAGGCGCCCAGCGCCGGCGCGGCGATGCGCATGAACAAAAAGCTGCCGCCCCACAAGGCCGCCAACAACAGCAAACGACTCAAGCTCGCCATTCCCATGATGCCTCTCCCTTCGCCTTGTATTTAACTTTGCTAAACCAGATACTGAAATCATCAACCGCATAGATGCCGCAAACAAACGATTTTTCCTGCCTGACAATTTAGAAAATCTAAACTCATATGCCCAAACCGCCGCTGGAATCCCTGCGCTTCTTCGAAGCCGCCGCGCGCCGGCTCAGCGTCAAGCTGGCCGCCGAAGAACTGCACGTCACCCCCGGCGCGGTCTCCCAGCAACTGCGCAAGCTGGAAGACTGCCTGGGCCAGCCGCTGTTCGAGCGCCGCGCGCGCGGCCTGACGCTCAACGCCGCCGGCCGCGACTACCTGGCCGCCTGCCGGCAAGCGCTGGACCTGATAGACCACGCCACCGCGCGGCTGACCGGCGCCCGCCGCGTAATCCTGCTCAGCTGCACCCCCTCGTTTGGCGCGCAATGGCTGCTGCCCCGGCTGCAGGGCTTCATGCGCGAGCACCCGCGGATCGACGTCCACGTCAGCACCGGCAACCGCGTGGTCGACCTCGCCGCCGAAAACATCCACTTCGCCGTGCGCCACGGCCTGGGCGATTACCCCGGCCTCAGCGCCTGCAAGCTGCTGGACGACGAACTGACGCCGGTATGCGCGCCCGCGCTGCCGGCGCGGCTGGACGCCCTCGGCGGCGAGCGGCTGCTGCACGACGAACACCGCGGCGACTGGCGGCTGTGGAGCCGCGCCGCCGGCCTGGAACTGGACTGCGAACAAGGCGTGGTCTGCGTGGACTCCAACGCCGCCATAGAGGCCGCGCTGGCCGGCCGCGGCTACGCGCTGGCGCGGCGCTCCTTGCTGCAAGCCGAACTGGCCGCCGGCCGGCTGCGGGAACTGCCGGCGCCGCCGCTGCGCAGCGCCCTCGCTTATTACCTGATACACCGTCCGGATCTCATGCGCGACCCGGAAATGGGCGTCTTCAAACAATGGCTGCTGGAACAAGCCGCGGCGACCCAAAACAAAAGCCCGCCGGACGGCGGGCTTGTTGCGCAACAGCGTCTTGGCTAAGGGCTTACAGACGCACGTTCTCGATGCGGGTCACATGCGGCGGCTTGCCGCCCAGCGGCTGGTAGATGTACACCGCCACCAGATGCGGCTGCGCGCCGGGATACACCACCTCCGCGCTGGCCAGGAAAATATAGTTCTCTCCGGCCACCACTTGCGTGGACACCGCCAGCGGCACGTATTTCACGCCCAGCAAACCTTCCGTGGCCTGATGGAAAACCTTGCGGTCTTTTTCATCCACCGGCTGGAAACCGGACCAACCACCCAGCAATTGTTCAGACATGATCATGCTCCCGTAATGAGTTATCCAACACTGGAAACAACACGGAGCCCGCTTCGCTTGCCCCGCCCAATGCCGGTATAGCAAGGGCTTCCGCGCCAGGGCAAGGCTTTAGTTATTACTACGTAATTCATATTTCAAACTAAATTCCCATTTATCATTTTCATATCGCCAAACAGACTTTGGCCAGCCGCTCGGCGTCGCCGGCCAAGCCGCGCTCATATGAAAAAAGCCCCGCGCGGGGGCTGGATTCATCATGGGCATCGCGTCAGCATACGGACAGACGCGCAGCGTAAAGCGGCTCTCAGAACGTGTTTACGATCTCGCGAGCTAAGGCGAGCCAAGGCGAAAACCGCTGAGAAAGCGGAATGTACACACGGCATATGAGCATTTCGAAGCGCTACTCGCCGTGCCGCGCCTCACGACGCGCAGCAAATCGTAAACAGGTTCTCAGAAATTCAAAGCCCAATCCGGTTGCAAGGCCTTGATCAAGCCCGGCGGCAGACGCTCGCCCTCCACCAGCAAGGAACACTCCAGCGAGAAATGCCGGGGGTCGGACTTGGAGGCCGTCAACAACAAACGCGGCACGTCCGCGTACTGCTGCTCGGGCTTGATGGTTTTCCACGCGCCCTTGTCCCATTGGCGGTACAACGTACAGACGCCGCCCTTTTCCTTGTCGCAGCTGAATGTCAGATCCGGCCGCTGGGCGACGAATTGCTGGAGCGTCATATCCCGCTGCCCCAGCAAGCGGAAACCCCAGTTATAGGACTCCAACACCCCGTTGACGTCCATCGGACCATTGGTGTTGTGGAAGTGTTCTTCCACGTAATCGCGCAAGGCCCACTGCGGCGTCAACGCCACCGGCTGATCGATGGCGGAATGGCGCAGCAGCGACGTCAAGCCTTCGGACGCGCCGCTGACGTCCTCCTCCATCTCCAGCGCCTGATCGCGGACAGGCTGCATCCGCAACGCGGCGCGGCCGTTTTCCACCGTCACCGGCAGGCCGGGAACAGCCTTGCCGGGCTGGGCGATGTAGCGAAAGAAACTGCCGTCGCAATTGAACATCTGGCGCAGCGCCTCATCATCGGCATGGGCGTGCAGGCTGAGCAACATCAAGAAGGGCAAGCATTTTTTCATTGGCTTTGAACAGAGCTTTTTAGGAAGCCGACGATGCTAACATAGAAATTACATTTTCATTTTTGACTGTATTTACAAGTACATACGCATTCATCATCCATTGCCGCCCAATGAACGCGCCCGCCCGGCCTGAAGCCCCCGCCCTGCCTCGCCGCCTCCAAGCAACCGTATTCATGCCTAGACCAAAATGAGCTTGCAGTCTGACAACTAGTTGTCAATAATGGCAACCGGTTGTCAAATAGAGAAACCCCATGTCCACCCAACAAAACCATCGCCCTCAAGACATCACCGAGCTGATGTTGCTGATCTTCCGCCTGAACGGCGCCCTGCTGGAAAGAGGCGACCAACTGGTGGCCCACCTGGGCATCAATAGCGCGCGCTGGCAGGTGCTCGGCGCGGTGGGCCTGGCCGACGGCCCGCAAACCGCGCCGCAAATCGCCGCCCGCATGGGCATCAGCCGCCAAGGCGCGCAAAAACAGCTGTACAAGCTGGTGGAGGAAGGCTATTTCGACGTGCTGCCCAACCCCCAACACGCCCGCTCTCCGCTGTACCGACTGAGCGCCAAGGGCGAACGCACCGTGGCCGGCACCCAAGATTGCCAGGCGCGGTGGACCGCGCAACTGGCGCAACAGCTGCCCGACGCGGACTTCGACGCCGCCCGCCAAACCCTGCAACAACTGCTGCGCGTGCTGGAGACGCTCAGCCCGCCCATTGGAGAAGAGAAATGAACCGCTTCCTCAAACTCATCCACTTCATCGCGCTGGCCCTGTTCCTGGGCAGCATTCTGGCCTGGATCGTGCTGTCCGAAACCGCCCCGGCCGCCCCGGCCCTGCTGGCGCAGACGCGACAGTACATCCATATCGGCACCTGGGCGCTGACCGTGCCCGGCCTGTGGCTGATGTTGATCAGCGGCCTGCTGCTGGGCTACCGGCGTTACGGCCCGCGCAACCGCTTCTTTCAGCTCAAGCTGGGCCTGACGCTGCTGATCCTGCTCAACGCCAGCTTCGTGGTGGTGCCGGCGGTGGACATGGCCAATCAACTGGCCCAAGCCGCGCTGCTTGAGGGTGCGGGCGGCGAGCTGGGCGCGGACTTTCAGGCCGCCACCCTGCGCGAGGCGATAGGCGGCGGGCTCAACATCCTGCTGATCGTGATCACCGCCGCCGTCGGCGTTTGGCGACCCGGCGCTCGCGGCCGCTTCACGGCGGACGGCCATGGCGTCAACGCAGGCGCTGCTGTAAAAACTCGATGAAGCGCTGGGTCTTGGCCGGCAGCAAACGGGTTTCCGTCAGCGCGTACACCGGCACCGGCGTGCCGTGCCAGCCGGGCATGATCCGGCGCAGGCCGCCGCTGGCCACCTCGTCCGCGACAATCTCCGCCGGCATCAGCACAATGCCCATGTCCAGCGTCGCCAGCCGCTTGGCCAGGCCTATGCTGTTCAAGGCGAAGCGCCCGCCCGCCGCAACGGCGAGCTCCCGCCCTTCGCCGTGGAAGGTCCAGGCGTCGGGCTTCAGCACGCTCAGGCACTGATGCCCCGCCAGCTCCGCCGGGCTTGCCGGCTCGCCCGCGCGGGCCAGATAGCCGGGCGAGGCGTACAGCCCGGGCGTCAGCGCGCCCAAGGTCCGCGCGATCAATTGCGAACTTTCCGGCGTCCCCATGCGCACCGCCACGTCGAAAGGCTCGCTCACCAGATCGACGCGCCGGGGAGTCAGGTCCAAATCGAAATCGATGCCGGGATGGAGCCGCGCAAACTCGGCGATCATCGGCGCCAGATAGGTCACGGCGAAATCTACCGGTAGCGAGGCGCGCAACACCCCGCTGGGCTGGGCCAGCATCTCGCCCAATTGCTCGTGCGCCAGCCGGGCCTCGTCGACGATGCGCCGGCAGCGCTCGTAGTAAAGCAGCCCAGCCTCGGTCAGCTCTATCCGGCGAGTGGTGCGGTGCAGCAAGCGCAGCCCTATCGACTTCTCCAGCGCGGCAATCCGCCGCGACAGCGTGGAGTTCGGCACCCCGATCGCCTCCGCCGCATTGCGGAAGCCCTTGGCCTTGACCACCTCGACGAACAAAGCCATATCGTTTAGCAATTCCACATCATTGCTCCAAAAATGGATCAGTATTATCCAAAATACCCTATTTATCTCACAAATAAAGCCGGCGATGATGAGAGCACCCCACCAATAGGAGAAAGCGCAATGAACACCGTATTCGACCCCGCCCGCCTCGCCGGCCTCACCCTGAGCAACCGCCTGGTCATGGCCCCGATGACCCGTTCCCGCGCCCAGGCGGACGGTAGCCCGAGCCCGCTGGCCGCCCGTTATTACGCCCAGCGCGCCGGCCTCGGCCTGATCATCAGCGAAGGCACCCAGCCGTCCGACGAAGGCCAAGGCTACCTCGCCACCCCCGGCATCTACACCGACGCCCACGTCGCCGGCTGGAAACACACCACGGACGCCGTCCATGCCCAGGGCGGGCGTATCTTCATCCAGCTGATGCACGCCGGCCGCATGAGCCACCCGGACAACACCCCGCGCCATGAGCTGGGCGTCGCGCCCTCCGCCATCGCCCCGGGCGCCGGCATGTTCACCGCCACGGGGATGCAGCCGATTCCCAGCCCGCGCGCGCTGAGCACCGAACAAGTGCGCCAGACGGTGCAGGACTTCCGCCACGCCGCCCGCCGCGCCATTGAAGCCGGCGCCGACGGCGTGGAAATCCACGGCGCCAACGCCTACCTGGTCCAGCAATTCCTCGCGCCCAGCGCCAACACCCGCGACGACGAATACGGCGGCTCCCTGGAAAACCGCGCCCGTTTCGCCATCGAAGTGGCCACCGCCATCGCCGAGGAAATCGGCCCGGACAGAACCGCCATCCGTCTATCGCCCGGCCTGAGCATCTGGGGCATAGATGAAGGCGAACAAGGCCCGGCGCTATACCGCTATCTGGTGAGCGAACTGAACAAGCTGGGACTGGCCTACCTGCACCTGATGCACCTGGGCGACGAGGCCTTGCTGGCCGATCTGCGCCAACGCTGGCAAGGCGCGCTGATCCTCAACCGCCCGGGCCGCCCGCGCGAGCAGATCGGCGCCGATATCGCCGCCGGCCTGGCGGAGCTGGAATCCTACGGCGCCATGGTGTTGGCCAATCCGGACTTTGTGGAACGGCTCAAGCGGAATGCGCCGCTGAACGAGGCCGACAAGAACAGCTTCTACGGCGGGAACGAGCAGGGTTATACCGACTACCCCGCCCTGAGCGACGCGCAGCCGGCTTAGAGCCTGTTTCAATAGGACGATGCGGCCTTGAAAGCCGCGCATCCAAAGCGCCCCAAGGCCCATCAACAGCCTTCCGCGTGGGTATCGCTGCGCTCCTCCCACCCTACCCATGGCGAGCGGCCGCTTCCAGGGAGGGAGACGCCGTAGGCGATACCCGCCGGCGCGCTCTGCGTTCCGTGACGGCGGGCCATGGAAGCGGTTCGCGCTCCAAGCCGGATGGCTCTCCGGATGGCTTTAATGATCCGCGCACAAGTGCCGCTGCAACCAGCGCTTTACCACGGCGGCGTTGGGATGGGCGTCTCCGCCTTTTTTGAAGGTCAACACATAGGCGTTATCGGTTTGCAAAGCGCTCGGAAACGGGGAGCAGAGCGAACCGTCTTCCAGCAGCCCTTGCACCAGCCGCTGATCCGTCATGGCAATGCCCGCCCCTTGCAAGGCGGCTTCAATCGCCAATTCATCCAGATTGAAAAAGATTTGCGCCTGCGATGGGTCCAGCCACAGATTCTTGCTTAAAGACCAGCGCTCCCAATCCATGCCGTTCATCGAACCGTGCAGCAGCGTATAGTCCGGCAATTGCTCAAGCCGGGTCGGCAAGGGCTTGGCGCACACGGATTGCGGATGACAGACCGGAATCAGGGATTCGGCGAATAAGAGCCAATCCTCCTGCGTGATTGCCGCGGCGTCCTTATAACTGACAAAGGCGTCGTATTGCGCCAAGTCGCCATAAATCAAATCGGTTTCCGTCTCCACCGCCAAACTCATCCCAGGGTTATCCGCGGCAAATTGATTCAGCAGCGGGATAAACAGCCTCATGGCCAATGAAGCGTAGATCTTCAAACGAAACGGCCTGATTTTTTTGGAATAGCGCTTCTCCACATTGCCCAGCTCGCGAAAAATCAATTCCGCCGAATGCAGCAGCCCCACGCCCTCCGCGGTCAGCTCGATCTTGCGCGCGCTCCGCTTGAACAAAGTCACGCCATAATGTTCTTCAAGCAATTGAATCTGCCGGCTGACCGCGCTTTGGGTCAGATGAAGCCGCTCCGCCGCCGCCGTGAACGAGCTGCACTCGCTCAACACCAGAAAGGTTTGCAAGGACTGAATATTGGGCGGACGAATGATCATGAGCATGAAATCCCGGAATGATAGGATGAAAACAAATTGTTGGTCATGGCCGCAAACCGCTGCTTACACTAGAAAAATCGGCAATACCCCATAAGCAGGGCAAGCAATGAATCAATGCGGCTGGATTGAAACCACGGAATCAAGCAAGACCTTCCCCAGCTTGAACAAAAACCTAAAAACCCATTTCCTGATTATCGGCGGCGGAATCTCGGGCATTTCTTGCGCCATCAATCTGGCCACGCTAAACCCCTCCGCCCACATCACCCTCGTGGAGCGTCAATTATTGGGACAAGGGGCCTCCTCGCGCAACTCCGGCTTTGTCGTCTGCCATGAAAAACCCGACGACGGCGAATATTGGCGACAAGCCGGGTTTGAAAACTACCGGCATGAAACCCGCTTCGGCATGGCCGCCAGCCAACTCCTTGCCCAATACATTGAACAATTCCACATAGACTGCGATTACGACGCCGCCGGTTATTACATTGGCGTGAGCGATATCAGAAAAATGTCCAGCCCCGCGCGCCTCCTGGAAACGCTGGAAGCCGTGGGCGCGCAAGCCACGCTATGCCAGGGCGCATCGCTCGCCCATGCCTTGGGCACGGACTTTTACCAGCTGGCCATACACTGCGCAGGCGGCAACGCCCTGATTCAACCCGCCAAATATGTCCAGGGCCTGTTGGCCGCCTTGCCCGCCCAAGTGGAGGTGTATGAGCAGTTCAACGTCAGCCAAATTCGGAGCGGGTCGCTTGGCGCGCTGGAGGCCCATGGCAACGGGCGGGTCATCCGCGCCGACCATATCATTGTTTGCGCCGGCGCCTTCGCCGGCAGAGCCGGCCTCCAAGGCGCGCACGTGCTGCCGCTGGAGCTCAGCGCCTCCTTGACCCGGCCCTTGAGCCCGCCGGAACTGGCCGCCATCGGCAACCCTCGCCCCTGGGGCATGCTGTCCGCGGCTCTGACCGGCGCCACCGTCAGGCTGACGCGGGACAAGCGCTTGATGATACGCAACACCCTGGAATTCCGTCGCCGGGATCTGGCCGCGGCGGACTTGCACGCCCGACGCCAGCGCCATCTATCCGGCTTGCAGCGGCGCTTTCCCTGGCTGGACGAGCAGGCCATCGCCTTTAGCTGGTCCGGCCACCTCGGCGGCACGCGCGGCGGCAGGCCCTTGTTCAAACAAATGGCCCCCAATCTGTTCGCCGTGTCCGGCTGCAATGGCTCCGGCCTGGCGCGCGGCACGCTCTGGGGCAAGCTGCTGGCCGAATACGCCTCGGGCGTTTCCAGCGAGATGCTGACCCACGTCCTCGCCCACGGTTCGCCGGGCTGGCTGCCGCCCAGGCCGTTTCTGGACATCGGCGCCAGCCTGAAAATCGCTTACGAACGCTTTAAGTCCAGCAGTGAAATCTAAGCAAGGAGACGCATCATGGAGAAATGGACAACACGATCAAGAACCGCCCTCGCCCGCGCCGGCCTGCTGCTGAGCGGCTTGCTGGCCGCGCCCGTTCATGCAGGCGAAATCCTGAACGTCTACAACTGGTCGGACTACATCGCCAAGGACACCATCGCCAATTTTGAAAAACTGCAGAACGCCAAGGTGCGCTACGACAATTACGACAGCAATACCACCTTGGAAGCCAAATTATTGCTGGGCAACGCCGGATACGATGTGGTGGTGCCCACCTCCAATTTTCTCGCGCGGCAAATCAAGACCGGCATCTACCAGAAGCTGGACAAGAGCAAGATAGGCAATCTGAAGCATCTGGACCCGGTGCTGATGAAGCTGATTGAAGGCGCCGATCCCGGCAACCTCTACGGCGTGCCCTGGGCTTATGTGACCGTCGGCATCGGTTACAACCAGCAGAAAGTCAGCCAGGCGCTGGGCAGCGACGTCAAGATGAACTCCTGGGCGGTTCTGTTCAACCCGCAATTGGCGGCCAAGGTGTCGAAATGCGGCTTGTCGGTGGTCGACGGGCCGGTCAACGTCTTCGCCGCCGCCTTGCAATACCTGGGCCGAGACCCGAGCAGCGCCAACCCCAAGGATTACGAGGACGCCTACGCGCTGCTCAAAAAGGTCAGGCCCTATATCTCCCGCTTCAACACCTCCGGCTACATCAATGACCTCGCCAACGGCGATATCTGCGTGGCCCTGGGGTTTTCCGGCGATGTCTATATCGCCAGCAAGCGGGCCAGCGAGGCCAAAAAGCCCTATTCGATCCGCTTCGCCAACGTCAAGGAAGGCGGCTTGCTCGCCTTTGACGTGATGGCCATCCCCAAGGACGCCAAGAATCCCGCGCTGGCGATGAAGTGGGTCAATTATATCGAGGACCCCAAGGTGAACGCGGCGATCACCAATGAAACCTTCTACCCGACGGCCAATAAGGCGGCGCGCAAATACGTGAACCCGGCCCTGCTCAACGACCCCATCCTTTACCCGCCGGAAGCCGAACTGAAGAATATGACCCTGATCAAGCCGCTGCCCCAATCCATCATGAGCTTGCAAAGCCGGCTGTGGTCACGGCTTAAGATCAACAAGTAAGCCTGACAAAGACCTAAGAACCTGTTTACGATCTGCTGCGCGTTGTGGAACGTTACACGGTGAGTACCCCTTCGAAATGCTCATATACCGTGTGTACACTCCGCTTTCTCAGCGGTTTTCGCCTTGTCTCACCTTAGCTCGCGAGATCGTAAACACGTTCTAAGCAGAAACCCGCCTCGCGGCGGGTTTCTTCACTCAAGCTTCCGGCGGCTCAGGGCTTGCGCTTGCCCTCCAGCCACGCCATCAGATCCCGGCTGCGCTGCAACTGGTGCATCGCCTCCACGTGGCGGTACAGGTTCAACTGCCGCCCGGCCACGCCCAGCAAGATCTCCAGATAGTTGAAAAAGCCGCGGCGCAAGCCGTTGCGGTGGCTGCGGTCGCTGTGATCCATATCCCTGGCAATGCGCAGCAGCAGGCCGCGGCCGGCGTCCAGCTCATTGCTTTTCAGCCACAGCGCCAGGTGCGCGGCGTACTGGCGGCCCAGCATGCAGGCCTCGGCGTAATCCTCGGGTTCGGCTGGTTGCCAGTAATGCGGATGATTGCGGCCCGGAATGAAGCGGACAAAAGGCAGGCGGGTTGCCTTGGTTTCCACGGAAACACAGCGGTACTGCGAGCGCCGCAGCGCCGGCTGTTGCGGGGGAACGCTGTCCTGCTGGACGGCGGGATCCTTGGAATGGGATGGAGTGGATTCGATGTTGGGCATCGGACGGACTGACTTCGCCATTGCAACCTCCTTGAATGAAGGGCCTGGCCGATAGACGCGGCAAGGCGGGCACATGACAAGGCTGGTCTCACCGGTATCTTGGTCCGGCGCGCCCATGGGGCACCCCTGCCATGGCCCGCCCAGATTTTAGGCAAAGCAATAGCAACCGGACACGAAAATGCCGCTTTCGCGGCGTGTCCGCCAAGATACAAACTCAGGAGACCAGTCCCGGCGCTGTTTGTGTGGCAGCGCGGGGACCATTGTTGGCTAGATGGCGGGGGGAGTCAAGCGGGGGCGGTACAACAAGAGAAGTTTCCCTCTAACGCAACCTGGCTCTAATTGAACAGCACAGGCTCAAATAAAACCCCACACATTTAATTCACAAAACCTAAAGAAAGCAACACCCTTATGAATGCACTTATCCTAGAATTACAAATAAATATCAAAGCTATTTTCGACGCCTTCTCGGCGGTTGAAGCGGAATAATTGGCTGATAGGCCTTAAGCCCTTCATCCCCTGTCAATAGCTTTACTTCATAACCAATATTTGCATAATAATTAGCCACATCAATAATCATCGCATCACCAAGACTAACTTTTCCCGCAGCCTTCTCTGGCCAAGACGCAGCAAGCTCCAACAACTTGTCCTCACCCCACAGCACGTCTTGCTGCCTAAATGCAGCCCAAGGCTCATTCTCATTCACCGACTTAGAAATAAGAGTACAGAACTCCACAGCACATTCATAACGATGGTTTGGTGCTTGGCTTATATGATTACCTGTCTCTATAATTGCAGCCAGCGGCAAAACAAAGGTTGCCCCAGCGCACTCCTCAAGATATACATCTATACGTTCTTTATTCCACACATCCCCAAGAGGACCGCATGTCTCTTTACCCGAGACTCTTAGCCAACAACACAATATTGACGTATCAAAAACAATAACCTTTTTCAATTCCCACCCCTCAGCATTTTCTCTATCATCCCAGATGCCGACAACTTTCCAATTGAACCAGATGAGATCATCTTCGCAAGAGGCTCAAGCTCTTCTAAGGGTGTAATTTTGCTATACGAGGAGTTATCCCGATGAGCAACCATAATATATGGTATCCCCGTTGGGCCAATAGCATCTAACAAGGCAGGGTTATGCGTAGTAAACAGAACATCTACTTCGTTCTCACCCCCAATTTGCTGAAGCATTTTCACCAACAAGCCAGCTCGAGATGGATGCAATCCATTATCAATCTCTTCTACAATTAACAGGCTTCCTCTTGGCCGAGTAAGTAAAGCAGTTGCAATAGCCAAAAAACGTAGAGTTCCATCAGACATACCTCTTGCATCCACGGTATGCGACTGACCGCTAGAATTCCACGCTTCCTCACAATACAACATCGCATCAGCATTAAACTTCCCAACTGTCTCCGCATAAATCCTAGAGATATCTTTTTCAGGCAGTTCCCTCAAATACTCGGATAGTTTTTTTTCGACATCCGCCTTATCAGGCAATGCGGCGATAACTCCCGCAATATTGGACGCATCATTTTCAAGCTTATCTGACAATGCAGAAAACCCTCTCATATGAGACGGAATTGGATCCAAAACAAAAACACTCATCAAGCAATCTTGAACTATGCTAATACCTTCATTTATCTCCTGGCGTGTCACCTGTTGAGCCAGCTGAGAAAGAATAGAACTAGATTTTCCTACTTTTTTTAAAGATCCACTTTTTTCATTATATAATCTAGCATTAATAAAAGGATCATCTTCCTGGCAAGGGTCAGTCCAATATAAATTTATTTCGTAAGGATTATTCCTCGTTGTAGGCCTATACTTTATTCTTTTCAGACTCTCGCGAACCAGCTCACACTTATTATCAGCAACCATTGCCTCAATACTGTACACATAGTCCGTCCTGACATCTGCAGGACTTTCACACACCACTGTAATAGTAAATTTATTATTTGGCTGCAACGGAGCCCACTCAAGCCCTCCTCGCACACCTGCAATAGCCCCCTCACCCTTAAGTGCCGAGGTTAAGGACATGCCCTGAGCTATTCTATTTAAAAAAGAAATAGCATCTAAACAATTGGATTTTCCACTTGAGTTGGTTCCAATTAAGGTTGTAATTTTATCTATAAATATTGAGGAGCTCTTAAAACTCTTCCAACTCTCCAATCGAAGCTCTTTTAGCATTAAGACCCCCTTAATTAAATTAACAAACCCTACAGCAAGGCCAAATTAAGAAAACACCAACAAAACATTATCCACTTTTTCATCGTAAACAACAAAACTGATGCCACTCAAAAACCACATAACCAGGATACTAAAAATGCCCACCTAACGGTGGGCATTTTTGATTAATCTAACCGGTCATCCCAGCTTGGCCAACTGCACCTTGATCTTGTCCAGCTTGTCGTTCAACTCGGCCAACTGCGCCTTGTCTCGCTCCACCAGGTGGGCCGGGGCTTTGTCGACATAGCCCGGCTTTTCCAGCTTGGCGGTGAGCTTGGCCAGTTCGGCTTCCGCCTTGCCCTGCTCCTTCGTCAGGCGCGCGGTTTCCGCCGCCTTGTCCACTTCCACCTTCAGCATCAGGCGGGCGTCGCCGGAGATGGCCACCGGGGCGTCGTCTTCCGGCAGCGCGGCAACGATGGAACCTTCGGTCAGCCGCGCCAGCAGTTTCAGGTAGGGCACGAAGTCCGCCACCGTGGCGTCGCCGGTTTCGATGAACAGCGGCGCTTTGACGGCCGGGCCGATGCCCATTTCGCCGCGCAGATTGCGCACCGCGTTGACCATGTCCTTGAACGCGTCCATCCGGGCGTTGGCGGCGGCGTTGATCTTGCCGGCGTCCGCCACCGGCCACGGGGCCAGCATGATGGACGGGGTGGTCTTGGCGTTGGCCAGCGGGGCCACGGTCTGCCACAGCTCTTCGGTGATGAAGGGCATCAGCGGGTGGGTCAGGCGCAGCGCCACTTCCAGCACGCGGACGATGGTGCGGCGGGTGGCGCGCTGCTGGGCTTCGTTGCCGGTTTGCAGCTGCACCTTGGCCAGTTCCACGTACCAGTCGCAGTATTCGTTCCAGATGAATTCGTAGATGGTCTGGGCGGCGATGTCGAAGCGGTAGGTTTCCAGCGCGTTGGTGACGTCGATCTCGGCCTGTTGCAGGCGGCCGATGATCCACTGGTCAACAAAGGAGTATTCCAGCGGCAGGCTTTCGTCCTGACCACAGTCCTTGCCTTCCACGTTCATCATCACGAAGCGGGTGGCGTTCCACAGCTTGTTGCAGAAGTTGCGGTAGCCTTCGGCGCGTTTGAAGTCGAAGTTGACGCTGCGGCCCAGAGTGGCGTAGCTGGCCATGGTGAAGCGCAGCGCGTCGGTGCCGTAAGCCGGGATGCCTTCCGGGAACAGCTTTTCCGTGGCCTTGGCGATGGCCGGGGCTTTTTCCGGGCGGCGCAGGCCGGTGGTGCGCTTGGCCACCAGCGGTTCCAGCGCGATGCCGTCGATCAGGTCCACCGGGTCGATGACGTTGCCCTCGGACTTGGACATCTTCTTGCCTTCGTGGTCGCGCACCATGCCGTGGATGTAGACGTCGCGGAACGGGACCTTGCCGGTGAAGTGCTTGGTCATCATGATCATCCGGGCCACCCAGAAGAAGATGATTTCGTAGCCGGTCACCAGCACGTTGGAGGTGAGGAAGGCGCGCAGTTCGGGGGTGTCTTGCGGCCAGCCCAGGGTGGAGAACGGCACCAGGGCGGAGCTGAACCAGGTGTCCAGCACGTCTTGTTCGCGGCGCAGGGTCTTGCCCGGCGCTTGCGCCTGGGCGTCGGCTTCGCTGCGGGCCACGTAGATATTGCCGTCTTCGTCGTACCAGGCCGGGATTTGGTGGCCCCACCACAGTTGGCGGCTGATGCACCAGTCCTGGATGTTCTTCATCCACTGGTTGTAGGTGTTGACCCAGTTTTCCGGGATGAAGCGCACTTCGCCGCTTTCCACGGCTTCAATCGCCTTGGCGGCGATGGATTGGCCGGTGGGGTCCGGATTGCCGTCTTTGTCCAGCGCCACTTTGTCCATGGCGACGAACCATTGGTCGGTCAGCAGCGGTTCGATCACGGTGCCGGTGCGGTCGCCGCGCGGAACCATCAGTTTGTGCGGCTTGGTGTCCAGCAGATAGCCCTGGGCTTGCAGGTCCGCCAGCATGGCTTTGCGCGCGTCCTGGGTGCTGAGGCCGGCGTAGGCGGCCGGCAGTTCGATCACGCCCTGGGCGCTGCCGTCGAAGCCGAAGATTTGCGCCTTGGCCAGGATTTTGGCTTCCAGGCTCATCACGTTGATGAGCTGGGTGCTGTGGCGCTTGCCCACTTGGTAGTCGTTGAAGTCGTGCGCCGGGGTGATCTTGACGAAGCCGGTGCCGAACTCTTTGTCCACGTATTCGTCCGCGATCACCGGGATCTGGCGGCCGGTGAGCGGCAGTTCCAGCTGCTTGCCCAGCAGGTGCTGATAGCGCTCGTCGTCCGGGGCGATGGCCACGGCCACGTCGCCCAGCAGGGTTTCCGGGCGAGTGGTGGCGACGGTGACGAACTCGTCGCTTCCCACCACCGGGTATTTGATGTGCCACATGTGGCCGTCTTCTTCCTCGGAAACCACTTCGAGGTCGGAGATGGCGGTGCCCAGCTTGGAGTCCCAGTTGGACAGGCGCTTGCCGCGGTAGATCAGGCCTTGTTCGAACAGGCGGACGAAGACTTCAGTCACCACTTCGGCGCGGGTGTCGTCCATGGTGAAGTATTCACGGTCCCAGTCCACGGAGCAGCCGACGCGGCGCATCTGGCTAGTGATGGTGCCGCCGGACTGCTCTTTCCATTCCCACACTTTGGAGGTGAAGGCGTCGCGGCCCAGGTCGTGGCGGTTGACGCCCTGCTCGGCCAGTTGGCGCTCCACCACGATCTGGGTGGCGATGCCGGCGTGGTCGGTGCCGGGCACCCACAAGGTGTTGTCGCCCTTCATCCGGTAATACCGGGTCAGACCGTCCATAATAGTCTGATTGAAGGCGTGGCCCATGTGCAGGGTGCCGGTCACATTGGGCGGCGGCAGCTGGATGGCGAAGGACGGTTTGGCGGTGTCCATGCTGGGCTTGAAGTAGCCGGCCTGTTCCCACTGATCGTACCAGCGACGTTCGATGTCGCCGGGTTCAAAGCTTTTGGCAAGTTCCATGGTGATGAATCGTAGTTCTTCTAGAATGGAAAAAATGGGTCGATTATACCCGGTTTTGGAGTGTTCTCCGAGAGCCGGCGCGGGCGGATCAGGCGGTAGGCAAGGGATATGCGGACGATGAGCGAAGAAACGCGCGTTTTGGTGATTGAAGACAGCATGGTGTTGATCCGCCCCTTGTGCCGCATGGTGGAGGAAATCGGCCTTACGCCGGTGCCGGTGTGTTCGCTGCTGGAGGTGCGCGAGGCGCTGACGTCCGGCCAGCATTTCCTCGCCGCGGTGGCGGATTACAATTTGCCGGATTCGCCCGGCGGCGAGCATTTGCCCTTGCTGTTTCAAGAGGCCATCCCCACCATCGTGCTGACTTCGCGCACCGACGGCGAGGTGCGCGACCGCATCTTGCAGCTGCCGGTGGTGGATTACGTCAGCAAGGAAAGCCCGGCGGCCTTTGATTACGTGATGCGGATGCTGACCCGCATCCGCAAGAATCCGGGCATCAAGGTGTTGGTGGTGGACGATTCCGCGTCCTACCGCCAGTTTCTGCGCGAAAACCTGGAGCGCCACCGCTACCAGGTGCTGGAGGCGGAGGACGCCAAGCAGGCGCTGGAGATTTTGCACCGCGACAAGCACATCAAGCTGGTGCTGAGCGACAACGACATGCCGGGCATGGACGGGGTGCGGATGACCAGCACGATACGCCGCTTCCTGGATCACGACCGCCTGGCCATCATCGGCATTTCCGGCAACCAGGACCCCACCATGACCACGCGCTTCATCAAGGCCGGGGCGGACGATTTCCTGCAAAAGCCGTTTAACTTTGAGGAGTTCTTCTGCCGCGTCACCCGCAATGTGGAGTTTGTGGAGAATCTGGAATCCCTGAAGGAAACCGCGGACCGCGACCCGCTGACCAATTTGTCCAACCGCCGGCATTTTTTTGAGCAGGTGATGCAGTTGAAGAACGGCTACGGGGTGGCGGTGCTGGACATCGATCACTTCAAGCGGGTGAACGATCAATACGGCCACGATGTGGGCGATCAGGTGATCTGCAACACCGCGCGGCTGATGGAGCAGTTTTTCCCGGACGGCATCGTGGCGCGCTTTGGCGGCGAGGAGTTCGTGATTCTCAGCCCCAGCCCCATCGAGCTGGACATGGTGTGCCGGCTGGAGAGCCTGCGCCTGGCGATAGAGGGCTGTATTCTGACCACCGCCAAGGGCGGGCTGCGCTACACGGTGAGCATAGGCGTGGCGGCGTCCGACATGCCCGAGGTCAGCCGGCTGCTGAAGCTGGCGGACGAGCGGCTGTATCACGCCAAGCAGCACGGCCGCAATCAGGTGTGCGGCGGCTGAGAGCCGGTTCACAATCCGCTGTGCGCCGCGAGGCCGGGCGCGGCGGCCCGCCCCCGCCCGAATGGCCAGTTCGGCGTTTTTTTGCGCCGGGACGCCGCCTATAATGACATCGCTTTTTCCGTTCCTCGCGCGCGGCCCCGCGCTTCTCCCGGAGCCGGCGTTTCAACCGGACATCCGCCATGAGTCATCATCACCCGCACGGTCCAGGCTGCGCCTGCTGCACTCTTCCCTTGTTGGCTCAGCTGCACGATGAGCTGTTTGAGCGGCCGGACTGGCAGGACGAGGCCAAACGGCTGATCCGCCAGCAGGAAAAACGGTTGTTGCCGCCCTCGCCGCCGCAGACGCTGATCATTTACGGCGGGCCCATCCATACCCTGGCCAGCAGCGGGAGGCAGACGGTGGACGCCGTCGGCATCGCCAAGGGCCGCATCGTGGCGACGGGTTCGCGCGAGGAGGTGCGGCAGGCCATGGCCGCCGCCGGCCATAAGAAACCGGAGGAGATGTCGCTGGAAGGCGGCACCCTGCTGCCCGGCTTCGTCGATCCCCACATGCACATCCTGCCCAGCGCCTTGTTCTCGTCCTGGCAATACGTGGGCGCGTTCTCCGGCCAGACGCTGAAGCCGGATTACAACATCGCCGGGGTGGTGGACACGGTGCGCGCGGCGCTGGCCGACCCCAAGAAACAGCAAAAGGCCAAGGACGGCGCGGCCTGGGTGCTGGGTTTCGGCCTGGATCCCTCGCTGATGCGGGAGTGGACCGAGCCGGATCTGGACTGGTTCGCCCAGTTTGGCGATCAGACTCCCATTTTCCTGATGAACGCTTCCGGCCATATCGGCTACGCCAACGCGCCGGCGCTGGCCAAGGCCGGCATCAGCCTGGAGTGCAAGGGCGTGCTGGTGGAGGAACAGGTGCTGCAGATGATGCCGGCGCTGCCCTCCCCGTCCCCGACCACGCTGCTCGCCAGCATCAGCCAGGTGCTGCACGGCGCGGCCAAGATGGGCAACACCACGCTGTTCGACGCCGGCCTGGGTTCCGGCAAGGGGGTGTTCGAGGTCTTGCTGCTGGACCTGGTGGCCCAGACCGCGCTGAACCCGGTGCGCATCGCCGCCGCGCTGTTTTCCAACGAGACGCGGCAGATGGACGAGTGGACGCGGCTGTTCCGCCCGGACCTGGACGGCATGGAGGACAAGCGCTTCAGCATCAAGGCGCTGAAACTGGTGTCGGACGGCTCCAACCAGGGGCTGACCGGCTATCAGACCGAGGCCTATAAATGCTATCCGCAGCACCAGGTGCCCAATGTGCCGGCCACCGGCCTGTTCAATTTCCGCCCGCCCAGCGCCTTTACCCCGCATTTGCGGCAGGCGGTGGAGCACGGCTGGCCGGCCATGGTGCACGCCAACGGCGACCGCGCCATCGACGAGGTGCTGCAGGCTTACGAGCACGCGCTGAATCACCCGTCCGCGCCGCTGCGCCCGGATTGCGCCGGCGCGCGGCTGCGTCATCGCATCGAACACGCTTCGCTATTGACCGACGAGCACATTTCCCAGATGGCGCAGCTGCAGTTGTCGCCCAGTTTTTTGATCGGCCACGTCGGCTATTGGGGCCACGCCTTCCAGCAGACCATTCTGGGCGAGGCGCGCGCCAAGCTGCTGGACCGCTGTCTGTCCGCCAAGCGCGCCGGCCTGCGCATCAGCCTGCATTCGGATCACTTCGTCACCCCGCTGGGCGGCTTGCGCATGATGGAGCAGGCGATTTTCCGCGCGATGGAGGCGGCGCCGGAACAGGCCGGCGGCAAGCCGGCGCTGAATCCGGCGGAACGGCTGGACCGGCTCAGCGCCTTGCGCGCGGTGACGCTGGACGCCGCCTGGCAATGCCATATGGACCACGTCGTGGGTTCGCTTGAGCCGGGCAAGCTGGCGGATCTGGTGGTGCTGGAGCAGGACCCGCTGGACCCGGCGGTGAGCAATCTGCGCGATATCGCGGTGCTGCAGACCTGGCGCTCCGGCGCGCCGGTGTATCTGAACGCCAAGCTGGGTTGCGCGACGGAGTCGGCGCCGCCGGTCTGAGGCGCGCGGCGGCGCAAGGGCCCGGCGCGGGCCGGGCCTTGCTCAGCTTTTGTCAGCCTGGCGCCCTTGCCATCGGCATACAATTCGCCCCGTGCGCGGCGCCGCCGCGCCGTCCCGACGCCATGCACAGGAGCGCCCATGTCCCTTCCCCATCAACCCGGCTGCGCGTGCTGCACGCTGCCCCGGCTGTCCACCCAGCTGGACGCCTTGCAACATCACAACTGGACCGAAAGCCTGTCCGGCCTGATCCGCGTCGCCGCCGAGCGCGCCAAGCTGGCGCTGCATCAGGACGCGGCCATTTTCCACGGCGGCCCCATCTACACGCTGCAAGGCGGACAGTCCGGCCGGGTGGAAGCGCTGGGCGTCGCCCACGGCAAGGTGGTGTCGGTGGGCAGCCTGCGGCAGGTAGAGGCCGATATGCAGGCCCAGCCGCGCGCGGAGCGGATCGATCTGCGCGGCAAGACCCTGCTGCCGGGCATGGTGGACCCGCATATGCACATCCTGCCCAGCGCGCTGTACCGCAACTGGGTCAATCTGAGCCCCTTCGAGGATCAGATCCTGCGCCCGGGCTACAATCTGGGCTGGATTGCCGAGAAGCTGCGCAACGAGCTGACCGCCCGGCACGGCCACGCGCGCGCCGACGCGCCGCAATGGCTGACCGGCTTTGGCGTGGACCCCTCTCTGATGACGGAATGGCAGGAGCCGGATCAGCCCTTTCTGGACCAGATCAGCACCGAGACGCCCATCTTCCTGATCAACGCCTCCGGCCACCTGGGTTACGCCAACTCCCCGGCGATGAAGCTGGCCGGGCTGGACCCCGACACCAAGGGGGTCACCACCGAGGCCGACGTCGGCAAGGTGCTGGCGGTGATTCCCGGCCTGGCCGCTCCGCACTTGCTGAGCAAGCTGCAGGAAATCCTGCACGAGGCCGCGTCCAGAGGCATGACCACGCTGTTCGACGCCGGCCTGGGCGCCGCCATGGGCCAGCTGGAAATCACGCTGCTGCGCGCCTTCGCCCAAAGCCCGCTGGCGCCGGTGCGCATCGGCGCGGCGCTGTACTCCAACCAGGACTGGCTGCAAGAGCAGTGGCTGCACACCTTCCAGCCCAATCACATTCCGCACGACGACGACCGCTTCAGCATCCGCGCGCTCAAGCTGATCGCCGACGGCTCCAATCAGGGCCTGACCGGCTACCAATCGCAAGACTATTGCTGCGCGGACCAGCACAGCGTGCCCAATGTCTCTCCGCGCGGCCTGTTCAACTTCGAGCCGCCCATCACCTTCGCCGCCCAGTTGCAGCGCGCGCTGAACGCCGGCTGGCCGGTGCTGGTGCACGCCAACGGCGATCAGGCGGTGGATTACGTGCTGGCCGCCTTCGAACTGGCGCTATACGACGAAAACGCCAAGGACGGCGCGCCCAATCCCAAGCTGGCGCTGCGCTCGCGCATCGAACACGCCTCGCTGCTGAGCGACGCCAGCATCGCCACCATGGCGCGGCTGAAGCTGTCGCCCAGCTTCCTGATCGGCCACGTCGGTTACTGGGGCCACACCTTCAAGACCACCATCCTGGGCCGCGAGCGCGCCCAGATGCTGGACCGCTGTCAGTCCGCGCTCAAGGCCGGTCTGCGCATCAGCCTGCATTCGGATCACTTCGTGTCGCCGCTGGGCACGCTGCGGATGATGGAACAGGCGGTGACGCGGGTGATGGAGGCGGACCCGGAGCGGCAGGCGCTGAATCCGGCGGAGTGTCTGGACCGGCTCTCCGCGCTGCGCGCGGTGACGCTGGACGCCGCCTGGCAGTGCCATATGGACCACATCGTCGGCTCGCTGGAACCGGGCAAACTGGCGGACCTGGCCATCCTGGAACAGGACCCGCTGGACCCGGCGGTGCCGGCCGGATCGCTGCGCGACATCCCGGTGCATCAAACCTGGCTGGCCGGCAAGCCGGTCTTCCACAATCCCAAGACGCACTGAGCGGCGCTATCACGCAAAATAAAACCGGCCGGGATTCCCGGCCGGTTTTTGCGTTCCGCCCTCTTCCGCCGCGCGGGCCGAGAGCGGGACTTCGACTCAATGCGCCACGGACTTGGACATCAGATTCATCACCAAGACCCCGGCCACGATCAGGCCCATGCCTATCATCGCCGGCGCGTCCAGCTTCTGGCCATACATGACCCAGCCGACGATGGAGACCAGCACGATGCCGACGCCGGACCACAGCGCGTAAGCCACCCCCACCGGGATCTGGCGCAGGGTCAGCGACAGCATGTAGAAGGCCAGCATATAGCCGGCGGCCGTCAGCAAGGATGGGCCGATCCGGGTAAAGCCGTCGGAGGCCTTCAGCGAGGAGGTGGCGATCACCTCGCTGACGATGGCGACGGCCAGGAACAACCAGGTTTTCATTCAAGACTCCAGTTCGGCGCAAGGCTTGCCGCCGCGCTCGCGCAGCTTGGCGCGCAGGGCGTCGTACAGCCAGTTGAATACATAAGTGTAAGGCAGGAAGAAGGCGAAGAAGCCCAAATCCAGCAAGAAAGCCTGCCAGTAGCTGACGTTCAGCCACCAGGCCGCCAAGGGCACCAGCATGAACACCAGGCCGCCCTCGAACATCAGCGCGTGCAAGCAGCGCACGCCCACCGTGCGGCTCCAGCCCATCGCCGCTTCCAGGCGGTCGAACAGCATATTGAACACCACGTTCCACAACATGGCCGCGGTGGACATCATGAAGGCCAGCGCGCCCATGTGCAGCAGGCTTTGTTCCATCACCAAGGAAGCCAAGGGCACCAGCAGGGCCATCGCGCACAGTTCGTACATCACGGCGTGGAAGCCTCGCTCCAGCCAGGATTTTTGTTTGTCCATACTATTTCACAATCATGACCGTTTAAAGAATCCGTTCACGATCCGCTGCGCCGCGGCGGGATTGTTGGACAGAGGCTTGAAGACCACTTCGAAACGCGCATGAAGCGCTCGCGCATTCCGCTGTCTCGGCCGCAAAGCCTTGTCTCGCCATGGTCCGCAAGATCGTGAACGTCAAGATAGTCGCTATTCTGATTGGTTTTTCGGATGGTTAAAAAATAATAACCATCGATAAAACCGATACATCAAGCCATGCCGGCGCGGGCGCGGCTCAGGCGGCGCAACAGGCTGGCGCGCAGCCCGTCGTACAGCCAGTTGAAAACAAAGGTATAGGGCAGGAAAAACAGGAAAAAGCCGATATCCAGCAAGAAGGCCTGCCAGTAACTGATCTCCAGCCACCAGGCCGCCAGCGGCACCAGCAGAATCACCAAGCCGCCCTCGAACAAGAGCGCGTGCGCCGCCCGCAACGCCGGGGTCCGCGTCCAGCCGCGCCGCCGTTCCACGCGTTCGAACAGCGCGTTGAAGACGATGTTCCACGACATCGCCGCCGTGGTCATCATCAGGGCCAGCGCGCCGATCTGCGCGGTGTCCTGATTCAATAGCCAGCTGGCCAAGAGCATCAACAACATCACGGCGCACAGTTCGTAAGCCACGGCGTAGAAGGCGCGCTCCAGCCAGGATTTCTTTACTTGCATCGATTCTCCTTGATCCGCCGCGGCGCTTGGAAGCGGTGTGCGACCTGCTGCGCCGCGGCTTGATTGGCAAGACAATGACGCGATTTTTATTGGTTTTTCGGATAGGATAAAGATGGGTTAAATCGGAGAAACCGATATGAGCATGTCGCTAGACGCGCTGGCGGCGTTTGCCAACGCCGCCGAACTGGGCTCGTTTTCCGCCGCGGCGCGGCGGCTGGGCAAGAGCCAGTCCACCATCAGCGAGGCCATCGCCAATCTGGAAATCGATCTGGCGGTGCAGTTGTTCGACCGCGGCAGCCGCCAGCCTGCGCTGACCCAGGCCGGCCGTCATCTGCTGGGCTACGCGCGGCAGATGCTGGCCATAGGCGATGAATTGAACCAGCAGGCGCAGCTGCTGACCGCCGGACTGGAGCCGCGGCTGACCCTGGTCTTGTCCGACACCTACCAGTCATCCCGCTTTCAGGAGGTGACGCGGCAGTTGGAACGGCACTTCGAGGCCTTGGAGCTGGAATGCCTGGTGGGCGAGCAGGACGACGTGCTGGACTTGATCCAGACCGGACGCGCGCACCTGGGCTGCATGGCGGCGCTGGAGCAGTACCCGGCCGATATCGGCCACGCCACGCTGGGCGAGGTCAGCGAAGTGGCTTTGTACGTGGCGCGCAGCCATCCGCTGGCGGCGCTGGAGCAGGTGGACCGGCAGGCGCTGAGCGGCCACCGGGAGTTGCGGCTGAACACTTACACCGAAAGCAAGCCGGACACGCTGAGCCGGCGCTGCTGGTTTGCGCCCAGCTACCTGATGCTGCTGGAAATGGCGATCCTGGGCGCCGGCTGGGCCGAGTTGCCGCGCTGGCTGGCGGATTCCTTCGGCGCCGGCCGCCTGAGCGAACTGCATGCGCCGGGCTGGCCCAAGGCGCGCCACATCGATCTGGTGTGGTCGCGGCGGCGGCCGCTGGGCCTGGCCGCCGTCTGGGTGCGCGAGCAGTTGCTGCGCTCCTGACAAGGCCGCCGCGCGTGACGCCAGGCGCGGCGGACGCCGAGGACTCAGCCGCCGGGCGCGGTCATCGGCCGCAGAATCCACATCGGCGGCCGGCCGGGATGCAGCTTGCGCAGCCGCAAGGCCGGCGGGAAGATTTTTTCCATGCCGAAGCCGAAGGCCAAGGTGCGATCGGCCTGGCTGACGATGTTGCCGGGCTGGGAGAACACATCCCAGCGCTGGCTGGGCAGCGCGGGTTCCGGCAGCAGATCCAGTTGCAAGGGCGAGCCGTCGGCCACTTCATTGGCGGCGATCACCAATTGATTGCCGCTGGTGGCCAGCGCGAACAGCCCGCGGTCGAAGTCGATATTGAACAAGGCGGCGAAATTGTTCTGGAACGGCTGCAGGCTGAGCCGGGAGCCCTTGATCGAATCCTCGGCCACAATGGCGTAATCCGGGAAATAGGCCGAGGTGATGAAATACGAAGTGCTGCTGAAACCCATCTCTTGCTCCTTGCATGAACCCAAAAAGCGGCGGCGAGCCTTAGAACCTGTTTACAATCTGCTGCGCGTTGGCGAGACGGCGTTGAAAACCCCTTCGAAATGCTCATGTACCAACCGTACATTCCGCTTTCTCAGCCGTTTTCGCCTTGTTTCGCCCTTGCTCGCAAGACCTTGAACAGACTCTTTGCGCCCGCCGCCGCGATCTTTGCCCTTCGCTGATTAAGCGGTTTCCAGCACCAGTTCCGAGCGTTGCGCCGAGGTCAGCGGCTTGAGCGCCCATTGCTGAGCCGGCGAAGCGTTGAACTCGTACAGCCAGATCAGGCTGCCCACGCCGCCGCGGCTTTGGTTGTCTATCACCAGATTGTTGTTTTGACGGCTGGAGATATAGCCCGGACGGGAGAACAGGTCCCATTGCTGGCTGAGCGAGGACGGATTGTACGGACGCAGCACCAAGGGCTTGCCGCTGGACAGGTCGGAAATGTCGATCACCAGCTGGTTGCCGCTGGTGGCCAGCGCGAACACGCCGTTGGCGAAGTCGATGTTGAACAGCGACAGGAAGTTGCCTTGGATGGGCTGCAGGTACAGCTGGGAACCGCTCATCGAATCTTTGGCGGTAATGCCCAGCGCGGTGTTTTGGCTATAGGTGAGGAAGTAAGGAACGCTAGAGAAAGACATATGGCAACCCCCATGTTTATGCCAATCAATTATTGGCTTTCTCAAACTAGCAAGGTTTGCCCGTATTGCAAGCGCCGGCCCGAAACCGGCCGCGCCCGGCGTAAAATCCAGATAAAAATCCGATCAGAAACACGAACTTAGACGACGATAAGTGAAATTGCTTAAAGTCATCCGGCACAGAACGGTCTGTTCGACAACAGACGCGGCGCCAACAAAAACAGCCGGGCGTCAGCCCGGCTGTTTTGATCCGTCCCAGCAGTCGATCAGACCGACAAATAAGACGATTGCTTCAGGCCGCGGCAGAACTCGGCGAAGAACAGGCTGCGCTCTTCGCTGCTGAGATCGGCGGCGCGCGACTTGGCTTCGTAGCGGTTGAGGATGTCTTCCGGCGACAGGTGCACGTAACGCAGCATGTCTTCTATGGTGTCGTGCTCTTCCACGCCGGAGAACTCCAGCTCGCCGCCGTCGCGCACATAGACGTTGACCGAGTCGGTGTCGCCGAACAGATTGTGCATATCGCCCAGGATTTCCTGGTAAGCGCCCACCAGGAAGACGGCGATCAGATACTCGTCGCCCTGCTTCACCTCGTGCACGGACAGGCTGGATTCTATGCTCTGCTGGTCCACGTACTGCTTGAGCTTGCCGTCGGAATCGCAGGTCAGATCCTGCAGCACCGCGCGGCGGGTGGGCTGCTCGTTCAGACGGTGCAGCGGGGTGATCGGCAAAATCTGGTCGATGGCCCAGGTGTCCGGCAGGCTCTGGAACACCGAGAAATTGCAGAAGTACTTGTCGGCCAGACGGTCGGTCAGTTCGTCGTACACCTGGCGCTGCGAACGCTGGCTGGCTTGCAGCTGGCTGTGCAGGCGGCGGCACAAGGCGGCGTGCACGTCTTCGGCCAGCGCTTTTTCCTTCAGCGACAGCCGGCCGGCGGCGTACAGATCTGTGACTTCCGACACGTAGTGGCTGGCGCGGTAGTAGATTTCGGTGACCAGGTCGTCGTCGTTCAGCTGAACCAGTTCAAACAGCTTGCGCACCGGCTGCGACAAGGCGGCGATGTCGTCCACCTGCGGCACTTCGTCCGGCAGGCGCTCCACATCGGTCACGTTCATGATCAGCACAGCGTGGTGGGCGGTCATCGCGCGGCCGGATTCGGACAGGATGCGCGGATGCGGAATGCCGTTCTCGCCGCAGAACTCGGACAGCATGGACACGATCACGTGCGCGTACTCGTCCATATCGTAGTTGATGGAGCTGTCGTTGCGCGAATGGGTGCCGTCGTAATCTACGCCCAGGCCGCCGCCCACGTCCACGTGGTCGATGGGCAGGCCCAGCGCGCGCAGTTCCGCGAAGTAGCGGATGGCCTCGCCAAAGCCGCTGCGGTAATCGCCGATGTGGGCGATCTGCGACCCCATGTGGAAGTGCATCAGGCGCACGCAGTCGGCCAGGCCGGCGGCGGTGAGCTTGTCCGCGGCGGAGATCAGCTGGCCGGCGGACAGGCCGAACTTGCCCTTCTCGCCGCCGGTGTCCGCCCACTTGCTGGACGCCAGCGAGGACAGACGCACGCGCATGCCGATATTGGGACGGATGCCCAGCTTGCGGGATTCATCGATCACCAGCTCCACTTCGGACTCTTTCTCGATGACGATGAACACCTGGTGGCCCAGACGTTCGCCCATCAGGGCCAGGCGGATGTAGTCGCGGTCCTTGTAGCCGTTGCAGACGATGGTGCAGCCCTTGGGCGCCAGCGCCAGCACCGCCATCAGTTCCGGCTTGGAGCCGGCTTCCAGGCCGATGGACACGTCCGGCGTGGCGATGATGCTCTTCACCACCGCTTCTTGCTGGTTGACCTTGATCGGATAGATGGCGGTATAACGATTGCCGTAGCCTTGTTCGGCGATGGCCTTGTCGAAGGCCGCGCACAGACGCGTGACGCGGTCTTGCAGAATATCGGGAAAACGCACCAGCAACGGCAGGTCCAGGCCCTTGCCGGACAGTTCGCCCACCAGGCGATGCAGGTCGATTTCCTTGTTTTGGCGCACATTCGGACGCACGACGATATTGCCGTTGGCGCCCATGTCGAAGTACCCCGCTCCCCAATGCCGGATGCCGTACAACGCCCGGCTATCAGCCACAGACCAAGCCATGAGTTTTCCCCTCAAGAACTGACGGAAAGCCCTGAACCCCGCGCAATGATGGGTGGACAGGGATTTCCAAAGGACGCGCCCAGGCCGCCGCCGAAAAAGCGATGAGCCAGCCGCAGGAGCATCCTTATGATGGATAACCCCGCTCCTTAGTGCGCGGCTTTCGGGCTGAACAGCTTTTATGTGGGCCTGGGATGTCGGAGCGAAACAATTGAATTGTAGGTTTGCAAAGCTGCAAACGAGCGCGGATTGTAACAACATCACGCGGCTTGACAAGTAAAAAAATGTATAAAAATCCGCATGTCCAATTTAATCGACAAGCCCGCGCCGGGCGGCCCGGCAAGCCTTGCCGGGCAAGGCTTGAGCAAAAACAGCCCCCTATATTTTTCTCATGCCGGCAAGCGGCCGTTTCTCCGGCCGGGGACCTCGCGGTTCCGGCAATGGACTTGTCCAAAATATTCAACAAGAGCGCGCCCCGGCCCCTTGCTCCGCCGCGCCAAAAAACCACAGCGCGGCCCGGCGCGCCAAGCCGCGCCGGACAAGGCTTTTAGCCCAAATACGGCATGTTTTTTCAAATCTGCGCCACGCGCCGCCACCTGCCGCGCCGGCTCTGGTTACAATGCCCCGGTCATCACTAGCCGCAAGCACGAGCCAGCCCATGCGCGAGCATCACCACGATTTTCTGTCCTGGACCATGAATCCCGCCTCCCCGGCCTCCGCCGAATGGCAGCTCCACTCCGGCGTGGGGGCGCGCTGGCTGGATTACGGCGTCGTCGAGCTGGAACCCCTCGCCGCCGCCGACGATTCCCTGCTGCTGTCCAGCGGCGTGCACGGCAATGAGACCGCGCCTATCGAGGTGCTCAACGCCATCCTGGCCGACATCGCCGGCGGCAGGCTGGCGCTGCGCTGCCGGCTGCTGGTGATCTTCGGCAATCTGGACGCGATGCGGCTGGGCAAGCGTTATCTGGATTACGATATGAACCGGCTGTTCAACGGCGCGCACGCGCGCCAGCCGGAAGCGCGCGAAGCGGCGCGCGCGGCGCGTTTGGAACAGGCGGCGGCGGACTTTTTCGCCTCCGCCCGCGGCCGGCGCTGGCATTACGATCTGCACACCGCGATCCGCGGCTCGGTGTTCGAGAAGTTCGCCATTTACCCCTATCTGCACGAACGCCCGCACAGCCGCGCGCAACTGGCCTGGCTGAAGAGCTGCCAGGTGGAAACCGTGCTGCTGCACAGCCAGCCAGCCAATACCTTCAGCTACTTCACCAGCCGCCACTGCCAGGCGGACGCCTTCACGCTGGAGCTGGGCAAGGCGCGGCCGTTTGGCCAGAACGACCTGTCCCGCTTCGCCGGCATAGACCAGGCGCTGCGCCGGCTGCTGGCGGAGCCGGAGCAAGAACTGCCCGGCTACCGCGACGGCGATCTGCCGCTGTTCCAGGCCAAGTACGACATCGTCAAACACAGCGAAGCCTTCCGCCTGCACCTGGCCGACGACGTGGAAAACTTCACCGCGTTGCCGGACGGCTTCCTGATCGCCGAGGACGGCGAGCACCGCTATGTGGCCGTCGGCGGCGATGAGCGCATCCTGTTCCCCAATCCCACGGTCAAGCCCGGACTGCGCGCCGGCATCGTGGTGGCGCCGGCGCGGCTGCCTTAAACGCGATTCAAGGTTCCGCGCGGACGCCCAGCGCTCAAGGGAGCCGCGCGCGACAACGCCGCGGCCATGGCCGCGGCGTCGTTCATTCCGGCAGGACCTGCCCGCCCCGCGCGGTGTTTCAAGCGAACTCGGCGGCCGCCACCCTCGCCACCGCGGCGATCACCGCATTGCGCTCGTCCATCATCGCCGTCGAGCCCCAGTAATAGACCGACAGCAACAACGGCGACTTGCCCGGCCGCCAGGCCACGGCCACATTGTTGGCGGCGCCGTGGCCGCCGCTGCCGGTCTTGTCCCCCACCCGCCACTCCGCCGGCAAGCCGGCGCGGATGCGCAGATTGCCGGTGGTGTTGCCCAGCAGCCAATCGTTCAGCAAACCGCGCTGCCGCTCCGGCAATAGCGGGGAAAACAGCAGCGCGCGCAGATTGGCCGTCATCGCCGCCGGCGTGGTGGTGTCGCGCGGATCGTCCGGCTCGGCGCGGTTCAGTTCCGGCTCGACGCGGTCAAGCCGGCTCAGGCCGTCGCCCAGCGAACGGGCGAAGCGGGTCACCTCCTGCGGCCCGCCCAACTGCACCAACAGCAGATTGGCGGCGGTGTTGTCGCCGAAGCGCATCGCCGCGTCGCACAAGTCTTTCACCGACATGCCCTGCTCCACGTATTGTTCGGCGATGGGCGAATAGTCGATCAATTGCTCGCGCCGGTAGCCGACATGGCGGTAGAGCAGATCCGGCTGCATCGCGCTGCGTTGCAATAAGGCGCCCACCAGCAGCAGCGTGAACGTGCTGCACATCGGGAAGCGCTCATCGGCCCGGTAAGCCAGCGTCCGCCCGCTGTCCGCCTCTTGCGCGAACACGCCGATGCGGCCGCCGGCATTGCGTTCCAGCTCCGCCAATTGACGCGCGGCCGGGGCTTCGCCCGGCACCCGCAACGGCGGGCGCGCGCAACCCCAGATCAACGGCGTGGCGGCCAAGGCCGCCAGCAAGACGCGCCGCTGCGCAAAATCATCCATAGATCAATCCCCAGATTCGGTATGACGGCGCGGCCCGTCGCAACGGCCGGCCATCGCGGTTTAGTTCCCCCGATGCGCATTGCCGCTATCCGCCGCAATGACAATGAACTAAAGTGCGATACATATTCTTTTGCGCCTGAACCCCGAAAATAGATGCGTCAAAACATCACGAACAGGTTCAAGCACTTTTAATGACACATTAAACAATCGAATGACATGAAAAAGCCTGCACAGTTCCGTATCCCCGCTTTGCGGCGCATCGCCGGCCTGCTCGGCCTCAGCCTGGCCCTGCTGGCCGCGCCGCTTGAAGCCAAAACGCCGCACACGCATCGGCACGCCAGCGCGCCGGCGCAAGAGCAGTTGCTGGAACACGGCAGCTACACCAACTCCGACGGCGTGGAGGTGCACAGCCCGGCCCATACCCGCTCCGGCAAAGCGCCGGCCGGCGCCAGCGCGCGCTGCCGCGACGGCAGCTACAGCTTCAGCCAGCACCGGCGCGGCACGTGTTCGCATCATGGCGGCGTGGCGGCCTGGCTCTGAGAGCCTGTTTACGATCTGCTGCGCGTCGTGGAGCGTTACACGGTGAGTACAGCTTCGAAATGCTCATGTACCACGCGTACATTCCGCTTTCTCAGCCATTTTCGCCTTGTCTCGCCTTAGCTCGCGAGATCGTAAACACGTTCTGAGAACCCGTTCATAGTCTGCTGCGCGTCGGCGATACGGCATTGAACGGGCTCTTGCCTCACACCAGACAGCCGGCAAACAGCAGGTACACCGCGCCCGCGCCCAAGAGCCAGCGGCCGTCCACGCTGCCGCGGCGGAACAACAGCCACAAGCCGGCGATCGCCGCCATCGTGGCCAGGCCGGACCACAGCAGGACGCCGTCGAACATCCACGGGGTGAAGAACAGGCCGAAGGCGCTGGGAATCGTCGCCTGTATCATCATCGCGCCGGAGATATTGGCCAAAGCCAGACGCTCCTTGCCCTGACGCAGCCAGATCAGCGCGTTCATGATTTCCGGCAATTCCGTGGCCACCGGGCTCAGCAGCAAGGCCACCAGATGCGGCGCCATGCCCCAGTGTCCGGCCAGCGCTTCCAGCTGCGCGACGAAACCGTGCGCCGCCGCCGCGATCACCGCCAAGGCCAGCAGGGCCTGCGTCGCCGCCCAGCCCAGGCCGCCGCCGGCGCGCAGTTTCAAGGCGTCCAGTTCTTCCTCTTCCGGCGCGGTGTCCGCGCTGCGGATCTCGCGCCAGACATAGGCGGCGTAAGCGGCCAGGAACAGCACGCCCAGCCAGGGCTTGATGGCGAAGGCCAGCAGGCCCAGCGCCACCTTGAACGCGAAAATCAGCAAAAACGCCAATTGGTCGCCGGCCAGCCGGCGGTGATCGACGCGCAGCAGGTAGTCGCCGCGCCCCAGCCGGCTGCGGTTGCGCCACAGCGCGAAGCCCACCACCGCGTACGCCAGCGTAGCCAGCACCAGCGGCCCGCCCAGGGCGGCGCCGACGCCGATGTCCTTATGTTGCGGCGTGCCGCCGAAGGCCATCGCGGTCAAGGTGACGGCGCTTTCCGGCAAGGCGGTGCCGAAAGCGGCGAGCACGGTGCCGACGGCGCTGGCGCCCAGGTTCAGATGGCGTCCGCACCATTCGATGGCGTTGACGAAGTATTGACAGGAAAGATAGATCAGGACGGCGAGGCCGAGCAGAAACGACAGGGTCAACAGCATAGATAGTCTTGGGCCGGGCAAGCGGATGGACAATGGCGCAACGACGCGGCTTGCCCGGCGGCAAACGCATCGTGGCCAAAGGTCTCGCTTGGCGGCGCCGGCAATGCCGGCCGCTGACCGCGCCATGAGGAAAGCTCCTCAAGTTTGTTGACGCGGCCTCTTCGGCGGGGCCGAAGATGGCTACTCCCCAATGACAACGGCGCCATTGTGCCAGCCTGGGCGCAATGGCGCAAACCTAGGCGTCCGTCATGCGACGCCCACAGCGGATGGCGGCGAAGGGCCGCGACGTCGCCGCCGCGGCCGCCTCGGCGCTAGCGGCGGAACCACTCGCGCTTGGACAGCGCCGCCTCCACCTGCTCGCGATTGAGCAAGGCGTCGCGCATGGCGTTCCGCGCCGCCAGCTCCATCTGGTCGCCGTAGTAAGGCGATTGCGGCTGGCTGCTGTTGCCGTAGGTGTTGATCACCTTGGCGCGCAGCGGCCGGCCGAACTCCACCAGGGCGGTGAAGGTGTCGCCGAAGATGGCGCGCTGGCGGCCGTCGCTGTCGCCGATATAACTGAAGGTGCGGAAGGCGCCCAGGCCCTCGGCGCCGCCGCTGGCCGGCTGGTCCAAGCGCGCCGCGCCGCCGGCGGGGCCGCGCCGCAGCCGGTAGACTTCGCCGAAGGCGATGTCCAGCGGCACGCCGGCCTGTTGCAAGCCCTGGGCCGCCGCGCCCAGCTTGCTGAGCGCGAAGCCGGCGTCGCGCAGGCCGGCGGGCGTGTCGTAGGGCTGCGCCGGATCCGCTTCCCGGCGGTAGCGCAAGGCCTCTTCGCCACCGGAGGCCGCCACCCAGGCGGCGAACAGCACCGCGCCCTTGCTGGCGGCGTCGCTGCGCCGGTCCCATTGGGCCAGCACTTGCGCCGCGGCGATCAGGCCGGCGTCGCCGGAGGCGCGCGCATAGCCGATCAAATCGTCCAGCACCCGGTCCGCCAGCAGCAGCCGGGTGTCGTGCTTGGCGCTGAGCAGCGTATCCAGGGTGAAGGCCGAAGTCTGTTCGATCAGCTCGATGCCGCGCTGTTCGCGCAGCAGCGGCGACGCCCGCGGCGACAGATAGCCGGCGTAGGCGGCCGGGTCCAGCGCCGGCTTGCTCATATACCAGGGCACGCTATTGGAGTTCTGCACCCAGCCGCTGGACGGATTGGCCACCTGCGGCAATTCGTCCAGGCGCAGCGCCTGACGCCAGATCAGATCGCTGCGGCTGCCGTCCACCGGCTGCGCCCAGAAGGCGGCGTCGCCGCCGGCGCGGCGCGGGGTCAGGCCGCCGAAAGCCGCCCAGATATTGCGCTGGGCGTCGGCGTAGATGATGTTGTGGTAGGGATTGCGCAGCCGCGCCACGACGCTGCGGAAGGCCTTGAAGTCGGGCGCTTGCGCCATGTCCCACCATTGCTCCAGCACGCCGGGGGTCTGCAGCTGGTCCACGCCGACAATGCGCAGCGCGTAGCTCTGGCCGTCCTTGTCGAACACCGGGCCCTGCTCGGCGCGGCGCAGCGTCAGCTGCTCGGCTTGCAGGCTGCCGTCCGGCTGACGGATATACAGGGTTTCGCGCTTGGTTTCGAAGTCGCGCGCCACGCCGTCCAGCAGGTATTGCCGGCCGCTGAGCTTGAGTTGGTACAGGTCGCAGCCGTCCTGGGTGTTGACGGTGTGCACCCAGCCCAGCCGCTGGTTGAAGCCGATGCGCATCACCGGCAGGCCCACCAGGGTGGCGCCGTAGATATCGTATTCCGGGCTCTTGAATTGGGCTTCGAACCAGGTGTGGCTGCCGCCCCACAGCAAATGCGGGTTGGCCAGCAGCATGGCGTTGCCGGAACGGCTCTTGGCCGGACCCAGCGCCCAGCCGTTGGAGCCGCCGATCAGATTGATGGGGGTGGCCACCGCGTCCGGATAGATCAGCGAGCAATTGGCCGCGCCGGTGGCGGTGGAGCCGCTCAGATAACCGAAGAAGATGCGCAGGGTGTGGGCCAGCACGTCCTCGCTGCGCACCGGCAGCACCGCGCGCGCCGCCGGGCTCAGACCGCCGCTGGCGGCGGCCTGGTCGTTGACGCCGGCGACGAAGGCGTCCAGATAGGCGCGCATGCGCGGGCTTTGTTGTTGCAGCCATTGTTTGGAGCGTTCCGGGAAGCCCATCGCGCGCACCAGGCGGTCCACTTCCGCCATATTGCTGGGGAAGGGCTCGCCGGCCTCGAACACCGCGCCGTAGTATTCCGCGCCGCGGCCGCGGCCCTGGGCGTACAGCCGCAGCAGCAGCTCCGGATGCGCCTGCATCTGGGCGCGGCCGAAGGCGTAGGCCAGGCTGTCGGCGCGCGCGGCGTAGATGTGCGGCACGCCGCTGCGGTCCCACAGCACCTGGCTGCCGCGCGGCTTGCCGTCTTCGTCCAGTTCGCAGGCCGTCAGCAAGGACAGCATGGCGATGCCCAATAGGGCGAGGATCAAGCGTTTCACTACCTTTCCTCCTTTTTGACAACTTAACAATGAGCTGTCGGCCAGCATGCTCAACAGCGATGCTCGGTTCTTCACACTCTTGAAACGACGGAACTGGCCAGCAAGAAAGGAAGCACGTATCCAACGCGCCCAAAGCCCCTTCAAGTCTGCCGCCGGGTGGCAGGCCCGAGGTTTTAGCTAGGCAGAAACTTCGCTTCGCTCGTTTTAAGCGGCTGCCTGTTCGAGCAGCGCGACGTTAGCGCGCCATCACTGAGCGAATCCTTGATTCGCTCAGTGATAGGGGAATTTGGCCGAGTGGTTCCCCTTCCTGCCTTATTCCCTCGCGACGCTACGCTTGCCTCGCTCGGTCAGGGCCGCCCCGGCAATCAAAACCATCATCCGCGCAGCGGATGCCTCATGCCCCTAATACCAGCGGAACACCCGCGCGCCGCTGACGAAGCCGGCAATGCCGATCAACGTGAGCACCACCGCCGAACGCGCGATTTCCAGCACTCCGGCCCCCTCGACGAAGATCATGCGCATGCCGTCCGCCAGGATGGTCAGCGGCAGCACCTCGATCACCGCCACCATCCACTCCGGGAAGTGCTTGTAGCTGAAAAAGATGCCGGAAAAGATCACCAGGAACAGGATGGTCATTTCCAGCAGGCCGTTGGCGGTCTGCGCCTTGGTGGCGCGCGAGGCGGCCAGGATGGCGATGCCGGCGAAGCAAACGTTGCCGGCCAGCAGCAGCACGATGAAGGGCAGCGCCCCGCCCTGGGCGTGCACGTCGAAATAACTGCTGGCGAACAAATACAGCACCAGGGTTTCCAGCAGGCTGAACACTAGGCAGGCCAGCACGTGGGCCAGCAGGAAATCAGTCTTGCGCATCGGGGTGATGCGCATCTGCCGGGTAACGCGGGTGGCGCGTTTTTCGATCAGCGACCAGCCGACCGCGATCAGGCAGGTTTCCATCACCGCCATCGCCACCAGGCCGGGCACCAGGAAGTCGATGTAGCGCAGACCGGGGCTGTCCAGCACCGACATATTCTTGTCCACCGCCTGGCTCAGCGCGTCCGGGTCGTCGCCAAGGAAGAAGTAAGTCAGCAGCGCCTCGTTGTTCTGCGGGTCCAGATAGTAGATGCGCTTGCCGCTGTCGGCGCTGGGCTCCATGAACACCTGCACGTCGCCGCGCTTGAGGCCGCGCAACACCGATTCGCGGTCCGGGTAGTACTGGAAGCGGTATTTCATCCGTATCAGGTGGTCGCGCTTGATCTCGTCCGCGTTGATGACGCTGGACAGCGGCTGGTTGCGGGCCTCCACCTTGCTGATCCAGGCCTTGACCGCGGCCTGCTCCTGCAAGCTGGGCGGCAGCACCACGCCTATGGTGCGCTCCTTGATTTCGCCGCCGGAGAAGGACACGCCCAGCAGCCACACCAGCAGCAGCGGGAAGCCGAAGGACCAGAACAGGATTTGCGGTTCGCGCAGGTATTGGCGGAATTGAGTGACGATCAGATTGAGCAAGGCGTTATTCATGGAAACCTCGGCCGGCCAGTGACAGGAATAAATCGTCCAGCGTTTTTTTGCGCACGATGATTTCGTCGATGTCGATTTGTTGTTCGCGGATGAACTCGGACAGACGGAACAGGAAGGCCGAGCCGTTGCGTACCAGCAGCCTCGCCTTGGCGGACGCCTGGTCGTAGCTGTAGCTGATGATGTTGTCCTTGTGCTTGGGCTCGGCGCCGCCGGCGCCGCTCTTGACCCGGTATTCGACCACTTCGCCCGGCTCGTGCGCGGCCAGCAGTTCGTCCAGCGTGCCCTGGGTCAGGATGCGGCCCTGGTGCATGATGCAGATGCGGTCGCACAGGTATTCGGCTTCTTCCATGTAGTGGGTGGTCAGCAACATGGTGGAGCCCAGCTCCTTATTGAGCTTGCGCAGGATGTCCCAGGTGCCGCGCCGCACCTGCGGGTCCAGGCCGGTGGTGGGCTCGTCCAGAATCAGGATTTCCGGCTGGTTGAGGATGGAAATGGCCAGGGCCAGCCGCTGGCGCTGGCCGCCGGACAGCCCTTCCACCATCACCTTGCGCTTGGGGGTCAGTTCCACCAGCTCCAACACCTCGTCGGCGCGGCTGCGCGGCCGGCGGTAGAAACTGGCGAACAGGTTGACGGTTTCGTCCACCCGCAGCTTGTTGATGAACAGCGATTCCTGCAGCACCCCGGCCAGGCGGTGGCGCAGATAGCTTTCGTCCTTCTGCCAGCTGCGCCCCAGGATGCGGATGGAGCCGGCCTCCGGCTGTTTCAGTCCCTCCAGCATTTCCACCAGCGTGGTCTTGCCGGCGCCGTTGGGCCCCAGCAGGGCGACGAATTCGCCGCGATAGATGTCCAGCGACACGTCGTTGACCGCGGTGTAGTCGTTGAAGCGCTTGGTCACCGACTGGAATTCGATGACTTTTTCTCTTGTTGTGGCTTGGTGCATTTCACTTTCCATAGAAGCCGAAGGAGAACCGAAGCAGCGGAACACCCCGCGCAGCCGCAGGGCTTATCCGCCTCTTTTCATTGCCGCCGCGCGGTCAAACGAGTTGATAACGGTCCGCATCCTTCAGGAAAGGGAACTGGGCGCGCACATCGTCCAGCTGCGCGCGCGACAGCCTGGCCTGATACACGCTTTCCAGTTGGCGGCCGTGGTACAGGGTGTCGCCCAGCGGATCGATCAGCATGGAGTCGCCGCTGTAGCGGATGTCGTTGCCGTCCACGCCCACCCGGTTGACGCCGATGACGAAGGCCTGGTTTTCGATCGCCCGCGCCGGCAGCAGCGTCTGCCAGTGCTTGGCGCGGCGCTCCGGCCAGCTGGCGATGTAGAGCGCCAGGTCGTACTGGCTGTTGTTGTTGCGCGACCAGACCGGGAAGCGCAGGTCGTAGCAGACGAAGGCGGCCACCGACCAGCCGTCCACCTTGACGATCAGCGGCGCGTCGCCGGCGGTGTAGTGCTCGTGCTCGCCGGCGAAGCTGAACAGATGCTTCTTGTCGTAGCTGAACAGGCTGCCGTCGGCCTTGGCCCACAGCAGGCGGTTGTAGTAGCGGCCCTGCTCTTCTATGGCCACGCTGCCCACCAGGTCGGCGCGCTTGGCGCGCGCGGTGTCGCGCAGCCATTGCACCGCCTTGCCGTCCATGGTTTCGGCGATCTTCTCCGGCCGCATGCTGAAGCCGGTGGTGAACATTTCCGGCAGCACGATCAACCGGCTGTCGTTCACCGCGCTCAGGTGGCGTTCCATCCGCTGCAGGTTCTGGTCCACCGATTCCCAGGCGATGTCGCTTTGCACCAGGGTGACGGCTAAGTCTTGATTTGGCATGGTTTGCTTTCCCAATGGGTCAATATCACTTCGTTGTGGTCGCCGCGCTCGCGGCTGCTCTGGCGCACCAGCACTTCGCCGCCGTCGTCGGACAGATACCAGCCGGTGCCGCTGATCTTGCGCCGCTTTGATTGATAGGCCACCACCCTCGCCTGCCGCGGCTGGCCCAGCAGGTCCAGGGTTTCGTCCGGCAGCCGCTGGTAGCGGACCTCGTCGATATCGAAGTGCTCCAGATCCAGCACCCGCAAGGTGGCCTCGGCCTGGCCGCCGACGAGAAAGCGCTCGGCGGCGTCTTCGCTGCTGGCGTCGAAATCCCCCAGCTTGAAGCGGCGCACCTCCAGCTGGCCGTCGTGCAGACGCAGGGTCAGCACGCCCTGACGCAGCCGGCCCTTGATCACGGTCTTGTCGCCGTCCTCGTCGGAGACGCCGGCGTAGCGGCACAGGCCGTCCGCGCCGAAATCCATGCTCTCGTCCGATTGCAGCGAGTAGTCGAACCACAGCCCGCTGCAGCGCAGGTCCATCCGGTTGCTGACCTGCAGCACCGGCATGTCGTCCAGCCAGCCGCGGCGGCGTTCGGTCCGCAGCCGGCCTATTGGTTCGCCGTTGCTCAGCACCTGATAGTCCAGCAGCAGTTCCGCGACCGGTGGGGACCTCGAAAAACCTGCTGCGCCGTCCGATAGCTGCGTTGCTCCGTGCTCGCTCCCTCGCTGTACTCCTTGTACTATCTCGGTCGCTGCGCGCGGTGCGTCTTGCTCTCGAACCGCTCGCGACGGTTTTTCGAGCGCCCCCGGCGCTTCGATCAGCGCTTCCTCGTCGGCCAGCATCTCAGCGCACCGCCGCCGCGTCGCTCAGGTCGGCGTCGTACAAGCTCTCCATATAGCCGCCGGCCATGCTGGTGTGACGCTTGATTTCCGCCAGCGGGGTCTGCTCCGCCGGAGCGTTCAGGAAGCCCACCTTGCAGGCGTAGTCCAGATAGCGGCCGAACAAGGCCTGGTCCGAGTCCGGGCAGCGGATGTCGGTGTTGGCCAGCAGCTCCTGGATCTCGCTGGTGTCGTACTTGGCGTGCTCCTTGCAATCGCTGCCGTCGTAGAAGATGGCCATCAGATCGGTGAAGGTGGAGCGGTAGCCGGTGCCGCCGCGGTGCATGCGGCCTTCCTGCAGCGCTTCGAAGTAGTCCTTGGACGATACGTCGCGCAGGGTGTAGCCGTAGCCGCGCAGGCGGGCGACGATGCCGTCGTAGTTGATCGGACGCGGATTGGTCAGGTTGTAGGTGCGACGATTGCTGGACTGCAGATTCATCGCCGCGAACAGCGTGGCCTGGGCCACGTAGTCCACCGGGGAGATGTCGAAGGCTTCGTCCGAGGCGAAGGTCAGGCCGGTTTCCACCAGCGATTTGAGCATTTCGTAGTAAATGCCCTTGACCTTGGTCTGCTTCAGCGGGTAGCAGCCGGTCCGGCTGTCGCCCCAGATATTGCCCGGACGCACGATGACCCAATCCAGGCCGCGCTCGCCGGCCTCGTGCACCATGCGCTCGGCGGTGAATTTGGAGCGTTCGTAGTCCATGTTGACGAAGCCCTGGCCTACGTCCAGATCGGTTTCGCGCAGCACGAAGTCCGGCTGGTACAGCTTGTCGCCCACCATGCTGAAGCTGGAGGTGAACACCAGCGGGGCCTTGCCGGCCAGGCACAGCTCGATCAGGTTGGCGGTGCCGCCCACATTGACCGGGGCGATCTTGTTGTAGGAGGCCACCAGGCTGACGTTGGCGGCGCAATGCAGCACCAGGTCCGCCAGATGGGCCAGATCGCGGTAGGCGCTGGCGTCCAGGCCCAGCATGGGCTGGCTGATGTCGCCCAGCACCGGGATGATGCGCCAGGCTTCGGTGGCCAGCTTGCGGCCTTCGTCGTAGCAATACAGCACGTCTTCGATGCGGGCGCGCGCGGCGTCCTTGTTCTCGGCCCGCACCACGCAATACACGTTGGCGTCGGTGGTGGCCAGTATTTCCTGCAGCAAACGGCCGCCCAGCACGCCGGTGGGGCCGGTCAGCACGATGTTCTTGACGCTGGTCTTGGCTCGGTAATCCATGACTTCACCTCTGAATTTGGTTTGGTTCCAGTCGGGGGCCGGCGCAGCCGGCCCCCTGTCACGCTATGCGGCAGAACCTGATCCAAGTCTCGCGAGCTAGAGCGAAACCGGTTTCAACGCCGTATCGCCGAAGCGCAGCAGGCCTTGGACAGATTCTTACAAGGTGCCTACCCGCATGCCTCCATCCAGCGGAATGACGGTGGCGTTCAGATAGTTGGTCTTGCAGGTGGCCAGGAAGGTGACCACCTCGGCGATGTCCTCCGGCAGCCCCCAGCGCCCCACCGGCACGATGGACTTGACGATGGCATCGTCGGACTGCTCCACCATCTGACGGTCGACGAACTGGCCCAGCATCTTGGTCTTGCAGATGCCCGGCGCAATTGCGGTGACGCTGATGTTCAGCGGCCCCAGCTCCCGCGCCCAGGACTCAGACGCCTTGATCAGGCCGGCCTTGGACGCCGCGTACGCCGACCCGCCGGCCGCGCCCCAGATGCCGGCCACGGAGGCGATGTTGATGATGCGGCCGTACTTCAGCCGCGCCATGTGGCGGGAGAACACCGCGGTGGCGTTGAAGGCGCCGTTGAGGTTGACGTCGAACACCCGTCTCGCCAGTTCCCCGCTTTTTTCCGCCATGCAGTAGCCGCGGCCGATGACGCCGGCGTTGTTGACCAGCACCGTGATGTTGGCGCCCATGCGCTCGACGATGGCGGCGCTGGCGGCGTCCACGCTGTCGGAATCGGTCACGTCCATCACGAAGCCGCGCAGGCTGTCCGGGCAATCCAGCTCCCGGCCCAGCTGCTCCAGCGCGGCGGCGTCCACATCGGTGGCCGCCACCGCGTAGCCCACTTCCAGCAGCGACTTGACGATGGCGCTGCCGAAGCCGCCGGCCGCGCCGGTGACGACGGCGACTTGCCGGGTCACGCCACCTCTCCTTCCTTGAAGGCGATGTCGATCACTTTGCGGGCGTTGGCCATGGCGTCGAAGATGCGTTCTTCGAAGAAGCGCACGTCGTCCTGGTTCATCAGCAGGTTGGAGTAGATCCGCGACAGCGGCGAGAACTGGATGCCGTAGCGCTTGGAGATCTCGCGGATGATGATGTCGCAGAACTTGACCTTGTCGCTGTAGCCCTCGGAGCGGTCCACCATGGTGTCCTGCGAGTGGTAGACCAGCGCGGTGGGCATGCCCTGCACCACCAGCGGCAGATCGTTGGCGTGAGCGGCCTTGATGAAGGTGTCGGAGATCTGCTCGGTGAAGCGGCCCATGCGCTCGTAGCAGCCCGGGTCCTGTTCGATCAGCTCGAAAGTGCTCTTGATCGCGGCCAGGCCCAGCGGGTAGCCGTTGAAGGTGCCGGCGTGGATCACCTTGCCGCGGGTGTAGAGGTCCATGATGTCGCGACGGCCGGCGATGGCGGAGATCGGCATCGAGCCGCCGCCCAGCGCCTTGCCGAAGGTGGACAGGTGCGGGGTGACGCCGAGGATGCCCTGGGCGCCGGACAGGCCCAGACGCACGCCGGTGATGATCTCGTCGAAGATCAGCACGATGTTGTACTTCTCGCAGATTTCCTTGGCGCGCTCCAGATAGCCTTCGCGCGGGAAGATGCCGCCGCCGTTGACGCAGATCGGCTCCATCAGCACCGCGGCGATTTCATTGTGGTAGCGCTCGATGGTGGCTTCCAGCACCTGGATGTCGTTCCACGGCAGCATGAAGGACTGGTCTTCCAGCGCGCCGTCGGCGCGGCCCAGGGTGTCCAGCAGGTCGCCCTTGAAGGTTTCCGGCACCGGGAAGCTCAGGTCCTGGCGCTTGCGGCCGCCCATGATGTTGTCGGCGTTGCCGTGGTAGTGGCCGTGGAAGCGGATGAAGCGCTGCTTGCCGGTGAAGCCGCGCGCCAGGCGCAGCGCGTTCTGCACCGCCTCGGTGCCGCTCAGGCAGAAGCGGATCATCTCGGCGCAAGGGATGTGCTTGACCATCAGTTCGCAGACTTCGACTTCCAGGTCGCAAGTGTCCACCGAGGTCACTTTCTGCATGTAGCGGATCAGCGCTTCGTTGTAAGCCTCGTTGTGGTGGCCGACGAAGAGCGCGCCGAATTTGCAGAACAGGTCCAGGTGTTCATTGCCGTCCAGATCCCAGACCCGGGAGTTGCGGCCGCGATTGAACGGCACCACCAGCGGCCGTTCCGGGTCGCCGAAGTTGTAATGGGTGCCGCCCGGCAGCAGCTCCCAGCATTGCTTGTAAAAATCCTTGGACTTGATCAGCGACAGCTTGGTATTGCCTTCCATATTCCTGCTCTCCTCTTGCTTGCCCTGTGATGCTACGGTTGGTGCTACGGTTGATGACGGGATGTCATTCAATTCGGGTTCGGGTCCGATGTCGTCTTCGTCCAGCGCCGTCATGCGGGCGCTGAGCGGGCGGTAACGCTCCAGCCGCTGCGGCGTCAGGACACCCAGCTGGCGCAAGGCCGCCACGCGGCTCAGGTAGGCGGCGCCGGCCATCAGCTCCACCGCGATGTCGGCCACCTTGCGCTTGGCCACCGGCGCCAGCTCGCTGCCTTGCAGCCACTCGTTGGCCGCGCCCATCGCCGCGCCGCACCAGATCTGGTAATCGACCGCGCGCTCGGCCGCGCCGGAAATCGCCCAGCGCGAGGACTGGCCCAGATACCACTGGAACAGCAGCGCCATCTTTTTCTTGGGGTTGGCGTTGGCGGCGTCTATCAGCGCCTGGTTGCCGCGGCCGGCGAAGAAGGCCTCGGTGTCGGCCCATACCTGGGCCAGCGGCTGGCGGAACACCTGCTGTTCCAGGCTGGCCACTTCGGCGGCCGGGATCTGCTCCAGGCCGGGGTACTGCTTGTACAGGCCGTGCAGCTTCTGCGCGCGCACCGCGTACATGCTGCCGCCCTTGAGCACCTGCACCTTGGCGCCCAGTTCGAACATATCGGCGGACGGCGCCATCGCCATGTCCGCGATCTTGGCCTTGCCCAGCAATTGCTTGACCGGGTCCGAGGTGCCGGCTTCGACGCAGGCCTGGTTGATGGAGCCGGTGACCACGTAGGCGGCGCCCAACGAGAACGCCGCCAGCGTGGCGTGCGGGCTGCCGATGCCGCCGGCGGCGCCGACGCGCACGGTGAAGGGATAGCCCTGGCCGGCGCAGATTTCGTCGCGCAGCTCCGCGATGGAGCGGAAGATGCAGCTGAGCAGGCCGTTGTCGGTGTGGCCGCCGGAATCCGCTTCCACGGTGATGTCGTCGGCCATCGGCACTTTCTTGGCCAGCTCCGCCTGGCGCTCGCTGATCAGGCCGTCGGCCAGCAGCTTGCGCACGATCTTCTCCGGCGCCGGGCTGAGGAAATGCTGCGCCACTTCGCGGCGCGACACCTTGGCGATCACGCGGTTGCGGCGGACCACCGCGCCCTTGTCGCCGGCTTCCAGGCCCTTGACCCGGTAGTAGACGATGGCGGCGGACAGATTGACGTAGGCCGAGGCCTCCACCACCTTGACGTCCTGTTCGATGAACAGCTTGACGCAGTTCATCTCCCAGTCCGGCTGGCTGGGGTTGTGCAGCAGGTTGATCGCGTACGGGCCGTTGGGCAGCGCCTGCTTGATGCGGCGGATGGCGCTGCCGATGCGCTCCAGCGTCAGGCCGCCGGCGCCGAAGGCGCTGAGGATGCGGCGCGAACCCAGCGCGATCACCATGTCCTCGGAGTTGATGCCGCCGGCCATGGCGCCCGCGTAATAGGCGAAGCGCACGCCGTAGTCACGCAGGAAGGACGGATCGCCGAAGTACTCCGGCAACATCGCCGGCACCATGCCCAGGCAATCCACCTGGCCGTTGCCGGCCAGGCCGCCGGCCGGTTCCAGCAGCACCGCGTCCTGCTGGCGCAGCACGTGCAGCGGCCGCGCTAGGTCCAGCAACTGGGCCTGGGCCTGCTCCGGCGTCTGCTGGAACTTGCCGGCATGGCCCTGCCATTTGTACACCGGGGCCGCAAAGCGCGGCGCCACGCAAAGCTTGTCTTGGTTCATTCATGCCTCTATCGCTGTCAGCGCCGGCGCCGAAGCGTCCGCCGCTGCCGGCGCTCGGCTGAAGCCGGCGCCTAGGTTGTCGCACATACCGATGACGTTGCCGCGGTAGATGATCTCCGCGAGGAAGACCAGCGCCATCCGCTCCAGCTGGCCGTCGGCCTGGTAGTCGCAGTGGATGGATTTGCAGGTGAGCCGGTAACGCAGGGTGTCGGCCTCGCACTTCACTTCGCCGCGGAACTTGGCGCTGTAGCTGTGCGGGCTGAGCGCGTGCGGCACCATGCCCGGCAGCGAATACAGCCCCAGGTAGCACAGGTAGAACTTGACCAGTTGCTCGCAGCCTTCCACCAGGAAGGTGCCGGGCATCACCGGGTCGTTCTTGAAGTGGGCGCGGAACACCCAGTGGCTGGGGTCGATGTCGCGTTCAGCCACCGCCTCGCCCAGGCCGAAGGCGCCGCCGGAGGCGGAGATGGACACCACCCGGTCCAGCATCTTGGCGGCCGGCGCGTACAAGCGCGGCGCGCGCGACGCGGCGTAGGCGGCGTCGCCGAAGCAGGCGACGAAATCGCCGCGTTGCAGGGCCTCGATATGGCTGTTGTCGAAGGACGCGCGCCCGCAGCGCAGCGGCGGCTGGAACGGCTCGGCCGGCTGGCCGGCTTTCAGATAGGGCGCGGTGTTGACCCCCTTGGATTTTTCGATGTCCTTGGGCAGGAAGAAGCCGGAATTGGCCTCCAGCTTGAAGCTCAGCCTATCGCCGACGTAGCACAGATACTCGTAGGCGATCAGCACGTTCTTGCCTACCTTGAGGAAGGACTTGATGTTGACCCGTCCGCGCAGCACTTCGCCGGCCTTGGGCAAGGGACCGTAGACCGTGGTCTGGCTGTCCACCGCCCGGTAGCGCAGCTGGCCCTTGAACAGCTGGTCGCAGCCGATATAGGTGAAGGCGACGATCATCGCGTGCGAGGCTTCCAGCGACACGAAGGCCGGCACCAGGCCGTCGGACACGTACCAGGCGTCGGGGTGCAGATCGTATTCCCACTCGATGAAGCACGGCTCCAGCTTGCCCGGCTGCGCCGACAGCGCGGTGATGCGCGAGGCGAACATATACGGCGGCGACGGCATGCGGGTGCGGATCGGGTAGCTGTCGGCCTCGGCGTAATCCGGGCCCAAGACCTTGGCGATGGAGCCGTCGGTCAGCTCCACCAGCTGCGCTTCGTCGAACAGCGGACGCGGGCGCGGCGGCACCGGCGCCGCGGCCTTGGGCTTGACCGCGCGGCGCTGGCCGGCCGGCGCGCCGGCGCCCAGCAGTTGCGCGATGCGCTGGTAGAAACGCTGCTCGGCCTGCAGATAGCTGAGCTGGGTCTGCGCCTGACGGCTGTGCTGCCTTTGCAAGACCGGCGCTTCGCTGTCGGCCGGCGCCGCGGCGGCCGGCTGCGGCTGCGCCGGTTCCGCCACCGGCTGCGGACGCCGCCAGGGCTTGACGTCGCCGAACAGCGCGCGGTTGGCCTCGTTGACGATCATCTCGGCGATGGTGTGTTCGCGGCCGGTGTGCACGGTGGCGACCAGGGCCGGACCGCCCGTCTGCGGCGGCGTCGGCGTTCTGGCTTCCAGGCGATTGGCCTCGCCGGGCTCTTGCAGAATCATATGGGCGTAGCCGCGGTCCAGGCCCAGGCTGTTGACCGCCGCCAGCCGCAGACCGCCGGCCGGCGCCGGCCAGGCCGCGCCGGTTTCTCCGGCGCGGAACACGGCGCGCAGCGCGGCCTCCGGATAGGCGGCCAGCGCCGCCGCGCCGGGCAGCTGCCGGCGATGCAGGCAGAGCGCGGCCTTGATCACGCTGACGATGCCCTGGGCCGAGGCCAGCTGGCCGTAGTTGGCGGCCACCGAACCGGCGGCGACGCCGCTGTCGCGGTAGACCCGGGACAAGCCGTCGATTTCCACCTGGTTGTCGCTGGCCAGCGCGCCGCCGCTCAGCTCCAGATAGCCCACCGACGCCGGATCCGCGCCGGCCTGACGCAAGGCCGCCGCCGCCGAGCGCGCCACCGCGTCCGCCGCCGGTTGAAACTCGGTGCTGTCGCCGCAGGCGTGGCCGATGGCCAGGCCGCGCATCACCGCGTAGATGCGGTCCTTGGCTTCCAAGGCCGCCTGCTCGCGCTTGAGCACCACCACGCCGCCGCCCTCGCCCACCGGCGCGTCGACATGGCCGGCGCCGCGGCGCGGCGCCCACAAGACGTTTTCCAGACCGCCGGCGAAGCTGCCGCCGGCGACGATGACCGCGTCCACCAATTGCTCGGACAACATGAACTGCGCCAGTTCTATCGCCTTGAAGGCGGCGTTTTCATGCGCGCACAGCGAGAAGGCCGGGCCGTCCAGCTTCAGATGGGCGGCGATGCGGCTGGCCACCACATTGCCGATGCCGCCGGTGATGCCTTCCGGATACGGTTCCGGGAACAGGCTGTCCTTGACGATGGTTTCCAGCGCCGCGGTCTGCGCCTCGCTCAGCGAGATGCCGCTGTGCGCCAGGCTGTCGCGCACCTGCCAGGCCATCTCGTTGCGCGCCTGATAGCGCGAGCAGCTGTAGTCGACGTCGCCGGCGACGATGACGGCGATATTGCGCTTGTGGCCGTCCAGCTGGTAGCCGGCGTCGTAGAAGGCGCGCTCGGCGATGGGCATCAGGAACAAATGCGACAGCAGATGGCTGCCCACCACCTTGGGCGGCAGCTTGAAGCGCTTGCAGTCGAAATCGAACTGCTCGATATAGGCGCCGGCCGGCGCCTGACGGTAGCCGCGCGCGCCCAGCACGTCGGCGCGCCCCTCCAGGCCCAGCCAGCGGGTGCGCGGCAGCGGGCGGAAGTGGCGGCGGCCCTCGGCCACCGTCCGCAACAGGGCGTCCGGGGTTTCAGTGTCCGCCAGCGCCACGCCCACGCCGACGATGGCCAGGCTTTGTTGTTCGGCCGGCAGTTGCGGCCAGGCGGTCACTGGCGCGTCGGGGCGGTGTTCGCGCAGCACCATGTGGCCGTTGACGCCGCCGAAGCCGAAGGCGTTGATGCCGGCGCGCTTGGCCTGGCCGCGCTGCGGCCACGGCGTGGTGTCGCGCACCACGTGGCGGATGTCCAGCTGGCCGCCCGGGGTGCTGACCATGTCTTCCACGTTCAGCGTCGGCGGGATCACGCCGCTGCGCATCGCCAGCAGCACTTTGAGGATGCTGGCCATGCCGGAGGCGGTCAGCATATGGCCGATATTGCCCTTGTTGGCGCCGATCAGCGGCCGCTGCGCCTGGTCGGCGAAGAAGGTCTCCACCGAGCCCAGCTCCACCTGATCGCCCACCGGGGTGCCGGTGGCGTGGCATTCCAGATAATCGATGTTCTTGTCCACGCCGTCGTAGGCGCGCTTCAGCGACAGCAGCTGGCCGTTGAGGTCCGGCACCAGGATGTGCTTGGCGCCGCCGTCGTTGGACAGGCCGATGGATTCAATCACGCCGTAGATGCGGTCCTTGTCGCGCACCGCGTCGGCGTAGCGCTTGAGCGCGATCACGCTGGCGCCCTCGCCGGCCTTCAGACCCTGGGAGTTGCGGTCGAACGGCACCGACTGGCCGTCGGCCGGGAAGGCCTGCAACACATTGAAGCCGTGATCGATGTAGATGTGGTCGGCGTGGCAGACCGCGCCGGCCAGCATCAGGTCGGCCTTGCCGCTTTGCAGGTAGTAACTGGCCACGCGGATGGCGTACAGCGCGGAGGCGCAAGCCGCGTCCAGCGCGAAGCTGGGGCCGGCCAGGCCCAGCGCCTGGGCCGCCAGCGTGGCGTTGTGGCTGCCGGTCATCAGATTGAGATCGGACAAGCCTTCCGCCTGCCAGGGCTGGCGGAAATGGAAATCGTCGCGTTGCAGCAGTTCCTGGACGTAGGGTTCCAGGATGCCTTGGTAGAAACCGTTGAGAAGCTTCTTGCCGGCGTGCGTGGGCATGCCGATATTGCCGATGATCAGGCCGCAGCGCTCCAGCGCCTCGGCGCTGTGGCCCACACCCTGGCCGGCGTCGATCAAAGCCTGTTCCGCCGCGTACAGCGTCCATTGGAACAAGGGGTCCAGCGCCTCCAGCTGCGCGGCCGGCAGGCGGTAGCGGCCGGCGTCCAGCTTGAAGCCGCGCACATGGCCGTTCTTGTTGTAGGCGATCTTGTCCGCGGTGCCCGGCACCGGGTGGCGATACAACGCCGGGTCCACGCCCAGCTCTTCCCGGCTCAATTCCGAGGTGCAATCCCGCCGCTCCAGCAGGTTGCGCCAGTACTGTTCTGGCGTTTCGGCGCCTGGAAACAGGCAGCCTAATCCGATAATGGCGATTTCTTCCATAGTGCATTCATGCCTAAAGTAGAGCCAACATTCCCAAACCTTGGGCGCAACCGTCCCCCTCCGCCGCCGGCCGTTGTTGAAGCGGCGGGCGGCGGCGCGGGATCAGGATTGAACCGGCGCGGGCCGATTTCGAGTGCGGCGGCGGCAAGGCGGACCTTCCGCCGCCGCGCCTCGGCTGTATGGCCGGAACGCGTCGCCGCGCTCCGGACCGGCGGCGCCCGCAGGCGCAGCCTTGCTCGCGTCACACCGCCACGCTGGCCTCCGGGTCGCACATCAGCTGCCGCAGCTTCTTCGACACGGTGAACTGCAAGCCGGACAGCTTGCTGTACACCTTGCCGTCGGCGCCGTGGACGGTGACGTCGGCCAGCAAAGTGGTCGCGGTTTGCGCCGTGACCGCCATGCTCAGATAGAAGGCCTGGTCGAAAGCCAGCGGCGCGTACTGCCGCCACTCGGCGATCTGCAGCGGCAGCCCCGCCTTGTCCGACTGCGACATCAGCCAGATCAGCGGCGTTTGCAAAGCCACGTCCGCCAGGTAGGGGTTGAAGGAGTTCACCGGGAACTGCCCCTGTCCGCCCGCGGCGGCCAGCCTACCGCCCGCTTGCAAGCCCTGGCCGTCGAGACGGAACAAGGACTGCACGCCGCGGAAGGCCGGGCCGTGGAACAGCCAGGCGCCGTCGCGCATGTCGCCGTACAGCGGCGCATGCTCCAGCGGCTCGCCCGCCGGCGCCTTGGGCCCGTCCAGCGGCGCTTCCGCCGCCAGCCGGCTCATGGTCACCCGCGCCTGGTAGCGGTTCAGCGCGGCCCCGTCCACCTGGTTGAAGATGCTCACCTCCAGCGTGTGACGGTCGCCGTTGCCGCCGGCTTCGGCCACCGGCCGCAGTTCGGCGATGAAGCGCCGCTGCTCGCCGGCGTCGAACACCACGCCCTTGAGCACGCGGAAGTCCGTCAGCGTCTCCAGCCGATAGCCGGGCAGCAGGTCTTCGCACAGCTGCACCATCCAGCCGGCCGCGGCGGTGGCCGGCAGCACCGGCTGTCCGCCCACCACGTGATCGCCCAGGAAGCCGTTGACGGCCGGGTCCAGCTCGCGCTCCACCCGGGTCAGCGCCGGCAGGGTCTTCTGCTTGCGCCCCACCTTGTAGCTGCCGCCGCCCACGATCACCTGCGGCACCAGGCCGGCGGCGAACTCGTCGACGAAGAACTGCGCGCCCACGGCGGTGGGGATGATGGCCAGGCCGCGGTCGGCGTAGGCCTTCTTCAGCACGTCGTTGACCATGCCGCTGTCCCACGGACCCCAGTTGATGCTGCGCACCTGCTGTTTCGGGTACAGGGTCTGGTACAGATAGGCGAACTTGTTCAGCGCGTCGTTGGCCATCGCGTAATCGGTCTGGCCGGCGTTGCCGAAGAAGCCCGACACCGAGGAGAACAGCACCAGATGACGCAAACCGTCCGGCTTGACCGCCGCCAGCAGGTTCTCCAGCCCTTTCACCTTGGTGTGGAACACCGAGCGGAAATCGGCCGGGGTCTTTTTCTCGATGCGCTTGTCCGCCAGGTTGCCGGCGCCGTGGATGATGCCGCGGATGGGGCCCAGCTGCCGCTGCGCTTCCGCCGCCGCCCGCGCCACGTCCTTGGCGTCGCCGATGTCGCAAGCCAGATAGATGGCCTGGCCGCCGGCCTGCTCGATCCGGGCGATGGTGTCGCGCACCTCGGCCAGTTGCAGCAGCTCCTTGAGCAAGGCGTCCACCTTGACCGGGGTCACCGTCTCGCCTTGCTGTTGCAGATGGCGGATGGCGCGCGCCTTGAGCTCGGCCACTTCACCGCCGCCCTCCGCCCATTCCGGCAGCGGCGCGTCGATGCGGGTGCGGCCCAGCAGCGCGAAGCGGGCCGGATAACGCTTGGCCAGCGCGATCACGCACTCGGCGGTGATGCCGCGCGCGCCGCCGGTGACCAGAAACACGGTCTTGGCGTCGATGCCGGCCACGGCCTGCGGATCGGTCGGCGCCTCCTCGAAGCCCAGCGTCATCCGCTCGCCCTTGACGCCGCGGCCCACTTCGGCCACGTCGGACTGCACGTCGCGCAGTTCTTCCAGCAACATCGCGGCGATGGCGCTCTTGCCGCATTTGGGATCGAAATCCACGGTGCGGCAGAACACGTCTTCCCACTCGATGTTCAGCGCCTTGCTCAGGCCGCTGACGCCGGCGGCGGCCACCGGGAAGGCGGCGCGCCGGGCGGTGCCCAGCTCGCCGTCCAGCTGGCTGGCCACGAAGAAGCAGGCGCGGCCGAGACCGGGCTGCGTCAGCGAGGGCTGCAGCAGCTTGGCCAGCAGGAACAAGGCCTGAGCGGTGTCGTACTCGGCCGCGGCGAAGGCGTTGGCCAGCGATTTGACGTTGCCGGCCGGCGCTTGCAGGTGGATGAAGCCGCCCACCTGCCCTTCGGCCACCGCGATCCGCGACAGCACGTCTTCCAGCGCCAGCTCGTCGGCGCGTTCCAGCACGTAGTCGTTGACGTGCTTGATCGCCTTGCGCTGGCCCTTGGCCTGCTGCCACTTGAACACCAGCCGCGCCACCTGCTGGCCGTGGGCCAGCAGCTGTTTGGCCACTTCTTCGCTTAAACCCTTGCCGTCGTCGGTCAGCAGCCAGAGCCGGCCGGCGGCCAGCTCCAGCAGGTCCGGCTTGGGCAAAGCTTGTTTCCGCGCCTGAAAACGATGGATGGACGCGGCTACCGTATGGGCATCACTTACAGGGGATTGCTGAGCGAGGGCAGATGCCGTCTCCCGGGGCTCAGCTAGGGATTTTTTTGCTGCGGAGTCCTCCACGGCAACGTCGGACACCAGTTTCTTGGTGGACGACACCACGCCCAGCTGACGCAAAGGCTTGGCCTCCGCCGCCGGGGTTTCGTGCAAGGCGGGCTCGCTGGAGACCGGGGCCGGCGCGGCCTCCGGCGCCGGAGCGGCTTCCGCGGCCGGCGCAGCAGCGCCGCCCTGCTTCAGCTCGGTCAGCAGTTCGGAGATGGTCTGCTTGAAGAAGCCGCCCATCTTGCGGATGTTGCTGAAGGCGTCGATGTCGAAGGTTTCCATGTCCTTCTGTTTTTCCATGTCCTGGAAGTGCGGCACCTCGGCGGACAGCTGGTCGAACATGGCGCCGAAGATTTCCAGGCGCTTGATCGAATCGATGCCCAGGTCGGCTTCCAGATCCATGTCTTCATTGATCATGTCGGCCGGGTAGCCGGTGCGGTCGCTGACGATGGCGATCAGTTGCTTGATCAGGTCGGCCTCGGTCAAGGCTTCGAAGCGCTGGATCAGGGCCTGGTCCTCGGCGCTGATCGCGGCGGCGGGCGCGGCGGCTGCCGGAGCGGGCGCGGCTACCGGGGCCGGCGCGGCGACCGGAGCGGCTGCTTGCGGAATCTCCTGCAGCGTCGGCTTGGGCGCCTGCACCGCGCTCACTTGAGGCGCCGGGGCCGCAGGCGCGGCGGCGGGCTGAGCCAGGGGCGCGGCCGCCGGCAATTCCACCGCGGCGCGCGGCGTCGGCAAGCTCACTTCCAGCGGCGCGCGCTGTTGCAGGCGAGCGGCCACCTGGCCGCCGCGGGCGGCGACGTCGGCGCCCAGCAAAGCTTGCTGGTTGTCGAAATAATGTTCGTGGTTGACGTGGTAGAGCTCCTGGTTCTTGTCCAGCAGCTGCAGGCTCTGGCCCAGGCTGGCCACCACTTCCGTCAGTTGCTGGCTACCCTGGAATTTCTCCAGCAAGGTGTATTGCTTGTTCATCAGCGAATCCAGCAGCTGAATGTAGTCCTTCTGATTCAGCTGGAACTGCTGGTGCACCTGGCTGAGCATGTTCTGCGCCTGGATTTGCGCGTCCAATACGCTCAATACTTCGTTGTCCGAGCTACTGCGTTGCATGATTCCCTCTCCGCTTATGACATGGACCGGCTCCAGCCACACCATGTCGTCCCTGTTGTCGACCAAAGTTTCCACCACTACCGTACTATCCCGCTCCGTCTCCGGCGCCCGCGGCGGCGAGCTGGCGGCGAGCCGCTCGTCGATGAAGGCGTCGATGACGCGCGTATCCTTGCGCATGGCGTGCGCGCGGCGCTGCTTGGCTTTCTCCGAGTAGAAGAAGCCGCCGCTCATTGTGTAAGTCAGCGCCTTTTTCTTGGGCGCCGTCGCCAGCGGCAGCGCCGCCTGCGGATCGGTGGAGCTCAGCTCCACCCCCTCCACCGCCAGCCGCGCCAGCGCGCGCTTGAATTGCAGGGCTTCCTCGCCGTTGGCGCTGGGGTTCAGCGACACCACCGCGTGCGGCTTGTCCTTGAGGATGTCCGCCACCAGCTTGCCCAGAATGCCCTTGGGGCCGATCTCGACGAAGAGATAGCCGCCCTGCTGATGAATGCGTTCAATGGTTTGCTGGAAGCGCACCGGGCTGACCAGTTGGCCGATCAAGGACTGCTTGATCTTGGCCGGGTCGTCGGCGTGGCGCTCGCCGCTGGCGGTGGAGTACACCGCGGCTTGCGGCGCCTGGAACGGAATGCCGGCCAGGCTGGCCTCGAACGGCGCGCAAGCGTGGCGCACGAAGTCGGTGTGGAAGGCCGCCGACACTGCCAGCACCTGGCTGCGCACCTTGCGCTCGTTCAGGAACTCATGGGCCTGGCGGATGATGTCGCCGGCGCCGCCGAACACCAGTTGCTGCTGCGAGTTGTAATTGGCCACCACCAGCTCCGGGAAGCGCTCCAGCACCGCGCTGGCTTCGCTCTCCGGCAGCGAGGCCGCCAGCATCGCGCCCGGCTCGCCGCCCGGCACCGGGCTGGCCACCGCCGCGCCGCGCGCCAGCGAGGCGCGGTAGAAGTTCTCGTCGCTCAAGACGCCGGCGGCCCACAGAGCGGTCACCTCGCCGTAGCTGTGGCCGGCCAGGAAGTCCGGCCGCAGGCCCAGACCGCGCAGCAGCTTGTAGTAGCCGGCGCTGATCGCGCCTATCGCCGGCTGCGCGGTGCGGGTTTGGGTCAGCTCCGCCATCTGGCGGTCCGCCGTCTCCGCGTCGAAGGCCGGCGGCGGGAAAATCGCCGCCGAAGGCAGCGGCAGCCCGTCGGCGTGCGCCGCGGCGTCCAGGCCTTCCAGGGTTTCGCGCATCGCCGGGTAATCGTTGGCGATGTCGCGGCCCATGTTCACGTACTGCGCGCCCTGTCCGGGGAACAAGGCCACCACGCGGCCGGCCAGCGGAGCCGCCTCGCGCTTGTAGTAAATGCCCAGCGGGTGTTCCCAGTCCTGATCCGGCCGCGCCCGCAGCAGCTTGATCGCCTCGTCCAGCAGGCCGGCCGCCTGTTCGGCGGAGCCCGCGACGAAAGCCAGGCGCGCGGAATCGGCCGGCGCGCGCGCCGCCGCGCCTTGGTGCAGACGGAACTGATAACCGGCGTCTTCGGCGCGGAAGGCATCCAGCTTGTGCTCGGCCAGCGCCAGCAGCTGCTCCGGGCCGTCCGCGTGCAGCAGCACCACTTCCGGGCGCAGGTTCAGGCGGAAATCGCCCTGCGGCCGCGCCTGATGCTCTTCCATGATGGCGTGGTAGTTGGTGCCGCCGAAGCCGTAGGCGCTCAAGGCGGCACGGCGCGGCGCGCCGTCCACCGGGCTCAGCCAGGGCCGGCTGTCGATGTTGACGTAGAAGGGGCTGGCGCTGTCCGCCAGTTCGCGGCTGGGCTGGCTGACGTTGATGGTGGGCGGCAACACCTTGTGATAGAGGCCGAGCGCGGCCTTCATCATCGCCGCCGCGCCGGCGGCGCAACGGGTATGGCCGATCTGCGATTTGACGCTGCCGATGGCCACCGAGCCGGGCTGAGCGCCGCCGGCCTCGAACACGGCGCGCAAGCTCTTGATCTCGGTCTCGTCGCCGGACTGGGTGCCGGTGCCGTGCGCCTCCACCAACTGGATCTCGGCCGGAGAAATGCCGGCGCGCGCGTAAGCGCGTTGCATCGCCTTGACCTGGCCTTCGTGACGCGGCGCGAAAATGCTTTTGGCGCGGCCGTCGCTGGAGGCCTGCAAGGATTTGATCACCGCGTAAACGCGATCGCCGTCGCGCTCGGCGTCTTCCAGGCGCTTGAGCACCAGGAAGCCCACGCCGTCGCCCAGCATCATGCCGTCCGAGGATTCGTCGAAGGGCCGCGACAGATTGCTCTTGGACAGGGCCGGCGTCTTGCTGAAGCACAGGAAGGAGAAGATCGAGTTTTCCAGGTTGACGCCGCCGGTCAGCACCACGTCGCAGCTGCCGTCCACCAGCTCGCCCACCGCCGCCTTGATCGCGGCCAGGCTGCTGGCGCAAGCGGCGTCCACCATATAAGAGGTGCCGCCCAGATCGAAGTAGCTGGCGATGCGGCCGCAGGCGACATTGCCGAGGAAGCCGGGGAAGCTGTCCTCGTTCCATTCCAGATAGAGATGGTTGACGCGGTCGATGACCTCGTCGGCCACCGCGCCGGGCAGGCCGGCGTGGTTCAGCACCTTGCGCAGATACGGCTCCTGCTGGCGGAAGGCCAGCGAGAAGGAAGTGTTGCCGTTGCCGGCGCCGCCCAGGATCACGCCCACGCGGTCTTTATCCACCGGCAAGGCGTCCTCGCCCACCAGCCTGGCGTCCAGCATCGCCTGTTTGGCCACGTGCAGCGCGAAGATCTGCGCGGTGCTGATGGACTCCAGCATCAGCGGCGGCAGTTTGAATTCCACCGGATCGAAATCGATGGCCGGCACGAAACCGGCGCGATGGCCGTAAGTCTTGTCGGCGGCGCTCGGGTCCGCGCTGTAATAGTCTTCCTTGCGCCAGTACTCATCGCCGTTCTTCTGGTCGATGTCGGTCAGGGAATCCTTCTTGTCGACGATATTGGTCCAGAAATCGTACAAGGTGGCCGCATCGGGAAAGTGGCTGGCCATGCCCACAATCGCGATATCCACCGTGCCCGGTCCTATCCTGCTCGATACGGTCTTGCTCATTGCTCCTCCCGCGGTGAACCTGCTGTTTCGCATCATTCGCTTGCCGCCGCGCACCAACCGGGAAGCGCAATCGCCGGCCGCACGGCCAGGGTCGACTGCCTTTCTTTAAATCCGGTCCCGCACGCAAAGCCTGGATCGAATTCGCGTCCGGCGAACCGCCGCACGCGCCTGCTGCCTATTACGCAAACCACATCCAAAACCGCGATCTCAACTTGACAAAATCTTTACAACCGAAACTGTCAAATCCGGTTTTGGAAAATTATGACGTTGAAATCTTAGTGTTTCCTTAGGGCTTTCTTGCAGTTGACTGATTTACCTCCACATATCTGGAGAAAAATATATACAGAACAAAGCAAGTCATTGATTTTGATGATGTATCTTTATTGACACACCAATGCCAAAGTCATTTTTTTTTAGTAAATCCATTACTGAAAAATAAAAAAACCAAGCTTGAAAAAGAAAACTGAGGAGAGTCTGAGCAGGCAATAAGAACAGCGGCTTATTGAATTGGCATTCAAATTCAATATCCAGACTAATACCAGTGGTATTAATACTAGGGAAATCCCGTACGCCGACTCCGCCTTATTCACGCTTGGCCGCGCTCAGAAAACCCTAAGCAGGAATAGGCATACTGCCCTCATTTCACCCCGGAGACAGTCATGCCCCAGCCCAACCATCCCCCCTGCCGGCCCGGCGACAGCGCGGAGGCCTGACCATGGTCTCCCTCGCTCGCGCCTCGCTGATCTACGAGTGGCGCCGCTTCCTGCCGGCGGTGCTGGCGGTGGCTTTCGCCGGCCTGCTGGTGCAAGTGCAGCTCAGCCTGCTCTTGGGCATGTTCAGCTCGGTAGGCGTTTACATAGACCGCTCCAGCGCCGATCTTTGGGTGGGCTACCCGGCCACTCAGAGCGTGGATCTGGCCCGGCCGATTCCCGGCAAGACCGAGAACAACCTTTGGGCGCATCCCGAGGTCACCTCGGTGGAACGCTTCACCTGGACCATGGCGGACTGGCAGCGCCCCGGCGGCGGCAAGCTCAGCGCGGTGCTGATCGGCATCGACCCGCGCCCGCAGGCGATGACCTTCGCCACCTTGCTGACCCCGGCGCTGCGCCAGGAGCTGACGGTGCCCAGCACCGTGCTGGTGGATGAGAGCGATCTGGAAAAGCTGGGCGTCAAGATAGGCGACTACGCCGAACTCAGCGGCAAGCGGGTGCGCATCGGCGGCACCGTCAACGGCATGCGCGCGATGGGCGGGGCCAACATCCTGACCTCGCTGAACACCGCGCGCCGCATCGACCCCAATCTGCGCAACGACGCCACCGACTACTTCCTGGCCCGGCTGCGCGACCCCAGCCGCGCCGAACTGGTGCGCGACCAGCTGCAGCCGGCCGGCAGCTTCAAGCCCTTCCAGGTGTGGACCGCCGAGGAGTTCTCCATCCAGTCGCAGGTGTATTGGCTGTTCGAGTCCGGCGCCGGCTCCGGCTTCCTGTTCTCCTCCGCGCTGGGCCTGCTGGTCGGCATCGTCATCACCAGCCAGACGCTGATGGCGGCCATCGTCGCCGCGCTGCGCGAATACGCCACCTTGCGCGCCTTGGGCGTGTCCTCCTCCTCCTTGCGCGCCGTGATCCTGGAGCAGTCCTTCTGGGTCGGCCTCGCCGGCCTGGTGATCACCGCTGTGGTCGGCGCGCTGCTGGTGATGGCCGCCCGCCACGCCCACATCGCGCTGGAAGTGCCGGTGTGGGGCTGCCTGGCCACCGGCACCCTGGTGCTGGGCATCGCTCTGCTGTCCGGTCTGTCCGCGCTGCGCGCGCTGAACCAGGCCGAACCCTCCACCCTATTGCGATAAGGAGACTCTCATGTCCGCCTCTCCCGCCATCGTCGGCGAAAACCTGAACCGCTCGTTCAGCAACGGCAAGACCGAGCAAACCGTGCTCACCAATATCTCGCTGTCCATCCTGCCCGGCGAACTGACCCTGATCATCGGTCCGTCCGGCTCCGGCAAGAGCACCTTGCTGTCCGTGCTATCCGGCCTGCTGCCGCCCAGCTCCGGCCGCGTCACCGCGCTGGGGCTGGAGCTGACCCGGCGCTCCATCGAGGAGTTGAGCCGTTTCCGCCTGGAGCATTGCGGTTTCGTGTTCCAGGGCTTCAATCTGTTCGCCTCGCTGACCGCGCTGGAAAACGTGCTGCTGCCGCTGAACTACGGCCCCAAGATCAGCAAGCCGGAAGCCGAGAAGCGCGCCCAGGAGGCGCTGGAACTGGTGGGCCTGGGCCCGCGCGCCAAGCTGCGGCCCATGGAATTGTCCGGCGGCGAAAAGCAGCGCGTCGCCATCGCCCGCGCGCTGGTCAAGCGGCCCAAGCTGATGTTCGCCGACGAGCCCACCAGCGCGCTGGACAGCCATAACGGCCAAGTGGTGATCGACCTCTTGCACCAGATCGCCCAGGAACAAGGCACCACGGTGCTGGGCGTGTCGCACGACAACCGCCTGATCAAACACGCCGACCGCGTCATCACCCTGGAAGACGGCCAAGTGGTCAAAGACCTGCGCGTCCATAACACGCCGATGGAGGTAGCATGAGCAGCCCTATTCCCAAGACCCCGCTGCGCCTGGGCCCGCTGCTGGCTTTGAGCCTGTTGCTGGCCGGCTGCTCCGAGCCGCCGCCTCCCGCGCCGGTCCAGCAATCGCCGTGGGCCGCCATCGCCAAGGGCCGCGTCAGCATAGAAGGCGGGGTGATCAATATCGCCGCGCCGCGCGCCGGCATCATTCGCGAGGTGTCGGTGGAAGAAGGCGCCGAGGTCAAACCCGGCGCGGTGCTGGCCCGCATCGACGACCGCGAGGCCAATCTGGCGATGAAGGTGCGCGAGCAGGAGCGCGACGAGGCGCGGCAGGCGCTGACGCTGCTGCAGGTCAAGCACGCCATCGCCCAGCGCGAGCTGCAACGGGTGTCCGCGCTGAGCGGCGACGAGGTGGTGTCCAAGCAGGAAAAAGACAACGCCCGCGATCAGGTCAAGCTCAGCGCGTCAGAACTGGCCCGCCAGCAGGCGGCGGTGGCCACCGCCGACGCGCAAGTGGCGGCCAGCAAGCTGGAAGTGGATCAACACGTGGTCCGCGCGCCGCTGGCCGGCCGCATCATCCGCCGCCAGGCCCGCCCCGGCGACGGCACCTCCACGCTGAACGTGACGCCGCTGTTCATGTTCGCCCCCAACGGGCCGCGCATCGTTCGCGCCGACCTGGAGGAACGCTATGTGGGCTTGGTGACGGCGGGACAGGCGGCCGAGGTGACGCTGGAAGCGGACGAAACCAAGGTCTACAAGGCCAAGGTGCTGCGGCTGGGCCAGGTGTTCGGCAACCGCCCGGACAACGACGACCCCAATGAAAAACAGGACGTGCGCGTGATCGAATGCGTGCTGGCGCTAGTGGACGCGCCGGAAATCCGCATCGGCCAGCGAGTGCTGGTGCGCATCGCCCGACAAGACAAGGCGGGCAAGCCATGATGCGCCCCATCGCTCTACTGCTGCTCCTGGCGCTTGGCGGCTGCGCCGGGCTGGAGCCTTCGCGCCCGACGCCGGCGCTGCCGGAACGCTACGGCCGGACCCTGCCCGGCGCCGGCCCGGACGCCCAGGCCTGGGACGGTTTCGGCGATCCCGGCCTCAGCCGCTGGATAGCCGCGGTGCGCGAGGGCAACACCGACCTCGCCGCCAGCCTGGCGCGGCTGGACGCCGCGCGCGCCGAACTGGGCGTGCTCAACGCCGACCGCTATCCCAAGCTGGACTTCGAACAATCGGTGGAGCGGCGCAAACTGTCCAAATTCGATTTGGGCGAAGTGAGCGAAGACACCGCCAATCCCAGCACCCGCTACAGCACGCGGCTGGCGCTGGGCTATGAAGTGGACTTGCGCGGCCGGGTCAGCGCCGCGACGCGCGCCGGCCGTGCCGACCTCAAAGCCAGCGGCGGCGACCTCGACGCGCTGGGCCTGAGCCTGGCGCGGCAAACCGCCGAACTGTGGCTGACCCGGGCGGAGCTGGCCGCCGACATCGAACTGGTCCAGGAGGCCGCGCGGCTGCGCCAGCGGCTGCTGGCCGGCGTCGCCGCCAAACGCCGCGTCGGCCTGGCCAGCGGCCGGCAACTGCTGGAACCGGACAGCGAGGCCAGCGAAGCCGCCCGTCTGGTCGCTCAACAAGGCGACGCGCTGAAGCGGGTGGAGCGCAGCCTATGCCAGCTGGCCGCCAAGATGCCGGACGCCTGCGGGCTGCCGCCGGCGCGTCCGCTGCGCGAACTCCGGCTGCCGGAAGTGGGCGGCGACGTGCCGGCCCGGCTGCTGCAGCGCAGACCGGATCTGAGCGCGGCCCAGGCCCGCTACGACGCCGCGCGCGCGCGCATCGACGAAGCCGAGGCCGCCCGCTGGCCGTCGCTGACCCTGAACGGCGGGCTGGGCATCAGCGCCGGCAGCTGGTCCGGTCTGCGCGGCAGCAAGGTGCTGAACTGGTCGCTGCTGCCGCAGCTGGACATTCCGCTGTTCGACGCCGGCAAGCGCAAGGCCGAGGCCCAGCGCGCGCGCTCCGCCGCCGCCGAGCAATACGCGGCCTGGCGCGGCGCCGTCACCCGCGCGGTATACGAGGTGGAAGACGCCGCCGCCTCCGCCCATTTCGCCAGAACGGATCAGGAGGCCAGACAGCGGCAATACGTGGACGCCAGCCGCCGCTTGCGCGCCGAGCGCGACGCGCGCGGCGTGGGGCTCAGCGACGGCCAGGCGGAATGGCGCGCGCAACTGGCGGAGCTGCAAGCGGAACAGGGCGTGCAAGGCGCGCGCCGCCAGCAATTGCTGGCGGCGGCCAATCTGATCGCCGCGCTGGGCGGCGGCTGGGAGGGCGCGGACAAGAGCGCGCCCTGAGAAGCGATGAAGCGATGCGGGAGCGCGGCGGCCTCAAGCCGGCCGCGCGTCGCAGCGCGGCAGGCGGATTTCCACGCCCAGGCCGTTGCCGTGCAGGCCGTCGGTCAACAGCAGGCTGCCGCCGTGCAGCTCCACCACCCGCTTGACGATGGCCAGCCCAAGGCCGCTGCCGGTCACGGTATTGTCGGGCAGGCGCACGAAACGCTTCAGCACCTGATCCCGCCACTGCGGCTCGATGCCCGGCCCGTCGTCCAGCACCGCCAGCCTCACATTGGAAAACCCCTCGCTGACTTCCACATTGATGCAAGCGCCGTCCGGGCAGTAACGGATGGCGTTGTCCAGCAGATTGTCCAATAGGCTATCCATCGCGCTGGCGTCGCCGCAGCAGGCCGCCGTCTGCGCGCCGTCGTAGGCCAGCGTGATGTTGCGCTCCATCGCTCGCGGCACCTGGCGCGCCAGCGCCGCGCGCGCCAAGGCCGCCAGATCGAAGGATACCGGCAGCACCCGCGCCGATTCCGCGTCCAGCCGCGACAGCGTCAACAGCTTGCCCACCAGTTCGCCGCTGCGGCCTATGCTGGCGTCCAGCAAGGCCGCCAGCGCCGCCCTCTCCTGTTCGGACTCCGCGCGCGCCAGCAGATGCACTTGCGCGCCTATCGCCGCCAGCGGCGTGCGCAGCTCGTGCGCCGCGTCGGCGAAGAAGCGCTGCTCGCCCTCGCGAAAGGTCGCCAGCCGCGACAACAGCTCGTTGACGGAATTGAACACCGGCCGCAATTCCTGATATTCGGGGTCGGCGCAGGCCAGCGGCGCCGTCGATTGCACATCGCGCGAGGTGATGGTGGTGGCCAGCGTCGCCAAGGGCTGCAGGGCGCGGCCGTAACCGACGCGCAGCAGCAGCATGATGATGGGCACCGCGGCGATCAGCGGCAGCAGGAAGAAGATCAGGATTTCGGCCTGCACCCGCTGCACGAAGCTGCGCGCGATCGCCAACTGCACCCGGACCTCGTCGCCGCTCGCCGTCAGCATGCGCCAGCGCCCCTGGTTGGCCGGCGCGCCGCCGCTGGGCGGCTGCTCCAGCTCCGGCCAAGCGCTGGACACCGCCAGCAGGCGCTGGCGCTTGTCGACGATGCGATAGGCCAGCTCGTCCTTGACCGGCGGCCTTTCGCTATAGCCGTGGCCGAACTGGCCGATCAACTGATCGACGACGCGGGCGCGCTCGCTTTCCTTGATGTCGGCGCTGTAGACGGTGGCCAGGGTGCGCGCCAGCCCGCGCAAATCGCCGTCCAGATAGCCGGAACCGACCCGGGTCACTTCCCAATAAAACCAGGCGAACAGGACCAGCCACACCGCCAATAGGGTGCTCAGACTGGTCCATAGCAGCCGCCGGTAGAGCGAGCGCCGCGCCAGCGAGGGGATGATCATGCCGGCTTGGGCAGCAGATAGCCGACGCCGCGTATGGTGCGGATCCAGTCCGAACCCAGCTTGCGCCGCAGATTGTGGACATGCACTTCCAGCGCGTTGTCGGACTCGCAGCACAGATGCTCGACCAGGTGCTCGCGGCTGACCACCTTGCCGGCCTTGCGCACCAGTTCAAACACCAGCGCGAACTCGGACGGCGACAAGGCCACCGCCGCGCCGCCCATCGACAGCTCTCGGGTTTCGGCGTTGATGCACAAATCGCCAATCTGCCAATTGGCCGACACGAAGCCGCTGCTGCGCCGGGTCACCGCCTGCAGCCGGGCCAGCAGCTCGGGAATCGCGAAGGGCTTGACCAGGTAATCGTCGGCGCCGTTGTGCAGGCCGGCCAGCCGGCTCTCCAGCGCGTCGCGCGCGGTCAGGATGATGACCGGCAGCGTCGATCCGTTGCCGCGCAGCTCCTGCAGCAAATGCAGGCCCTCGCCGTCCGGCAAGCCCAGATCCAGCAGCAGCGCGTCCTGCGGCTCCTCGGCCAGAAAGGTGCGCGCCTCCTTCAAGCGCCTCACCCAGACGGTGCGAAAGCCGGCCTGGCGCAAAGCCTGCCCCAGCGCCTCGCCCAATGCCAGATCGTCCTCCACCAACAGTATGTTCACGGGATATCTCCGCTCGCCAAAACAATGTCAAAATCATGCCAGAGCGCCATGGCAAAAGCTACCGCGCCGGCGTCAATCCTCGGGCTGCAAGAGATGATCCAGCGACAGCACATCGCCCAGCCGCCGCAGGGCCTGCAACTCCTCGCGATGCTCTCGCGCCAGACATTCCGCCAGCGCCTCGCCCTTGGGCAGCAGCCGCACTTCCACGCAGCGGCGGTCGTCCCGCCCCGGACTGCGCGCCACCAGCCGCTGTTGCTCGCAGCGGCTGATCAGGCCCACCACGCTGTGGTGGTGCGACTGCAGCCGCTCGGCCAGTTCGGCCACCGTGGCCCAGTCGCGGCCGGGAAAGCCCTTGATCTGCAGCAATAGCAGGTATTGCAGCATGGTGATGCCGTGGCGCTGGGCCGCCTCCTCGCTGAAACGCTGGAAGCGGCGCAAACGATAGCGGAAGTCCGCCAGACGTTCGAAATCCTGTTTGGAGAAGCTGGATGGCTCGGGCATGCGGTCAATGATCCAGCAAGGCGCGGTAGCACACCGGCGACGCCAGCTCTCCGGCCTCGATGCGCGCTATCTCGTCCAGCTTGTCGCCCAGGAATTGCGCCAAGGCCTGCGCCGGCTGCTTGTCGCCGCCGCCTGCGTGCAGCAACACCAGGCCGCCGCGGCGGCTGGCCTTCCACAAGGGCCACCAGCGCTGCGGGTTCGCCGCCAGGTCGGCCCAATACACCTCGCAGAAGGTGGGCCAATGACGGTCGTCCTGGCGCAGCCATTTCAGCAAGCCGGGCGCGGGCGCCACGCTTTTGAGCCAGTGGGCGGCGTCCAGCGCCTGCCGCGGCAAGCCCTTCGGCCAGGTCTCCTCGATCAGAAAAGCGTTATCAAGCCCCGGCCGGTATTCGCTCACCGGCAATAGGCGAATGGTTGCGTCCATTGCGTCACTCCTTATTTCATCTGGCGGCGGAGGCGGTGCGGCGTCGTCAGAAATATCGTATTACGATATTTAATGGTCAAAAAAAGGCGGCTGGGCCGCCATTGGAAGCTGTGTTCAAAGTCTTGCGAGCTAGAGCGAGACAAGGCAAAAACGAGCGCAAAAGCGGAATGTACTCGTGGCACATAAGCATTTTGAGCGGGTTGTTAGCGTCGTATCGCCGCAGCGCAGCAGATCGTGAAGGCCGCGGCGAATCGCCGCGGCCCTTTACCGCTACAGCGCGGCCTTGAAGATCGCGCAGATTTCCTCGTGGCTGGCCTGGATCGGATTGGTCAGACCGCAAGCGTCCTTCAAGGCGTTGGCGGCCAGTTCTGGAATATCCTCTTCCTTGACCCCCAGTTGCGTCAATCCCGCCGGAATGCCTACATCGGCCGCCAATTGGCGTATGGCGGCGATCGCCGCCTCGGCGCTGGCTTCCACGCCCAGCGCCGCGCCGACATCAGCCAGCCGCTGGCCGGCCGCCTTGGCGTTGTAAGCCTGCACATGCGGCAGCAGCACCGCGTTGCACACGCCGTGCGGCAGATCGTAAAACCCGCCCAGCTGGTGCGCCATCGCGTGCACATAGCCCAACGACGCGTTGTTGAAGGCCATGCCGGCCAGGAATTGCGCGTAAGCCATCTGCTCGCGCGCCTCCATGTCCATGCCGTTGCGCACCGCGCGGCGCAGATGGCCGGCGATCAGCGTCACCGCCTTCAAGGCGCAGGCGTCGGTAATGGGCGTGGCGATGGTGGACACATAGGCTTCCACCGCGTGGGTCAGCGCGTCCATGCCGGTGGCGGCGGTCAGCCCGGCCGGCATGCCGGCCATGGTTTCCGGATCGTTGACCGACAGCACCGGCGTGGTGTGCTTGTCGACGATGGCCATTTTGATGTGACGGCTCTCGTCGGTGATGATGCAGAAGCGAGTCATTTCCGAAGCGGTGCCGGCGGTGGTGTTGATCGCCACCAAGGGCAGTTGCGGCTTGGCGGACTTGTCCACGCCCTCGTAATCCTGGATCTTGCCGCCGTTGGCTGCTACCAGGGCGATGCCCTTGGCGCAGTCGTGCGGCGAGCCGCCGCCCAAGGACACCACGGCGTCGCAGCCGTGCTCGCGCAACAGCGCGAGGCCGGCGCCTACGTTGGCGGTGGTGGGATTGGGATGCACGCCGTCGAACAGCACGGTGGCGATGCCGACGCCGCCCAGCAGCTCGGTCACTCGGCCGGCCAGACCGGTTTTCACCAGGCCGGCGTCGGTCACCATCAAGACCTTGCGGTAACCGTAGCCGCGCATGGTTTCAACGGCTTGTTGCAGACAGCCCGCGCCCATCAGATTGACGCAGGGGATGAAGAAAGCGCTGGTGGCCATGGCAAACTCCTGTTCTTAAGACATTTGTCATAATCGCAGTATGCTCAATTTGGCCGATGCGGCATTTGCCTCACATCAAAAGATGTCCAATCGCCCCGCTCACTTATGCGGCAACACATCCTGCGCCAGCTGGGTGATCAGGGCGCCGAAGCCGTCCCACATGATCTGCACGCCCAGGCATAGCAGGATGAAGGCGGACAAGCGCAGGAACACCACCGAGCCGGTCTGGCCCAGATAGCGCAGCAGCTTGTCGGCGTGGCGGTAGCACAGATAGACCAGCAAGCTGCACACCAGCACCGCGAAACTGCCGGCCAGCGGCGAGATCGCGTATTTGACGATGCCCTTGCCGGTATCGGTCAAGGAGGCGCCCATGGTGATGGCCACCGAGATGGAGCCCGGCCCCACCGTCAGCGGGAAGGTCAGCGGATAGAAGGCGCGTTGCTTCAGGGCGTCCTGGTTTTCCGCCTGGATGGGCTGATCGGTGGAGGTGGGGCTGCTTTCCGGCGGCGCGTCGTTGAGCATGCGCCAGGCGGCGAAGGTGATCAGCAGGCCGCCGGACAATTGCACCACCGGCAAGGACACGCCGAAGAAGGACAGCACATAGCCGCCGGTGAACATGCTGCCCAGCAGCAGCAAGGCGCAATACATGGCGATGCGGCGCGCCAGGTAGCGGCGCTGCTGCGGCGTATTGCGCGCCGTCATCGAGATGAAGATGGGCACCAGGCCCGGAGGGTTCATGATCGGCAGCAAGGCGGCCATCACAAACAGAAACTTTGTTATGAATATTGTCAGCAACTGCATGAATGACTCCGAAGCCATCGAATTCAGATCGGGAACGTCGGCGGGCGGCGCCGCGCCAGCCGCCATATTACACAATTCATCAGTATTGCAAGCCGGCTCTCGCTCGGACTGCGACGCCCCGCCCCGGTTCCGGCGCGCCGCGCGCGTCCGCGGCGCCGGCATGGGCCGGCGCCGAATCCAAAACAATCAAGCCCTTACGCAAAACAGCCCGGCATGGCCGGGCTGTTGGCGAACTGCCGCGCTAAGGCTGGCAGAATTCACAGAGGATCAGCGCGTGGCGGCGGCCAGCTTGCCGTCCTTATTCTCTTGGCGCAAAGCGCGAGCCTTGACCAGCGCCTCGCTGAAATCAATCTCTTCCAGCGCCACCATCCGGGTTTTGTGCTTGTACTTGTAGCCCAGCCACAGCGCCAGGAACAGCGGGATGCCCAGATAGGTGGCGATCACCGCGCTCCAGTCGATATGGCCGCCGATGAAGGCCTCGTAGTTCTGGCCCAGCATGATCAGCAGACACAGCGCGAAGGCGAACAGCGGCCCCAGCGGGAACCACTTGGCCTGGTAGGGCAAGTCCGCCAGATCGTGGCCCTGCTTGATGTAGCCGCGCCGGAAACGGTAGTGGCTGATGGCCACGCCCAGCCAGGCGATGAAGCCGGTCATGCCGGAAGAGTTCAGCAGCCACAGATAGACCGCGTTGGTTTCAAACAAGGAGGTCAGGAAGCACAGCGCGGCGATCACGCTGGTGGCGTACAAGGCATTGCGCGGCACGCCGTTGCTGGACAGCTCGGCAAAGCGCTTGGGCGCCATCTTGTTGCGCGCCATGGTGTACAGCATGCGGGTGGACGCGTACATGCCGGAGTTGCCGGCGGACAAGATGGCGGACAGGATCACCGCGTTCATCAGGCTGGCGGCCATGGCGAAGCCGGCGCGGTTGAACACCAGGGTGAACGGGCTGGCGCCGACATCCTTCATATCGTTCTTCAGCAGCAGCGGATCGTTGTACGGCAGGATCAGGCCGATGATCAGGATGGACAGCATGTAGAACATCAGGATGCGCCAGAAGATCTGCCGCACCGCGCGCGGGATGGTCTTGCCCGGATTGGCGGATTCGCCGGCGGCGACGCCGATCAGCTCGGTGCCCTGGAAGGAGAAGCCCACAATCATGGCCACGCCGACAAAGGCGGCCAGACCGCCGACAAACGGCCCCTGCCCCTGCTGCATCACCGACAAACCCGGCGCGATGCGCTGCGAATTGGGGTCGGTCATGATGCCGAAGATCATCAAAAAGCCGATGACGATGAAGGCGATGATGGTGGCCACCTTGAGCATCGAGCACCAGAACTCGGCCTCGCCGAAGCCCTTCACCGAGAAATAGTTGAGCACGAAGATGATCAACAGGAAGCCGGCGCTCCAGACGATGCCGGGCACCGCCGGATACCAGTAATGCATGATGATGGCGGCCGCGGCCAACTCCACCGCCACGGTGATGGCCCAGTTGTACCAGTAGTTCCACCCTTGGGCGAAGCCGAAGGCCGGATCGACAAAGCGCGAACCGTATACCTGGAAAGAGCCGGATTCCGGCATGAAGGCGGCCATTTCGCCCAGACTGGTCATCAGGAAGTAAACCATCAGGCCGATCAGGGCGTAGGCGATCAAGGCCCCGCCGGCGCCGGCCGACGCCACGGTGGCGCCGGAGGCCAGGAACAGGCCGGTGCCAATGGAGCCGCCGATGGCGATCATCGACAGGTGGCGCGCCTGCAAGGTGCGCCTAAGCTCTTGGCTTTCTTGCTTTTTTTCCATCTCTTTGTCTCAAGTGCGCCTGCTCGGCGACATTGCTTTCGGCTCGCTGCGGCCAGCCGGCGGCCTGCTGTCGCTACGACAGGCAGTCGTAATCGAAACGCAAAAGAATGACAGCAACCACGACTGTTGACTAGTCAAACATGGCTTTGAAGCTTAAAAAACGAAAATGTCATGTTCGCAAAGGAATACCGCACCCGCTTGGATTGCGGCCGAAAGCCGGCTCAAAGCCCCGCCGGCCGGCACGGGCCGGGCCTGCGGCGGAAGACGAGGCTTTGCCCATCCGCGGCGCGGCGCTCTGAAACGCGGCGGATCTCGAGTACGACAAGTCGGCGCAACGCAGCATCCGGGGTTTGTTCGCCGCGCTTCATCGTCATCTCGCGCCGCATCTGTCGCGTGAATCATACAGTTTTCACCCGCCCCGCCCCCGCCGGCGCGCCGCAGGAAAGGCGCCGCGACCGCAGCGCCGCAACGTGGTTGCATGGGAAAACTCACAGTCTCCGACGGTCTCCCGTCGTTTACAAATAGGAATGAATCTCATTTGCAAAAATGACAAATAAGATCTTGTCATATAAAGACAAATTTAAATTTAATCCAAATTAAAACAAATAAGACATCACAAACCGTCACAATCGCATTTACAATTTTCACACCGCCCCATTGAATAAAAACCCACCTAAAACAAATAAAATTTCCATCCGCCTTTATTCATCCAATCCCTTCGCCATATCAATATAACGATTGCTCATAACCCTATAGCGGCTAATTTGTTCGCCCGCTCCCGACATCTGCCATAGAATGGCCGCGCCAACTGAAGCTAAACCTGTTCTTTCCATCATTTTTATTTTGGTTATCACATAACGATAAGTGAAACGCCCGCGCATGAACGCGGGCCAGTCGCAATTCAATCGCTTTTGATTCCACAACCATTTGAGATAAACCATGAACGCCATTGTCGACCCTGTTTTTCACCCTTTTGGAGCGTCCGCCCCGGATCTCGCCCGGCAAATACTGGAACGGGTTTTCAAGCTGCGCCGCGTCCACCCGGAAGACCTTGCCGCGCCGGAGGACCTTGCCGCGGAAATGGCCCCTCACCTGCCCAAGATTCAGGCCGCCGTCAGCCGACGTCAGCCGCTGCAAATGATTTTGCCGGCCTTTCCCGGCAAATCGCCCAACCGCAATAAAACCCTGGGCGCCATGCCCGACCTGGCCGAACGCCACGCGCTGGATAATCTGCACCAACTCTGCCGGGACATTCAGAGCATCTACCCGCCGGGCGCTCAAGTCGCCATTTGCTCGGACGGCTATTGCTTTTCCGACGTGGTATATATCCCGGACGCGGAAGTCGCCGCCTATATGGACGACTTGATTCGCTACGCGCGGCAACGCCATGGCGACAGCTTCCGTTTTTACGATCTGAAAGACCACTTCAGCTATATCGGCGATCTGGATTCCCAGCGCGAAGAGTTGCTGATTCTTTACAGCGACTCCATCGAACAGATCAAACGCCAATGCCAGGACGAACCGGCGATGCGCGCGATGTACCAGGGCATTACCCGTTTCCTGTTCGAAGACGCGCAAGGCATGCCGCGCTTCGCCGGCCACAGCAAGACCAGCTTGCAGAAAATGGCGCGCGCCAACGCCTACCGGGTAATCCAGCGCAGCAATGCCTGGAGCCGGCTGCTGGAGCGCGCGTTTCCGGACAGCCTGCGCCTGTCCATTCATCCGCAATTCCGCGTCTCCGCCAAAATCGGCGTGCGCCTGGTGGACAGCACCGACGCCTGGCTGACGCCCTGGCACGCCGCCGCGATCAAGCACGAGCACGGCGTGATGCTGAAAAAACGCAGCGACATCGACGAGAACCAGTCCGCGCTGGTCTTTGTCGACGGCCGGCCCAGCCACTTCATCGCCACCGCCGCCTGAAGCCCCGCCTTTCATTGTTCATTTCGAGTATCACCATGCAAAACGAACCTATTGTCGCTTCCATTGTTTCCATTCTGCTCGACGCCTTCCAGGGCGAGGCCGACCACCCGCAGCGCGAATCCTACCGCCAGGCGCTGAGCGCCCAGGTGGAAGGCTTCGTGCGCCGGCAACAGCCGCTGCAATTGCTGCTGCCGGGCTTTCCGCTGAAATCGCCCAACACCCGCGACAAGACCGCGTCCGACCGCCCCGACTACGCCGAATACACGGCGCTGGAACGGCTGGACCGGCTGTGCCGCGCCGTCGGCCGCGTCTACCCGGCCGGTTGCGCGCTGGAACTGTTCAGCGACGGCCTGAGTTTCCACGATCTGCTGGACATCCCGCGCGACACCGCCAACGACTACCACCACCGGCTGCGCGCGCTCTACGCCAGCCCGGTGCTGCGCTGGCATGATTACGCCAGCGTCCAGCCCGGCTTCGACCGCCTGCGCGACCGCGCGGAAAGCGTGTTGCGCCGCTACCTGCCCGCCGCGGCCGCGGACTTCTCCCAGCCGCTGCCGGAAAACCAGGCCGGACGCCAGCCGCAATGGCTGGGCCTGCTGCGCGAAGACAATGCGGCGCGCGGCATCGCCGAGGCCGAGGACTGGCCGCAGCGCGCGCGGCGCCTGGCCTGGCGCGGCATCGCGCTGGACGCGATGCTGGCCGAGCACTTCCCGGAAGCCATCCGGCTGACCATCCACCAATCCGGCGCGCCCGGCGGCAAATTCCCCATCCGCCTGTCTCCGGCCCAGGCCGAGGCGGCCTTGCCCTGGCACCGAGTCTACCTGCTGAACCTGGCCGGTCACGGCGAGCTGGTCTCCAAGCGCCAGGCGCTGGACGCGCGCCGCGCCAAGGCGGTGAGCTTCGACGGGCAGCCCTGGCTCTATCTGGAACAGGCCGGCGCGGAATGGGAAGGTTGCGAGTTATCGGTGATGCGGGCCGGCCGCTTCGGCCTGCTGATAGAAAACCGCCGTCCCGGCGCCAACTGCCTGTCTCTGCCGCGCCCGGCCTTGACCCGCTTGGCCCAGATGTTCGGCTTCGTCGCCCTGCGCGGCTTCGCCGTGGCCGACGAGGACAATCTGATCGACTTCAGCGCCCAGTTCGGCACCCCGTATATCTGGCAGTTCGGCGCGGTGCACAAGGTCAAGCCGGAGGAAGACGCCGACGGCTTCGTCCACTCCTTCGAGGAGCTGCCGCTGCACTGGGACTTGAGCATGCTGCCGGCCGACAATGCGTTCGTGCGCAAGAATCCGCGCTTCAGCGCCAGCCTGTTCGCACTGTATTGCAAGACCGCGCCGCAGCACGGCGAAGGCCAGACCACCCTGGTGGACGCGCGCAACATCCTGCGCCAGGTGCCGGTGGCCACCCTGGCCGAATGGGAGCGGCTGGAAATCCGCTACCACACCAAGTTCACCTATTTCGGCGGCGACGCCCGCGTCTACCCGCTGGTGGAAGCCCACCCGGACACCGGCGAATCCGTGCTGCGCTTCCAGGAAAACAGCAACTCCGAACTGCAGAAGTTCTTCGTCGACGTGGAAGAGCGCGCCGACGACTATCCCAACCTGGTGCAGGAACTGCTGGAACGGGCCTATGCGCCGGAAAACCTGATCGAGCACGACTGGCACGACGGCGACCTGGCGCTGATAGACAACTACAACAGCCTGCACGGCCGCCGCGCGATGACCCGCGCCTCGCGCGGACGCGAGCTGTGGCGTGTCCAGGTCCACAAAGGCTAAGCACCTGTTTACGATCTGCTGCGCGTCGGCGATACAGCGTTGAAAAAGGCATTCGAAATGCTCATGTACCACGCGTACATTCCGCTTTCTCAGCGGTTTTCGCCTTGTCTCGCCTTAGCTCGCGAGATCGTAAACACGTTCTAAGGCCCGCCCCGCGCCGTCCGGCCCCGCCGGGCGGCATCGCCCCCCATCCCCCGAAAACCGCCATGAACCCACGCAAGCAGAAAATCCTCTTCGTCGGCGAGGCCGTCACCCTGGCCCATGTCGCCCGCCCCTACACCCTGGCCGCCGCGCTGCCCGCAGCGGACTACGACATCCACCTGGCCGCCGCACCGCGCTTCGATCATATTTACCAACGCCAGGACATCCATTACCACCCGCTGATCACCAAGCGCTGCGAAGACTTCCTTGACGCCGTGGACAACGGCAAGCCGCTGTACCGGCGTGAGGAAATCATCGCCTACGTCGAAGAAGAATTGCGCCTGATCGAACGCCTGGACCCGGACATCATCGTCGGCGACTTCCGCCACTCGCTGGGCATCAGCGCCGCGCTCTCCGGCAAGCCCTTGATCAATCTGATCAACGCCTACTGGAGCCCCTACCGCCGGCCGCAGCCGCTGCCGGTGCCGGAACTGGCCAAGATCAATCTGCACCGCCTGCCCGTCATGCCCGCGCTGATGCGCTGGATCACCCCGCTGGCCACCCGGCTGCTGGCCCGCTCGCTCAACCGCGCCCGCGCCCATTACGGCCTGGCGCCCTTCGCCAACTGCTTCGAGGCCTGGAGCCACGGCGATCAAGTGCTCTACTACGATTCCCCGGAACTGGTGCCGCTGGATCCGCTGCCCGCCCACCACCGCTATCTGGGCCCGGTCACCTGGTCGCCCGGCGGCGCGCTGCCGGACTGGTGGCCGCAATTGCAAGACCGTCCCACCGTCTACCTGTCGCTGGGCTCTTCCGGCAATCTGGCCTTGCTGCCCACGCTGATTGAGCAGCTTCTGGGCGAAGGCCTGCAAGTGATCGCCAGCACCGGCCGCCGCCAGCGGCTGCCGCAACGCTCCGGCCTGTTCAGCGCCGACTTCCTGCCCGGCGAGGCCGCCGCCGCCCGCGCGGACCTGGTCATTTGCAACGGCGGCAGCCCCACCAGCTACCAGGCGCTGGAACAGGGCCGGCCGGTGATCGGCATCCCGTCCAATATGGATCAGCTGCTGGCGATGCGGCATATCGAAGCCTACGGCGCCGGCGCCACGCTGCGCCGCCGCCACATCGAAACCGGCCAGCTGCCGCCGCTGCTGCGGCGCATGCTGGCCACGCCGTCCTACCGCCAGCGCGCGCAGCAACTGGCCTGGCATTTCGCCGCAGCCCGGCCTCACCTTACATTCCGTCAAGTCTTGCAACAATTCGACATACAATCGCCGGCGCAAGCAAAGCCCGGTTCAAACACGGAGCGCATAATGCCGTAAGCATCGACCCTCAGCCTGCTGCGGCGCCATCCCTCGCCCCATCCGCGCCGGCGGTCGCCTTCGAATGATCCGGAGCGGCCCTCGCCGCTCCAAGGCCGTTTTTCTGGAGCCCCGCCGTGACCCAATCCGCCGCGCCTCGCCGCCCGTTTTACCGTTCCCCGCTGTGCTGGGGCCTTGTCGTCGCGCTCGCGCTGGGCGGCGGCTGGTGGTGGCGGCAGCACGCGGCCGCGGACGCCGCCGGCCA
>NZ_JBMDJX010000059.1:0-6511 GCF_057809415.1 Chromobacterium sp. FG22 | reverse complement strand
AAAGCGTGTTTAGGGTAATACCCTAACGGGGGTTCGAATCCCCCCCTCTCCGCCAGAATCGACAAAAACTGCCCTGGCGGTTTTTTTATTGCTCCGGCCCGACCGGCGCAAACAAGCAAGACACCTCCGGAGAGGTGGATGAGTGGTTTAAGTCGCACGCCTGGAAAGCGTGTTTAGGGTAATACCCTAACGGGGGTTCGAATCCCCCCCTCTCCGCCAAAGCAAGCAAAAAAGCCCTGATTGCATAGTCAGGGCTTTTTCGCGTCCGGCATGCCTCAATCCAGCGCCTGGAAATCCTCGGTTCGCTCCGCCCAGGCGAAAATGGCGCTCAATTCCGGCGGCGGCGCGGTCAGCTTGCGCAGCGTCAGGTCTATCCAGGAGCCGCTGACTTCGTGACGCGCGGCCAGGCGGCCGTCCTCCTTGTAAATCTCGTGGCGGATGCAAAAGCGCTTGCCGTCCTGGCTCAGGCCGGCGATGGCCAGGCGCACGTGAATGCGCTCGCTCAGCCGCAGTTCCTTGAAATACTCGGTCCACTCCTTGAAAATGACCGGGCCGAACCCCAGCGCCTGAAATTGTTCAAAGCCAAAGCCTTGGCCGCGCAGCCATTCTATGCGGGCATGGGTACAGAAATCGGCGTAGGCGGTATGGCGGACGTGCTGGTTAGCGTCGCAGTCGGACCAGCGCACTTCCAGCGGATGGCAAAACGGTTCCAAACCAATCTCCTCGGGCGGCAGCGGTTAGCGTGAAGGCGGGGCGGTTCATGATCTTGGCATTGCCCGCGCGCGGGGGTCAAGCGCTTTGCCGCAAGCCCGCTTGGGCTCAAGCGGCGACGCGGAAAGCCGGCCGCTTGTTCTATGCGGCCCCGCGCATCGAGAAACCGCGCGATCCGCGGCGCGGCGGCTTGGATGGCGCGCCCACGCCGCGTCGCCGTCCCGCAGCGTGACACGAGTCCAGCCGCAGGCGAGGCGCCTTCATGCGCGGTTTGTAGTGTAAAGTTGTCGATATTAAGCATTGGCGCGCGCGGCGTTTGTCCATCTCCGGCTCGCGGCTTCTCGGCGGGAGGGTTCAGATGCAAGCGTGGTTTCGACGAGCCCTGTGCGCGGGCCTGCTGGCCGTTGCGGCGCAGGCGGCCGATGCGGCTCCGGCCCTGCTCATCGCCGTGGAGGACGATTGGCCGCCGTATTCGGCGCGCGGCGCCGACGGCGCCGCGCAGGGGCTGGCGCCGCAACTGGCGCGCGAGGCGTTCCGTCGCCGGGGCGTCGAGGTCCGCTTTGTGCTGGTGCCGTTTGCGCGTTGCCTGATGCTGGCGCGCGTCGGCCGCGCCGACGGCTGCCTCAGCGCCACCATTACCGACGATAATCGCGAGCAATTCTGGTGGCATCAAACGCCGATGTTCACCGAAGAACTGGCCATCTTCGCGCTCGCCGCCGGCGGAGCCGGGCTGGGCCTGAGCGATTTGGCCGGCCGCAGGGTGAGCATCACCCAGGATTACACCTATCCCAGCGTTTTCATGCGCGATCCCAAGATCGTCAAATCGGTGGCTCATTCCGATGAGGACCTGATTCGCATGCTGTTGGCCCGGCGCGTGGACTATGTGTTGATGAACGCGCGCCCCGGACAACTGCGCATCCGCGGCAACCCGTTCGCGGCCGGGCGGGTCCGGCAGGCGGGGCGGATCAGCCAGGATGGTTTCTGGCTGGCTTTCTCCAAGGCGCGGCCCAAGGGCAGGGCGTACGCGGACCAGTTCGAGGCCGGCCTGCGCGCCATGCGCGGCGACGGCAGTTACGAGCGCATGCTTCGCCGCTTTCAGCCTGCGCCGCCGGCGAAATGAGGGCGGCGCGGCGGGCAGGCCGGAGGCCGGCCGCGGCGGCGTCCACGCCGCGCATTTGATTCGCATTCACAACTCTTCACATCGTTTTCCCGCGAATTTACCCGCAATTTACAAAAACGCCGATTTTTAAAAAACACCCTTCACAAGCGGCTGTTTTAATAAGGCACTGCTAAGCCATCCCTAATAAGGCACGGCCCGCGCCTCGCGGGACCGTCCGCGTCTTTGTCGACAAGGCTGCTTGCTTGCGCCCTGGGTTTGCCCGCCATTCCCGAATACCCGCTCATATGGAGAAATAATAATGCGCTATCCGTCGCGGCAGCTATTGTCGCTTGCCCTGCTATTGTCTACGCCGGTCTGGCTGGCCGCTTGCGGCTCGCCGCAGCAAAAGGCCGCCGCCGTCCCGCAAGTCACCGTGGAAACCGCCGCGCCCGGCGATGTGCCGATGACCATGGAACTGGTGGGCGAAACCGCCGGTTACCGCGATATCGAGGTGCGCGCCCGCGTGGGGGGCATTCTGCTCAAGCGCACTTATGTGGAAGGCCAGCCGGTGAAGCAGGGACAGACGCTGTTCCAAATCGACCCCGCGCCGTATCAGGCGCAGCTGGAACAGGCCAAGGGCGCGCAGGCGGTGCAGTTGGCCGCGCTGCAAAAAGCCGACGCCGATCTGACGCGCATCCGCCCGCTGTACCAGGAGCAGGCGGTGTCCAAAATGGATTACGACAACGCGGTGGCGGCGCTGAACTCCGTCAAGGCGGCCAAGCAGTCCGCCGACGCCAAGGTCAAGGAAGCCCAGCTCAATCTGGACTACACCCGCGTCACCGCGCCGATTCCGGGCCTGACCAGCAAGCAGGTGCAATCCGAAGGCAGCCTGATCCGCGTGGACGCCGCCGAGCCGCTGACCACCATTTCCCAGCTCAATCCCATCTACGTCAATTTCTCCATTTCCGAGCAGGACAGCCTCAATTACGAACACAGCCTGTCCACCGGCAAGGTGAGCGCGGAAGACGGCAGCCGCCATCCGGTGCGGATCCGTCTGGCGGACGGCCGCGTCTTTCCGCAAAGCGGCAAGCTGGACTTCCGCGACAACCGCGTGGATCCCAAGACCGGCACCATCAGCGCGCGCGCGCAATTTCCCAATGAAGACGAGCGCCTGCTGCCCGGGCAATTCGTGCGCGTGATGCTGGACCTGGGCGTGCGCAAGAACGTGCTGACCGTGCCGGAACAGGCCGTTGTCCAGGCCCAGGCGGACAATCAGCTTATGGTGGTGGGCGCGGACAACAAGGTGCAGGCCAGAATGGTCAAGCTGGGCGCTCAGGTGGGCGGCCGGGTGGTGATCGAATCCGGCCTCAAGGCTGGAGAGAAGGTGATTGTGGACGGCCTGATGCAGGCCCGCCCCGGCGCCGTGGTCAAGCCGGTGGCCGCTGCGCCGGCCAAGGCGTGAGGAGCTAGCCATGTTCTCGCGTTTCTTCATCAACCGCCCCATTTTCGCCAGCGTGCTGTCCATCGTCATTGTGCTGGCCGGCCTGGCGGCGATGCGCGCGCTGCCGGTGGAGCAGTACCCGCAGATCGTTCCGGCCGTGGTGTCGGTGTCGGCCAACTATCCGGGCGCCACGCCGGAAACCATCGCCCAGACCGTGGCCGCGCCCTTGGAGCAGCAGCTCAACGGCGTGGAAAACATGCTTTACATGCAATCCAGCGCCGCCTCCAACGGCCAGCTCAGCCTCAATGTCTATTTTGCCGTGGGCACGGATCCGGACCAGGCCACCATCGACGTCAACAACCGGGTGCAGGCGGCGATGAAACAGCTGCCGGACGAAGTGCAGCGCCAGGGCGTCACCGTGCGCAAGAAATCCACTTCGGTGCTCAGCGTGATCTCCATCGGCTCGCCCACCGGCCAGTACGACCGCAACTATCTGTCCAATTTCGCCCTGCTCAATGTGATGGACGAGCTCAAGCGCATTCCCGGCGTGGGCGATGTGGCGATGATGGGCGGCACCGACTACGCGATGCGGCTGTGGCTGCGGCCGGACCGCATGGCCCAGCTGGGCCTGACCCCGTCCGACGTGGCCAAGGCGGTGCGCGAGCAGAACGCCCAGTTCGCCGCCGGCAAGATCGGCGCCCAGCCCACCAGCGCGCCCATCAGCTTCACCTACACCGTCAACGCCAAGGGCCGGCTCAGCGAACCCAAGGAGTTTGAGAACATCATCGTGCGCTCGATGCCGGACGGCTCCAAGATCCGCGTCAAAGACGTGGCGCGGGTGGAGATGGGCGGCAACGACTACGATGTGATCGGCACCCGCAACGGCAAGCCCAGCGTGGGCATCACCACCTATCTGCAACCCAGCGCAAACGCGCTCAAGGTGTCCGCCGCCATCGCCGCCAAGATGGAGGAGCTCAAGGTCCGCTTCCCGGCCGGCGTGGACTACACCATTCCCTTCGACACCACCAAATTCGTCAAAGTCTCCATCGACGGCGTGGTGGAAACCCTGCTGGAAGCCACCGTGCTGGTGTTTCTGGTGGTGTATTTGTTCTTGCAGAATTTCCGCGCCACGCTGATTCCCTGCATCGCGGTGCCGGTGTCGCTGGTCGGCACCTTCGCCGGCATGCTGCTCTTGGGCTTCTCCATCAATCTGCTGACCCTGTTCGGCATGGTGCTGGCCATCGGCATCGTGGTGGACGACGCCATCGTGGTGTTGGAAAACGTCGAACGCATCATGAGCGAACGCCGCTGCGGCGCCAAGGAAGCCGCGGTGCTGGCGATGGGCGAGGTGTCCGGCGCGCTGGTGGCCATCGTGCTGGTCTTGTGCGCGGTCTTCCTGCCGGTGGCCTTCATGGGCGGCATGACCGGGGTGATGTACAAGCAGTTCGCCGTCACCATCGCCATGTCGGTGATCATTTCCGGCATTGTCGCGCTGACGCTGACCCCGGCCTTGTGCGCCTTGCTGCTCAAGCCCGGCCATCACCAGCCGCCGCGCTTTTTCCAGTGGTTCAACCGCGCTTTCGAGCGCCTGACCGGCCGCTACGTGCTGGGCGTGTTGTTTCTCAACCGCCGTGTCGGCGTCGCCTTCGGCCTGATTGCCGTCGTTCTGGCCGCCACCGTCGGCCTGTATCAGAAAGTGCCCGGCTCGCTGGTGCCCAATGAGGACATGGGCACGCTGTTCGCCAACACCGCCTTGCCGGACGCGGCCGCGCTGACCCGCACCGCCAAGGCCACGGCGGAATTCGACCGGCTGATGATGGCCAATCCCAATGTGGAAAGCGTCACCACCTTCACCGGTTTCGACATCTTGTCCGGCTCCAAGCAGACCAACCGCGGCACCAGCTTCGTCACCCTCAAGGACTGGGACCAGCGCAAGGCCAAGGGCGAGGATTCCTTCTCCGTGGCCGCCGAGTTCAACCGCCTGGGCCGCACCGTGCAGGCCGGCGTGATGAGCGCCTTCAATCCGGCGCCCATCATCGGCATGTCCACGACCGGCGGCCTGGAAGCCTATTTGCAGGACCGCGGCGACCAGGGCGCGCAAAAGCTCAGCCAGGCGGCGGAAAAACTGCTGGCCGCGGCGCGGCAGCGGCCGGAGTTCGCCAGTGTGGCCACCACCTTCCGCGCCAATGTGCCGCAGAAGTATCTGGATCTGGACCGCGAAAAGACCAAGGCGCTGGGCGTGGACATCAATCAGGTGTTCGACACCCTGCAAGCCACTTTCGGCCAGCTCTACGTCAACGACTTCAACAAGTTCGGCCGCACTTACAAGGTGCAGCTGCAGTCCGAGGCGGACTTCCGCGCGCGGCCGGAAGATATCGCCAATATCTATGTGCGCTCCGCCGAGGGCGTGATGGTGCCGCTGTCCAGCCTGGTGGAGGTCAAATCCAGCTATGGACCGGAGCTGGTGGACCGCTTCAACATCTTCAACGCCGCCAAAATCCTGGCCCAGCCCGCGCCCGGCGTCAGCTCCGGCCAGGCCATCCAGGCGCTGGAAGAGGTGACCCGGCAAGTGTTGGGCAACGATTACGCGCTGGCCTGGAGCGGCAGCGCCTATCAGGAAAAACTGGCCGGCGGCACCGCCACCATGGCCTTTCTGTTCGGCATCCTGATGGTGTTCCTGATCCTGGCGGCGCAGTACGAACGCTGGAGCCTGCCGCTGGCGGTGGTGACCTCGGTGCCTTTCGCGCTGTTCGGCGCCTTGCTCGCCGCCGTCATCGGCCATCAGGACAACAACGTCTATTTCCAGATCGGCGTCGTCACCCTGGTGGGCCTGGCCGCCAAGAACGCCATCCTGATCGTGGAGTTCGCGGTACAGCAGCGCCAACAGGGCTTGCCGCTGATGGACGCCGCGCTGGAAGCGGCGCGGCTGCGCTTCCGTCCCATCGTGATGACTTCGCTGGCCTTCATCCTGGGCTGCGTGCCCTTGGTGATATCCAGCGGCGCGGGCTCCGCCAGCCGCCGCGCGCTGGGCACGCCGGTGGTGGGCGGCATGCTGGCCGCCACCTTTATCGCCACTTTCTTCGTGCCGCTGTTTTTCCGCTTGATCATGCAGGCGTCGGAGCGGCGCAAAGCGCCGGCTGCGGCGGAGGAGGCCGACAATGTTTAAACGCGCGCTGATGCCCTCATTGGCGGCGCTGGCGCTGAGCGCTTGCGCGGTCGGCCCCGACTACAGCCGCCCCAAACTGGAGCTGCCGGACAGC
>NZ_JBMDJX010000058.1:0-10119 GCF_057809415.1 Chromobacterium sp. FG22 | reverse complement strand
CTCCGGCGCTCGCCGCCGTCCGCCCTGCTCGCGCCGCCGGCGGCCGCGTCCCCCGCCGTGGTTTCCCCGAGCAGCGCGCGCAAGGCCGCCGCGTACTCCGCGACGAAGCGGAGCACGGTCTCCGTCGAGAAATGCCCGCGCGACGGCACCAGGGTGATCCGCAATACGCCTTGCCTGCCGTCGAAGCTGCTTTGCACCACCAGCGGCACATTGGTCGTGTCGCTCGCATAGCCGTCGGACACCTCGATGTCGCGCACCGCGTCCTCCAGCGCGCGGAAGTGCGTGAAGTTGAACAGCGCGTCGAACACCGTGCCCACCTGCCGATGCAGTTCGATCAGCGGATAGCGCCGGCGGCTGAACACCTCCAGCTCGGCCGCCTGCACCGCGCGCACCAGCGCGACGGCGTCGAAGACGCCGGCCGGGAAGTCGAAGCCGAGCGGCAGGCTGTTCAGGAACAGGCCCAGCACCCGGTCGCCGTCCGCGCCCTCGCTGCGGCCGTTGAACACCACGCCGCTCGTCACCGCCGGCCTGCCGCAGATGCGCGACAAGGCGAGCAGATGCGCCGTCAGCAGCACGCTCTTCACCGAGGCGCCCGCGCGCGCGGCGAGCGCTTCCAGGCCGGCGGACTCAGCGGCCGAAATCGGCACCTCCGCCGGCGCCGCGTCGCCGTCCGGCTCCCGCGCCAGCCGCGTGGCCGGCAAGGATTGCAGCCGCGCGCGCCACCAGTCGCGCAGCGCGTCCGAACGCGCCGCCTCGCGCTCGCGCTCGACGAAGTCGCGGTAGCGGGTGGCCGGCGCCGTCAGCGCCAGCGTCCGGCCGGCCAGCCGCGCCGAATAGTCCGAGATCAGCTCGGAGAGCAGCAGGTTGAAGCTCCAGCCGTCCAGAATCGCGTGGTGCTTGGTCACGCCGATATGCATCTCCTCCTCGCTCAGGCGATGCACGGCGAAGCGGATCAGCGGCGGATGCTCGACGTCGAAGCGCCGGCGCCGCTCGGCCTCGCGCCAATCCAGAATCCGCGCGTCCTGCCGCGCCGCGTCCAGGCCACGCCAGTCGCTGACCGCCAGCGGCAAGGATACTTGGCGGTGCACGTACTGCAGCGGCTCCTCGTCGGCGGCCAGATCGAAGGCGGTGCGCAGCGCCGGATGGCGTTCGAAGGCGCCGCGCAACGCCGCCTCGAGCGCGGCCGCGTCGAAAGGCAGGGCCAGCCGCTGATCGTTGACGTTGTGATAGGCGGAGTCCTGGCCGTGCCGCATCTCGTTGGCCAGCATCGCCATCTGCATCGCGCTGAGCGGATAGGCGTCCTCGTAGGCGGCGTCCAGCGGCGGCGGAGGCGGCGGCGCGCTCGCGGCCGGCGGCGGCGAGTCCGTGCGCCGGACCCGCGGCGCCAGCCTTGCTATGGTCAGCGAGCGCATCAGCTCGTCCAGCGTGAAGTCGATGCCGACCTTATGCGCGGCCGACAGGATCTGGATGCTCAGGATGGAGTCCCCGCCCAGCTCGAAGAAGTTGTCGGTGACGCCGACCGGCGAGCGCTTGAGCACGGATTCGAACACGCCGACCAGCGCCTGTTCCACCGCATCGCGCGGCGCGACGTGCGGACGCGCGGCGTCGCCGTCCGCCGCCAGCGCGTCGGCCAGCCGGCGGCGATCGAGCTTGCCGTTAGGGGTCAGCGGGATCGCATCCACCTCGATCAGGCGCGCCGGAATCGCGTGCGGCGGCAGGCGCTGCGCCAGCCAGTCCCGCAGCGCGGCGGGAGAGAGCGACGCGCCCTCGCGCGGCGCCGCGAAACCCGCCAGCTGCGCGTGGCCGTCTATGCTCGCCTCGTCCACCATCACCGCCGCGGCGGCGACGTCCGGGTGCCGGGCCAGCGCCGCCTCCACCTCGCCCAGTTCGATGCGGAAGCCGCGGATCTTGACCTGCTCGTCGATGCGGCCCAGATAGTCCAGCTCGCCGTCCGCGTCCCAGCGCCCGAGGTCCCCGCTGCGGTAAAGCCGCTCGCCGGGCAGGAAGGGGTCGGCGATGAAGCGTTCGCGGTCGAGCTCGGGACGCTTGTGATAACCGCGCGCCACGCCCTCCCCGCCCACGTAGATTTCGCCCGGCACACCCGGCGGCACCGGATGCCCGGCGGCGTCGAGCAGGTAGATACGGTAGCCGGGCAAGGGCCGGCCCACCGGGCTGCGCGAGGAGAGCGCGTCGCCCGCGCCCAGCACGCGCTCGGTCACGTGCACCGTGGTTTCGGTGATGCCGTAGAGATTGACCAGCGCGACGCCGCTCTCCTCGCCCAGGCAGGCGGCGAACTGGCTGGGAATCAGCGCCTCGCCGCCGAAGAACACATGACGCAAGCCGGCCGGCAAGGGCCGCCGCGCGTCGCCCAGCGCGCGCAGCAGCTGCTTGAAGGCGCTGGGGGTCTGGCTCAGCATCGTGACGCCCTCGCGCTCCAGCAGCGCGAGAAACGCCTCCGGCGTGCGCGAGCAGCGGTAAGGCACGATTTCCAGCCGCCCGCCGTGCAGCAGGGCGCCCCAGATTTCCCATACCGAGAAGTCGAAGGCGTAGGAATGGAACAGGGTCCACACGTCCGACGGTCCGATGCCGTAGCTCCGGCGCGTCGCCGCGAACAGATGGTCCACATTGCGGTGCTCCACGCACACGCCCTTGGGCTGTCCGGTCGAGCCCGAGGTGTAGATCACGTAGCACAGGTCGGCGGGCGAAGTGTCGCGCGGCGGCGGCACGTCTTCGCGCTCGCCGGACTCCGCCGCATCCCCCATCCCGATCAGAACCCCACCGAAGTCCCCGAAGCGCTCGCGCGCTTCCTCGCCGCAGATCAGCGCGCCGGCGCCGATATCCTCCAGTATCCAGGCGAGGCGCTCCGGCGGATGGTCGAGATCGAGCGGCACATAGAAGGCGCCCGCCTTCAACACCGCCAGTATCGCGACGATGCTGTCCACGCCGCGCCCGAACGCCAGCGCAACCGGCGTGTCGCCGCGCACGCCGGCGGCGTCCAGCCGCCAGGCCAGCCGGTTGGCGCGGCGGTCCAGTTCGGCGTAAGTCAGCGCCTCGCCCTCGCATTGCAGCGCGACGGCGTCGGGCCGCGCGCGCGCCTGCGCCTCAAAACGGCGATGCAGGCACTGGCGCGCCGTCTCGTCCGCGCGCCGGGCCGCCGCGTTCCAGCCCGCGACCAGCGCGCCGCCCGCCTCCGCGCCCAGCAGCGACGCCGCGCCGATGCGCAGCGCGGCGCCGCCGCGTTCGAACTGCTCCAGCAGCCGCGCCAGCATCGCGACGATCCGCTCCGCCGACGCCTCCGACACGCGCTGGCGATCGTAATGCAGGCGCAAGCGCAGACGCTCGCCGGGAATCGCGACCACGGTCAGCGGATAGTTGGTCTGTTCCACCACCTCGACGTCGCCGACGCCCAGCCGTTCCCGATAGCGCGTCGCGTCCGCGCGCGCCGGATAGTTCTCGAACACCACCAGGCTTTCGAACAAGGGCGCGCCCGGGGCCACGCCGCTCCAGCCCGGAATCGCGTGCAGCGGCGTATAGGCGTAGGCTTCGGCGTCCACATGCCGGCGATGCAGCTGCCTGAGCCAGTCGCCCAGCGTCTGCGCGGCGTCGACGGTCGCGCGCGTCGGCAGCGCGTTGACGAAGAGCCCCACCATCTGCTCGACCCCGCGCAGCTCGGCCGGCCGGCCGGACACGGTGGTGCCGAACACCACGTCGTCGCGGCCGCTCGCTCGCGCCAGCAGCAAGGCCCAGGCGGCCTGGATCACCGTGCTCTGCGTCAGCTCGCAGGCGCGCGCCAGCCGCTGCAGGCCCTCGCTCGTCCGCGGGTCCAGCTCGCGTTCCAGCAGACCGTGGCCGCACGCGTGTTCCGGGCCGGCCTCCTCGGCCAGCGGCAAGGGCGTGGCCGCGCGCACATCGCCCAGCCGCTCGCGCCAGAAGGCTTCGGCCGCCGCGCCGTCCTGCTGGTCCAGCCAGCGCAGAAAAGCGCTGTAGGGCTGGGGCGGCGGCAAGGCCGGATCGGCCCCGCGCCGGTAGGCGTCGTAGCAGGCGAGCGCTTCGCCCAGCACGATCTGCACCGACCAGCCGTCCAGCAGCAGATGGTGATAGCTCCACACGAACTCATAGCGTTCTTCGCCGGTGCGGAACAAGGCGCAGCGCATCAGCGGCGCGCGGCTCAGGTGAAAGCCCGGACGCCGGTCCTCGTCCCGGTAGGCGGCGAGGCGCCGCCGCTGCTCCTCGGGATCGAAAGCCCGCCAGTCCTCCTCCACCCACGGCAGTTCGACGTCGCGGAAGACCACCTGCACCGGCTTGGACGGCCCGTCCCACAGAAAGCCGGTTCGCAGCACGCCGTGGCGCGCGATCACCGCTTCCAGCGCGCGCCGGTAATCGGCCGCGTCTAGCGCGACCTGGAAGGCGCAAGCGACCTGTTCGTAATAGACGCCGGACTCCGGCGCTTTCAGCGTATGAAACAGCAGGCCCTGCTGCGTCGGCGTCAACGGCAGCATGGTCTCGACTTTCGAGCCGGCTTGCTGCGCGGCGTTTGATAATGTTTTGTTCATGGCTGTTCGTTCAGTAGCTGTAACACTTCGTCGATATCGTTCTGGTCAAGATGGGCGAGCGGCAGGTCCGACGGCGTCAGGCCGCCCGACTGCGGCGACAGGCAATGCGTCAGCACCGCGTCCAGCTCGGCGCGGAAGCGCTCCGCCAGCGCCGTCACCGCGTCCGCCGCTTGCAGCGCCGCGTTGTACAACCAGTCCACCCGCAGCCGTCCTTCGTGCACCTGCGCCACCACGTCCAGCGCGTAGCGACGCCTCATCCCGCCCGAGCGCGCGCCGCCCGGCGGCTCGCCCAGCCAAGCCGCGCCCGGCGCGCCGCCTTCTTCCAGCCGCCATTGGCCCAGGTAGTTGAAGCACACCGTGCGCGCATGGCCGCCCAGCTCCGATCCACGGCTGCCGTAACGCAGTGCCTGGTAGGCGATGCCGCTGTCCGGCACGCCGCGCATCCGCTCCTTCACCGACTTCAGATCCCGCGGCAAGTCGCCGCTCAGCGGCAGCCGCAGCGGATACAGGCTGGTGAACCAGCCCACGGTGCGCGACACGTCCACGCCCGCCAGCCCGTCGCGGCCGTGGCCTTCCAGGTCCAGCACGCATTCCTCCGCGCCCGTCCATTGGCGCAAGGCCCGCGCCAGCGCGGCCAGCAGCAATTCCTCCGGACGCATCCGATAGGCCTCGCCCGCCTGCCGCAGCCAGCGCTCCGTGGTCGCCACGTCCCATTGCAGCGACACCCGCGATTCCGCCGCCACCGTGTCTTCGCCCGCGCCGACGCCGGGCAGGGTCATCCCTGGCGCGTCCATCTCCCGCCAGTAGTCCAGCGTCGATTCCGGCAAGGCGTCCGCCCAGGCCCACAGCCGCTGCGACCACGCCTGGTACGACACCGTCTTGGCCGGCCACGACGTCGCCTCGCCCCGGCTCAGCGCCGCGTAGGCCCGCCACAGGTCTTCCAGCAGAATCCGCCACGACACCCCGTCCACCGAGGCGTGATGCGCCAGCCACAGCAGACGCCAGCCTTGGTCCAGCCGGTACAGCCGCGCCGCCCACAGGCCGGCGCCGTCCAGGCGCAGACCGGCCTGCAGTTCGGCCGCGTCGCGCTCCAGCGCGGCCTCGGCGTCGGCCAGGCCGCGCAGGTCTACTATCTTCACTTCCACCGGCGCGCCGGCGCCGCTTTCCTGAATCCAGCGCTCGCCGTCCCGCCGCCAGCCTATCCGCAGCGCGTCGTGGTGTTGCGCCACCGCCTGCAGCGCGCCGATCAGCGCCTCGGCGTCAAGCGGGCCGCTCAGGCCCAGATAAGCTCCCTGGCTGAACTGTTGCCAGTCCGTGCCCGGCCAGTCCAGATACCAGGCCTGGATCGGGCCTGGCCTCACTTCGCCCCTCACCTCGCCCTGCTCCGCCGGCGCGCCGGTTTCTTCCGCCGCGCCGCTTTCCGCCGCCAGCTCGGCGATGGTCGGATAGCGGAACACTTGCTGCGGGCTGATGCGCAAGCCCCGCTCCGCCGCCCGCGACGCCATCTGTATGCTCAGGATGGAGTCGCCGCCCAGCGCGAAGAAGTTGTCTCTCACCCCCACGCGTTCCAGCCCCAGCAGGCCTTGCCAGATCTCCACCAGCGCCGCCTCGGCCGCGTTCTCCGCCGCCGCCGCGCCCGCCTCGATCTGCGGCTCAGGCAGGCGCTTGCGGTCCACCTTGCCGTTGGCGCTCAGCGGCACGCTGTCCAGCGCCATGATCGACGCCGGCAGCATGTATGGCGGCAGCCGCCGCGCCAGCGCGTCGCGAATCGCGGCGGAATCCAGGCTCGCGCCCGGCAGCAACAGCACATAGCCGGCGATGATCCGCCGCCCGTCGCGCTCGACCACCGAGGCCACGCCGCGCTCCACGCCCGGCGCCGCCGCCAGCGCGGCCTCGATTTCGCCGATCTCGATCCGGAAGCCGCCGATCTTGACCTGATCGTCCACTCGGCCCAGGAATTCCAGATTGCCGTCGGCAAGCGCGCGCGCGCGGTCGCCGGTCCGGTACATCCGTTCGCCCGGCACAAAGGGATTGTCGACAAAGCGGTAGGCGCTGAGATCGGGCTGGCCCAGATAACCCAGCGCCACGCCCGCGCCGGCGATCCACAGATCGCCCGGCACGCCCACCGGCACCGCCTGCAGCGAGGAAGACAGCACATAGAGCCGCTGCCCCGGCAGATGGCGGCCATAGGGCACGAAGGCGGCGTCGGCCGCCAGTCCCCGCGTGTCGTACCAGCACGACCAGATGGCCGCCTCGGTGGCGCCGCCCAGCGCCAGCACCTCCGGATCGGACATCGCCGCCGCGCGGATCTGCGCGGGCAGCCCCACCGGCACGCGGTCGCCGCTCAACATCGCCAGCTTCAGCGTGGGCGGCAGCGCGCGCCCGCTCTGCCGGCATTCCAGCAACAGCAGCTCCATCACCGCCGGCACGGACTCCCAAACCGTCGCCCCCTCGCGCGCCATCAGATCCAGCCACGCCGCCGGCGCGATCGTCGACGACTCCGGCGCCAGCAAGACGGCGGCGCCCGCCGCGAACGCACCGAAGAAATCGAATACCGACAGGTCGAAGCCCGCCGCCGACACGCACATCAAGCGGTCGGACGCGCCGATCTCATAACGGCGCAGAAAGACTTCCATCGTCAGCGCGGCCGCGCGGTGGCTGATCATCACGCCCTTGGGCTTGCCGGTGGAGCCCGAGGTGAACATCACATAGGCCAGATCGTCGGGCGCCGCCTCCGGCAGCGCGACCTCGGCCGGCGGCGTTTCGTCGATCAGGATCGCGCGCGCCGCGACGCCGTCCAGCAGCGGCAGATGCTCGCGCGTCGTCAGCACATGGCCGACCGTGGCCAGCAGATCGCGCAAGCGTCCCGGCGGCATCGCCGGATCGGCCGGCACATAGGCGCAGCCGGCGCGCATCACGCCCGAGTAGGCGGCGACCGCGCGCGCGCTCCTCGGCAGCAGCACCGCCACCGGTTCGCGCCGCGCGCCCGCCGCCGCCACCGCCCTGGCGACGCGCAGCGTCTCGTCGGCCAGTTCGCGGTAGTTCATCGCCTCGTCCACGCCGATGATCGCCGGCGCCAGCGGCGTCAGCTCGGCGTGCCGCTCTATGCCGGCGTGCAGCAGATAGCCGTCGCCGACCGGCGGCGTCGCGTTCCAGTCGTGAATCAGCCGGCGCGCCTCCGCCTCGTCCACCAGGCTCAGATCGCCCAGCCGCGCGTCCGGCTGCGCGGCGAGCTGGGCCAGCAGATGCAGGAAGCTCGCGCCCAGCCGGCCTATGCCCTCCTCGTCGTAGCGCGAGGCGTCGAAATCGACATAGAGCACGGTCTCCTCGCCCGGAATCAGCTGGCCGACCAGCGGATAATTGGTACGCGTCTCGGCCGCCGCGAACTCGCTGACGTCGAAACCGGCGTCGCCTCGGGCCAGCTGGCGGTCCACCGGATAGTTTTCCACCACGAACAGGCTGCTCAAGAGCTCGCCGCCCTCGTAGCCCGCCCAGCGCCGGATGTCGGTCAGCGAGGCGGCGCCCAGTCTGGCCCGTTCGCTCTGCTGTCCATGCAGTTGCTGCAGCCATTGCGACACGCGCGCGTCGTCGTCGATGCCGACGCGCACCGGCACCGTGTTGATGAACAGCCCCACCATCCGCTCGACGCCCGGCAGCGTCGCCGGCCGGCCGGACAGCGTGGTGCCGAACACCACCTCGCGCCCGCCGCCGGCATAGCCCAGGGTCAGCGCCCAGGCGCCGGTCAGCAGGCTGGCGCGGGTGACGCCGGCCCGCCGCGCGGCGCGGTCGACCTGCTCGTTCAGCCCCGCGTCGAACACGAAGGCGCGCCGGCCCTGGCCCCGCGCTTGCACGCCGCGCGCCGGCGCGGCGAAGCCTATCGGCGTGGGCTCTTCTATGCCGGCCAGCACCTGTTGCCAGTACGCCGCCTGCTCGCTCTCGTCCCGCGCCGCCAGCCAATTGACGAAGGGCAGAAAACGGCTGCCCGGCAGCGGGGCCGCGTCGCCGGCGCCCAGCTCGGCGTAGCGGCCGATCACCTGCTTCAGGATCAAGGGCACCGACCAGCCGTCGACCACCGCGTGGTGGTAGCTCCACAGGAAGCGCCAGGCGTCGCCGGGTTCGCGGATCAGGGTGCCGCGCAGCAAGGGCCCGCGTTCCAGATCGAAGCCGCGTTGACGGTCCTGCTCGCGCAGCGCGTCGAAGCGGCTGACGCAGGCCTCGGCGGACAGCGCGCGCCAATCCAGCGTGTCCCAGTCCGGGTCCAGACGGGGATGGACGATTTGGACCGGGCTCTGCAACTGCCGCCAGCGGAAGGTGGTGCGCAGCGCGGCGTGCGCCGCCGCGACGTCGAACCAGGCTTGACGGAAGCGTTCCGCGTCGAAGACGCCGCTCATTTTCCAGTGCAGTTGTTCTATATAGAGCGGCGCGTCCTCGTCCGCGATGGAGTGAAACAGAATGCCCTGCTGCAACGGCGTCACGCCGTACAAGGCCTCCAGCCCGGGATGCTCGCGCTCGATCGCGTCGATATCGCTCTGCTCCAGTTGAGCGAGCGGCAGGTCCGACGGCGTCAGGCCGCCCGACTGCGGCGACAGGCAGTGCGCCAGCACCGCGTCCAGCTCGGCGCGGAAGTGCTCCGCCAGCGCCGTCATCGCGTCCGCCGCTTGCAGCGCCGCGTTGTACAGCCAGTCCACCCGCAGCCGCCCTTCGTGCACCTGCGCCACCACGTCCAGCGCGTAGCGACGCCTCATCCCGCCCGAGCGCGCGCCGCCCGGCGGCTCGCCCAGCCAAGCCGCGCCCGGCGCGCCGCCTTCTTCCAGCCGCCATTGGCCCAGGTAGTTGAAGCACACCGTGCGCGCATGGCCGCCCAGCTCCGATCCACGGCCGCCGTAACGCAGCGCCTGATAGGCGATGCCGCTGTCCGGCACGCCGCGCATCCGCTCCTTCACCGACTTCAGATCCCGCGGCAAGTCGCCGCTCAGCGGCAGCCGCAGCGGATACAAGCTGGTGAACCAGCCCACGGTGCGCGACACGTCCACGCCCGCCAGCCCGTCGCGGCCGTGGCTTTCCAGGTCCAGCACGCATTCCTCCGCGCCCGTCCATTGGCGCAAGGCCCGCGCCAGCGCGGCCAGCAGCAATTCCTTCGGACGCATCCGGTAAGCCTCGCCCGCCTGCCGCAGCCAGCGTTCCGTGGTCGCCGCGTCCCATTGCAGCGACACCCGCGATTCCGCCGCCACCGTGTCTTCGCCCGCGCCGACGCCGGGCAGGGTCATCCCCGGCGCGTCCATCTCCCGCCAGTAGTCCAGCGTCGATTCCGGCAAGCTGTCCGCCCAGGCCCACAGCCGCTGCGACCACGCCTGGTACGACACCGTCTTGGCCGGCCACGACATCGCCTCGCCCCGGCTCAGCGCCGCGTAGGCCCGCCACAGGTCTGCCAGCAGAATCCGCCACGACACCCCGTCCACCGAGGCGTGATGCGCCAGCCACAGCAGACGCCAGCCTTGCTCCAGCCGATATAGCCGCGCCGCCCACAGGCCGGCGCCGTCCAGGCGCAGACCGGCCTGCAGTTCGG